>JBCCOI010000043.1:0-23196 GCA_039025515.1 Planctomycetota bacterium
ATCCCATAAGTCAAAACCAGTGCCGCTGCACAAGACGCCATGGCAATCGAGCGGTTGGATAAAGCCCAGCCGAGCGTCGGCCGGTAAACCTTTTGGATATACCACTCCAATCCGGCAGTCGCGTAACGGTTCAAGAACATCGCGACGGGTAAGACCCACTTGAATGCGTAGAAAACCACATTGCAGATCCGAAAGACCACGCTCTCCTTGTGTGCCAAGTGACATGGAAGGATCGTGACGCACTCGATCAAGGATACCGTCAGCATCGCGATAATCGCGGCAGGCATGCAGGACGTGAACTTGCCCATCCGCCCTTCGACGAACAACAGCGGGGCAAAAGCAATCACCGTTGTCAGCACCGCGGTGGTGACCGAGGGGATGACTTCGATCGTCCCATCGATGGCGGCTTTGGTAAACGGCTTTCCCATCTGCCGGTGAGCGTAAACATTCTCGCCGACCACGATCGCGTCATCGACGACGATTCCAAGCGCCATCAAGAACGCAAACATCGAGATCTGATTGAGCGTCTCACCCGTAAAGTACAGAAATACGCCGGAGGCAAGCAGTGCGAATGGAATCCCGAGTGCAACCCAGAACGCAAGCTTCGGATCCAAAAAGAGCATCAACAACACGAAGACCACGACCAAGCCTTGGATACCGTTGCCGACCAAGAGATCAAGCCGGCCGCGCACCTCGACTGACTCGTCCGACCACGTCATCACGCGGTAACCCTCGGGAACATTGGCGTCATCGACGTACGCGGTGACTTCGTCGATCATCGTGAACAAGTCCTGAGTCGAACTCCGCTGGACCGAGAGTCCCATTGCGGGTCGTCCATTGATGACATTGATCGCTATTCCATCGGCGAACTCGTCGCGCACGACGCCCAGGTCACCGACGGTCAGAACGGCGCCGCTTTCTTCAGTGACAAGTGGGAGTTCGGCAAGGTCTTCGCCACGGAGCCTGCGGTTGTTCCCTCGCAAGAGCACTTCTTGCGATTGGCTGCGGATCGAACCCGCTGGTAGTTCACGGTTCTCACGGCGAATCACGTCCGCCGCATCTCTCAACGTCAATCCGTAGCTGCGAAGCGTTTCCTCCGGAATTTCGATGTCGATCTGATAATCACGAGCCGCAAGGTATTCCACTTGAGCCACCGACTCGATCACCAACAAGTCATCGCGAACCCGTTCCGCAACGGCGCGCAATTGCAGTTCGTTTTCCGAGGTCAGTTTGTTGTCGGGCCCAAACTCAATCGAATCCGGAGCGACCACGCCGACTCGAATCGAATCCCGACGGTTGGTGAGCAACGAAACACGTGCGTCTTCGGCTTCTGCGGGGAAACTCGGAATCCGATCGATCGCGCTTCGAACTTCGTCCAGGACACGATCGGAGGACCTCCCTTCGGACATGAGTTCCAAGACCACCGTCGCCGATCCTTCTTGGGCGACCGTGGTCACCTTCTTGATGCCCTCGATACTGCGAACGGCCTCCTCGATCTTCTGGCCGATCCCTTGTTCGGTTTCCTCGGGTGCCGCACCTGGATAAGGCACAGACACAATGATGTTGTCGAGTTCGAACTCCGGAAATGTCTCTCGACGCATCGCGCCCAAGCAGACCCAACCGACCGCCATGATCGCGATCATGCAAAGGTTGAGAGCGGCGTGATTGGTTATCGAGCTTCGGACGATTGGGCGTATCATCGTTTCAGCCTCCTCGCGGACCGCGGCGGGGCTGCCCAGGTTTTTTCTTTGACGCTTGATCCGCAGTAATCGCTTTCATTCCTTCGTGGGGAGTGGCGAGCGGTGAAGTGACGACCAAGTCGCCCGCTTGAAGCCCACCCGAAGTCTGATAGACAACGACTTCTTCCGGGTTTGAACTCGCGATGTTTACCTCACGCCGAGTCAACACGCCACGCTTCAGCACCCAAACTTGGTTGCCCGGTTGAATCGCCGATTGTGGAAGTCGCACCAGCGGGATCGGCGGCGTGGCATGGATTCGAACGCTAACGAACATCCCCGACATAAGGACGGGAGCATTCGCGTCCTTCGAAGGATCAACGAAGTCACGGGACATACTTCCACGCTGTACGTCCTCATCATCAGGGTTTTCTCTTTTGGGACGGTTCGGCGTTTGATCCGTCGATACACTTCGGCGTTTCCGCGCACGTTTCGGCATCTCTTCGGGAGCGTCCGAATCCGACTGTCTGAACCGGCTCACCAGTTCACTCGCTTCCGGTTCATGAGTTTCTTCCGAGTAGACCGTCACGCGGGAGGGCGAATCAATGTTCACTCGGCAGGGCACCATTCGAGTCTTGCTGTCGATGGATGCCCCATCGTAACGGTCGACGACGCCTTCCCATGCATATTGCTTTCCGTCCAGACTGTAGACGACCGTTGCGGAAGTCTCCGGAAAATCGTACTCGAGGGAGTCCTCACTCGATGCTCGCGTTCGGTGTTCCGCCGATTGCCACAGCCAATTCATCTGTCTCATGCGAAGCTTGCACGTGACGTCCAGCTGAGCGGTATCTTGCACGGTGATCAATGGGCTTCCCGCTTGAACGTAGCCGTCTTCTTCGACGCTTTCGGTAACGACGACGCCGTCGATCGGCGAACGAATTTCCGTGCGTTCGAGCGCGAGCAACGCTTTCTCCAAGTTGGCTTGGACCAGTGCTTTGGCGGCTTCCATCCGAATCTGCCGCTTCATCAAGAGGTTTTGCTGATCCATCAGCGACTGTAGGCTTGTTCGAGAGAGCAATTCGGCTCGGCGCGACGCGTCCAACTCGGAGTCGGATGCGGCACTGCGTCGCCTCAACTCTTCGCTGCGTTTGGTTTGCCGCGCATCGATTTCAACTTGTTCTCTTCCCGAAACGATCTGATTCTTCGTTGTTTGGATTTCTGCCTCCAACTCTTGAATCATCGCGTCGGCCTGGGCGAGTTCTTCACGAAGCCGACGTGTCTCGAGTTCGTAGTCGTCGGCCTCGATTCGGATCAACAACTCGTCTTTCGTGACCGTCTGGCCGATTCGGCAGTTGTCGGATTTGAATGTAACTCGTCCGGCAACTTGAGCCGCCATCTGAATCTGCCGGAACGGAACGACCAGCCCGTCGACTTCAAACTCAATTCCATCATTGTGCGCGACCGCTGCAAACGTTTGCACGATAGGGGGGCGCGAAGGTCGCACGGGTTCCTTAACAACCTCGGGGGTTCCTAACCACAGGTATCCTCCGATGCTTGCGGTCACGATGAGGACGGATAGCAAGACTCTGGAAGCAATCGGCAGCAGTTGTTTCATCAAGTCTCTAACCCTGGGAGTCGGCGCGTCTCACCGGTTTTCAACGCACAAGCGTAGCTTTTGAAGTTGCGTTTTTATCGTAACCCGACGCGTAAGCGAGGAAAATCGATATTGACTCGCGCCTCGCTGACGCGTCGGGTTGTGAAAAATCAATGCCTGAAGCAAAAACGCAAATTCAAAAAGCGTAGCCGTGGTGCCGTCCAAATCGATCCAGAAACTCGCTATTCACCCACCAGTATGCTTTGAAAACCCATTTTCGTGCTCCCGCCTTGTCTTCGAAGGTATTGGGGGTCGTTGATCAGTCTCGGATCAAATGGATGGAGTGGACGTCGACGGCCCGTTCTCCGGTGAACTCGCTAGCCGTCAAACGGAACTCGGTCTTCCCGGCTTTCAAATCCAAACTGCCCAATTCAAGCGGCCGGAAATCCTTGACGAAGTAGTGTGAGTTTGCGACACGTTCCCTGGACTTGTCGTAGAGCGGCGGATCAAAAGCCTGAACGACTGTCGCCGTCGCAACCGATTCCGTTTGTGTTCGCTGCTGTGATGTGTCTGGAGTTGCCTCTTTCCGAATCGCACGAATTGCCAGCTTGACGCCGACATCCTCTGTTCGGCAAGTGTAGTTGACGATCACGCGATAGGTTGCCGATCGCAAGACATCGGTTCGCCATCGAATGTATCCGTCTTCACCGCTCCACTGGGTGAAAAACGAGTTGTTTGGTGATTTGACGCTTCGACGAATGCTGCCATGGCACGTTCCATCTCGTGCCGGCAAAATCGTTGAACCGGCATAGCCGACCAAGAACGGCCGGTTTTTGTATCGCTCGAACTCCCGTTTCGCCAATAAGGAGAACGCCTTTTGTTGCTCCTTTAGCAAGCGTAGTTGTTCCGGATGACGTAACGCCACATCTCGAGTTTGGCCGCGATCGTTCTTGATGTCGAACAGTTGTCCTTTCGCGTCCAACCGGAACCGCTGCGAACGTACACTGACACGGTCTCGCATCACCGAATAGAGCGAGCGGTTCGGCGGGCTGACATCCTCGCCGAGGATGGGAGCACTTAAGTCAATCCCGTCGAGACGTCTGTTCGAACTGAGTGAAACACTCGCAAGCGAGACGAGCGTCGGCAACAGATCGATCGAGCCCGCAATTTGAGTAACCTTCGTCGCCGGGCTGATCTTGCCTTTCCACCGCATCAACAGGGGTGACCGAAGACCGCCTTCGTCAATTGAACCCTTCTTACCCTTCATGCCGCCGTTCCAACGATACGAATTTGGACCGTTGTCGCTGAAAAAGATGACAATCGTTCGTTCATCAAGCCTGAGCTCGTTCAATTTCGCGAGCAGCCTGCCAACATTCCAATCAATGTTCTCGACCATCGCCAACGCGGCGCGCGTCATCATGACGTCTTCTTTTTCGGGCTCGCGATGCGCCGGGTTTGGGTCTAGGTTCTCGAATTTCGAGTAGTATCGATCGTCCACCATCATGGGAGCGTGAGGAGTGTTGATCGGCAAATAGCAGAAGAACGGTTTCGACGAGTGGCTCGCTGCTTCGATGAAGCGGATTGCTCGATTGGTGAAGTCATCGACAACGAAGCCTTCTCCCCGAACAATGCGTCCGTTGTGATCAAGTGGCGGACTGTAGTAGTGCCCCCAATGCCCCGATGTGAATCCGTAAAACTCATCGAACCCTTGATTGTTCGGATGATACGGAGACTGGGTTCCGTTATGCCATTTGCCGAACGCGCCGGTCAAATAACCTGCATCTTTGAAGACTTCGGCGATTGTGGTTTCTTCCGGATTCAGCCGCTCCTGACCCAGACTCACTCCACTGACACCCGTGCGTGGATAGTACCGACCGGTGAGGAACTCAGCTCGCGTTGGGGCACAGACTGCGCAGACATAGAAGTTCTCGAACGAGACGCCATCCCTCGCAAGCGAGTCGAGATGCGGAGTGGCCAGATTTTGATTTCCGTGGCAACTGAGATCTCCCCAACCCTGATCATCCGTCAAGATCACGACGACGTTGGGGCGCTGAGATTCTTCCGGCGACCCGGCAATCACGACCGCCCCGTTGATCGGCAGCACGCCGGCGAAAACGACAATTGCGAAAAAAGAGATTGCAATCGTTCTCACCGACTCACTCCAACTGCAAATCCAGTCGCGGCCGCGTCTTAAAAACTGAATCACCGAAGCGAAGCAACCACTCGAAAATCGCTTCGGCACGTTTATGGTAGCCAACACGGTCTTCCGGGGTGATGTGCGACGATCACGACGACTCGATTTCAATCAGATCTGAAACGACGAGAAACCGGCTCGCCGGCAATGCGGAACCGCAGAATTTTTATCAGTTTTTGCCAAGCGAATTCGGATTTCAATCGTTCTAAATACAGTCCCACCCTTTCGAATGCAGATCTATCCAAAAAGGATTCGCACAATGTGCTGCTTTGCTCAATCGGTTCAGTCCGTCACCGACACGCAGATCTTCGGTCGCCTGATGAGCGATGGAATGCAGAGTCTGGTGTATCAAATGAAATTCGAAAGCAAAGAAGCCAACGCGATGATTCTTCCGTTGCCCGTCGTACCTAAAAGTGGCGACGACGCAGTGCAGTTTGTGTCGCTGAAAGGGTATGACAGATTCTTTAGCGATCTTGCGCGTGGATTCCCGGCGAAGGCCGAACCGAGCATGCCACTCTTCTCCCGCACCGCCGGCCGTATCGATTCGAAGATCGTGGTCCACGAAGTCGGTGACTTCATCGCTTCTTTCGTTCCGTCGATCGAGGACTTCTCGCGGCTCGATTCCCATTTCGTCATTCCGAAAGAGTCTTGGGAAAAGATCCCGGGCTACGAAGATTACGGATTCGCGGTGTTCCAACTTGAGAAGAGATCCGGCAAACCCCATCCGATGGCGATGAAGTTTAAAACTCGATTCGAAGACCAAGTCTTCTTTCCGACGGTCCATATTCATGACGGAGAAGTCCACTCGCGTGAGGAGTTCGACCACACGCTCTACATGCAGTCGCAACAGTACGATGCCGTCGTGGATGATTACGAACACGGTAAACATGTTGACCACGCAACCGGCATGGTTCGATCCAAACGGCCGGCCGAACGGTTTTGTAAGATCGAGAAATCAGAGGGCTTGGTCGCCGGCGATCAACTGGTCCACAAAACGGCCATGCACGGGCTGCTGAAGAATCGTGACGTTATACGCTCACTAACGCCGCCTGTTCGATCTGCCGCATCAAGCTCCGAGGCTTGGTCGCGCGCCGCAACCGCAACACCCGCCGTCGCTGCGGTCGGGGGCGTGTCATGGTTCTTCGCCCGCCGAACACGATTGATGAAAAACCGAAAGTCGCTTTGACCGAACTCCGGTACGCGATGCTACTTCGAACGCAACACGACATACATCGCGTTCTCCGGCAATCGTAGCACGACGTCACTTTCTGTCTTTTCAAGCATCACGTCGTCCAGCGGAACTCCATTGGCATCAAGGAGTGAAGCGGCTGTCAGGTTGCGATTTCGCACTCGAATCGTGCCCCGCGTCTTATCGATGTTCCATGGGCTCGAACCGACGCTTTCGATTCGGAGCTTACCCCCGCCGGCTCTCGATGTTTTCCATCCGTAGGGACGAGATGACGTTCCGACCTGAATCAAGACTTGCGAAGACGTCTCGAGTGCATGCTCATCGAGCGAGATCGCAAGGATGGTCGCGTACTCGTTCTTGCAATCGATCGAAATCGCACCGAGTTTGATCGTGCCAGCTTTGCGAAGAGCTCCTGCTGCTCCCTGGGTTCTTGGTGCGTTGAGCGTGCAGATTCCATCTCCATAGTTCCAAGTGAGCTCGCCGGTAGCGCTTCTGACCGTTTGGCGACTGGTGTCGATTAGAGACGTTAGATCGGTCACTTCCGTACTTCCCTCACCGAACACCACTTCGACGGGACCGGCAAGGTAGGCAAGCGGTGTGATCCGGCCGCGGCGTTTCGCATCCGTGACTCCCTTGGCAGGTCGTTCGTCCCGATTCGGATCGAAGCCCGCTTGCTCGGGCAGCAACGGGGCTCGGCGACTCCATAAATCTTTCGGCGGACGATACTCAAGCAGGGCGCGACTCGCTTTGCGCACGTCACCTCGACGAAACATCAACGCTGCAGCCGGAAACATGCCGAGCTGCGAGGGCGTGGAAAGCTGCCACTTTCCCATCGGCGGACCATAACCGATGTCGCCGGTCGAGAACCAATAAAAAACGTCAAATCCCGTCATCGCTCCGTAGGCAGCCACCAGAAACGGGCCTTCACTTTGATGGCTCAGCGGTGGCACCCAGGCACTCTCGGATATGATCATCGGGTGGCCGTGGACTTGCCGTAGTGCGAGCGGAAAATCTGCAGGCCGAGTGAGAACCGACTCACTGGTAAACGTATCGCCGGGACTCACGAGATAGCCCGCCTTATTGCCTTCCGTCGGGTTGGTATGGCCGCCGGTGTAGTAACGATTGACCGCAATGACGTCGTTTACCGAGTAAGAGAAACGCTCCGCGTCGAGGAGTTTTGCTTGGTCAGCCGTTTTCCAGTTCCCCGCATTGATCAATCCGTCGTACCCGAGTTCATCCGTCAGGAACTTCGCGATGTCGGCGTTAAACGCTGCCATGGTTTCGGTGTAAAACTGCAACTGATCGTTGAGGCGCTTCTCCATCGCTCCACGCTGTGTCTGCGTCAGATGGTAAATCGTCTGCGGCATGACGATTTCCGCTTCCAGGTCGTCGCCCTCGATCGATGCGGCCCCTCCCCAAGCCTTCGTGGCGGAGTCAACGGAACCATATTTTTGCTTCAACCACTGACCGAAGTGTTTAGCCAACTCGATACGCTGCTCACCTTGGATTGACTGTTCGGTCCAGAACAGCAAGCTGTCTTCATTTTGAATTTGAAAGATCGCGAGCGAGGGATCTTTCGCGAGCGGAATTCCCGTGTATGGATTTTGCGGAGACATCAACCGACGAAGCCAATTCTTGTATCCGGCCTGTAGTTTCTCATCGAAGAAAAGCAGGCCGGTCAAGTTCCTGCCGCCGGGATCCTTGATGTTCCAGGAAGAATCGTATTTAACGCTCACAGCCCAATAAGGCGACAACGTGACGTAGATGCCGTGCTTCTTCATTGCCGCAACGAGTCGCCACGCGGCGTCGATGTCTTTTTGATTGACTCGATCGATTCCACCCTCTTTCGGTGCCAGGTGTCCGTGGTGGCGCACCATATTGACGCCTCGTTTGGCAAGCCACCGAGCATGCTCTTCGACCGCCTTTAGATCGTCACGGTACTGAACCGTCGTATTGACGGCCCAAAAGCGAATCGGCTTGCCTGCGGCATCGACAAAGTCTGCTCCATCGCTTGACCGACGCACTCGACCATGCTTGCCGGCGGGTTTCTCGTTGAGATAAGTCAGATCCAAAAGCGACTTCGAATCAAACGTGTCACGTTCGGGTTCAAATGCCCATTTGCCGGGATCGGCAAGCCCGGTCTTTTGCCCCGGTTTTCGACTCCCTTGCGGGAAGAATGACTGGCGCGACAAGACAAAACAATCCAATGCTCCGTGGCGATTGTTCTTGCTCTCGAAACGCACTTCCAATGCGTTCTTGCCCTGCTTCAGCGAGACTTCGCCAAATCGAACCCATGCAATAAAACGCAAGTCCGGCTTTGAATCAATCGCAAGATTGAGGCGTTGTTCGGCTTTATCAAAGTTGACCGGTTGCCAATCGCCGCCATTGAATCGAACCGACATCTTGCTCGCGACGGGATTGCCCCGCAACCAGAACACATAACCGCCGGCAATCTCGGCTTCAAATTCAAACGACGCGACGGGATCTTGACTGTCTCCGAAGTTTGAAAGCCATTGCTGACCGGACAGCTCATTCTTCTTCACGCTGTCATACCAACCATGTCGTTGCATGTTGTGAGAGACGGCGTCTTCGCCCTCGATCCAGATCAGATCGTCGGCAATCGCCGGGGCAACTTGCAGTACAAACGCAAATATGGCAATCAAGCGTGGTTGCGAACAAATCAGCGAGATGAGCGTTGTTAGCAACACCATGGAGAGGAGTGTGAATCGAAAAGCAAGCAGATTCCCCAACGTTGCGTTTCCTGATCGATCGCTCGCCATTGGATCTCGCCATTGGATTACGTGTCCCATCGTCTACTGAACTCGTCGGAGTTGGCTTGTACAAGGCAAAAGGTCTTCGTTTTTTCAAAGATCGAATTCATGAATGTTACTTCAATTGAGGCTTGCCGTCTCACATGACCGCTGAGACGCATTGCGCCAACGTTTGATCGCACTTCTTCGTGTGCGATCCTCATGCGGCCCCCTACCCAGATCCGTGATCGTCTACCATACATCCACTCTGGTTCGGACACTCCAGCATCCCAGGGTGAATGACTGGCCTGTTCTTTCGTCGGATCGCGACGGAGCATGATGGCTACTTTAAGAATGCGTCAGTTGTTGATCCTGCGATACCAAGCCAATTGAGCAATTTGGAATACATCAGTGGTTCGCTCGACACCGAAAGATGACAACGATCGAACGCTTCTTGCGGACGTCGAACGTCACGGCTGGCATCTCGTTGGAATCAAGGGCCAGGACGACGACCCAGGCTATGTTTTTTCGGTTGGTCTTTTCCATACTTTCTCCAAACCAGAGGTTTGCATTTTCGGATTGCGTGATACCCAGGTGATGGGGCAAATTCTCAACCAGGTCGGAGAACTACTAAAGTCCGGCGAGGAGTATAAGGATTGGGATTCGAGCGACGATGTCCTCGAAGGCTACTCGTGCATCTTTCGTCAAGTGGATTCGCGGCACTACGCTCTGTTTTTTGGATATGCCCGTTGGTTCTACGAGGACAACAATTTTCCGATGATTAAAGTCGTCTGGCCGGATGCAGGGCACTGTTTCCCGTGGGATTCGGACTTCGACTCGCAGTTGGTTGAAGCACAGCCAATCCTCGCAATCAATTCCCACTGGCCATTTTTGGAACCAAAGAACACCGCCGTCATCAGTACTCGCCAAGTTATTGCAGGTGTCCACCCGGTCTTGGTCGTGTCGCACGACGATGACGGCGACTGGCAGTTCTTATGCGGGACCACAAACAGAGAGGAGGATGGTCGCGAGAAAGGACTCCTTGAAAAAGGACGACTTTCCCGAACCCTGCAATCCACAGAAAATGACCGTTTCCATGACTCACCTGTCCCTAAAAAACGCAAAAAACCCACTCGGCTAACTCGTACCGGTGGGTTTAAACTCTCTTCTCAAACCTATTCCCCGCTACGCCGTCAAATTGAACGTTCCTCAGTTTTTTGATGGTTTAACTGATTCATGCTGAAGACTTTTCTCTATGAGTGATTTGAGTGGATGACACACTTCAAGCAATAAGGTTCACTCGCACGTTTCAGGGTTGTAGCGTTGACCGCCAATTTTTCATCTCACTGCGGCGGCTTAGGAACGGCCGATGCTTAAGTGGCGCGGGCGGTAGTGGACGAGGGGACGAGTCCTGACGTTTGGACTCGTCGCCTCGTCCAATACGCCAGAAACTGATCGACCGTTCCTTACTTGCCTGGTGTCAGCTCGCTTTGGGTGAGCACCAGTTCGTAAAGCACGTCGCCGTCTTCGTGCACTAGCCGAAACGTCACGGTGGGATCATCGATCGTTGCATCGAACATAAACTCGCCAAACGCGTACTTTCCATCGATCGCGTAGAGCGCGTCGGGATGCCCCTTTGCCTTTCCAGCAGGCCCCGTGCGGCCACCGAGGCTCGCAGGCTCAAATTCATTCTGCCGGTTTTGTCGTTCTCACCCAAATCTTCGTGCCGGATTCCGTAACGCACCCCACCATTGGACCACCCAGATGCCGAATGCCGTACTCCGTGCTAAACTCCTGAATCGCCTTGTCACGTCCAACATCTACGTAGCTCGAGCGTCTTTCTTGAGTTAGCGCCTTTTGCACGAGTCGGTAGAGCGTTTTGAACAAGCGTCATCTTTTATTCCTTAATGTTCTTCGCTGTCGCGACACTCTTCTCTTCATTTAGCTTCTTCTCCCACTCGCGAACTTCTTCTGGCCTGCCCCAAGCATCGTAGAGTTCAACGAGGCGATGAAGGCTCTCCGTGACACCAGGCTTGTACCGGGTGGGAATGTGCTCTTCGTTCTCCTTAAGCACTCTATATCCATGAAGCAGAAGCGGCTCAGCCTCCTCGAATTTTTGCTGTCCCACGAGTGCGCTGCCGAGCATGCTGTTGACGTTAGCTAACCGCCAAGCTTTTCCGTGTTGCCCCTCGAGTATCACTAGGCATTCGCGCAGATATGACTCGGCTTCTGAGTGCCGACCATGCTCTACAAGTGCAATTGAGACGGCGCTAAGCAGTTGAGGGAAACGCGGATCGCCTGGTGAAGTTTGCGTGCGGATCCTGGCAAAGACTTTCTCGAAGACTGCCGTCGCGTTCTCCACCTGTTCGGCCTTGAAATAAGCGAACCCCAACTCGGTCATCAGGTTAAGTGTGCTCGGGGAATTTGGGTTACTCTTTGCGGTTGTTCGTTGAAGCAAGTCGTTGTAGACCAATAACGCCTCATCGATCCTCCCCAAAGACGAATAGACACGCGCTAAACTAGTCATTGTCTTGAGTACGCTGGGATGGTCGGGCCCGAACTTGGTCTCGCTAAGCCTTAGGGTCTCCTCAAGGAGCGGAACTGCTTTGTCAGGGTTTCCGGCCAGGGAGTAGCCAGCCGCAAGATTGTTCATCGTGTTAGCCGTGCTCGGATGCTCAGGCCCAAGCTTGGCTCGTTTAAGTGCGAGTGTTTTCTTCCAGAGTTTCAACGCTCGCGGCAATTGTCCTGTTGCCGAGTATCCGGCGGCGAGGTTGTCCATACCGGTGAACGTCTCTGGGTGATCTTCACCCAGCTTGGCCTCTTTAAGCATGAGAGTCTTTTCCCATAGCGCGACGGCCTGATGCTTCTGATTGGTCGCGAAAAGCCCAAGTGCGAGATTGTTCATGCTGTTAAGGGTTTCGGGATGATCGGGTCCGAGCCTTGAGATTCTGAGCGTCAGCGTTTCCTGTTGCAGCGGCACTGCTTCATCAAGTCGACCGGCCGCACGATACGCCTCCGCCAGGTTATTCATGATGGCAAGCGTGCGTGAATCGTCAGCACCCAGTTCGTCTCTCGCGATCTCAAACGCTTGCTGCGCCAACGAGATCGCATCGTTAGTCTTCCCAGAACTCATTCTGCTCTGGACGACATTGTTCATGATGTCGAGCGTTTTGGGGTGCGTCGGTCCAAATTCAGCTTTGGCAAGTCCCCACGCGTTCTCGGCGAGTGGCAAAGCCAAGTCCCACTTTCCTACACTGACGTAGCAATCCGCGAGTAGGTGCATCGTCAGGATAGTGCTTGGATGCTTCGGACCGAGCACGTCGCGTCTCAATTCGAGCGTTTGGCTCATTAGCTGCACGGCCCTCTTGAATTCGCCAGCCGACCTGTACAACATCCCCGAGTTGTGCATCGATGTAAGCGTCCGCGGGTGACGCGAACCAAGTCTTGTCTGTCTATGTTCCAACGCTCGAGCGAGAAGCGGTAGCGCCCGTTCGTACTCGCCTTTACGTGTGTAGGAGAGCCCGAGGTTGTTCATCGCCGTTATGGTTTCCGGGTGCTCGGCTCCGAGCTTCGACTTCTTCAGCGCCAAGGCCCGTTCGCCAAACGCGATCGCTTGATCTAGATCGCCTGCGACTTGATAGGCGGATCCGAGATTGTCCATCAACGCCAGAGTGCTTGGATGTTCCAGTCCGAGCTTTGTTTCAGTTCTTTCGTAGGTTTCTTCAAGCATGGCCACGGCCTGCTTTAGCTTTCCCGAGGCTATGTAGATCTCAGCCAGAACGCCAACCGACACGAGCGTGCTTGCATGGGCCGGACCAAGCTCGCTACGCCTTATTTCGAGGGTCTTTTTGGAGAGCGACAGTGCGCGATCGATGTCACCTGCATCGTTGTAGGCCCGCGCCAGCTGGTTCATCGAAGTGAGCGTACTGGGGTGTTCCGGACCAAACTCGTTCCTCTTGCTTGTGACAACCCGTTCTAGCAATGCCAGGCCCTGCAACATGTCGCCCGCAGAGATCCGACTGAAGGCCAATTGACCTACCGACATCAGCGTTTGCGGATGTGTCTCGCCCAACTGCAGCTTCCTGAGTTCAACAGTCTCAGCAATCAGCTTCGACGACTCTTCCTGCCGCCCAGCGACAAAGTAGTTAACGGCCAGGTTGTGCATCGAGGTTAGTGTCTCGGGGTGATTCGGACCTAGAGTTTCTCTTCTCACATCGAGGGTTTTCTCGTTCAAAGCTACTGCCTCAGCGTATTTTCCCGCGTTAACGTAGGCAGCGGCCAGGTTGTTCATCGCGACGAGCGTGGCCGGATGTTCCGCAGTGAGGATGGACTCGCGCAGCGCGAGGGATTGTCGATGCTGCAGGATTTGAAGTTCGAACTCGCCAAGATAGCCGTAGGTCAAACCAAGCGAATTCCGGATCGATGCTTCGACGAGCGGCTGACCTTTGAACGCGGTGTCGACTTCGGGTTCGGCGGCTTCGACGGCGTCGCGGAGCGTCACCGCAACACCAAGGCCTCCCGCTTGTTTTGCCGGACGTGCCGCCGCCAAGACCTTTTCCTCAAAGAACTCGAGGACGGCATTTGCGTCTTCGGCGGACTTCTTCGCGGCTGCCTCCAGTTTTTTCGCTTCTGCGGTGGCCAGTCTCTCGGCGGCGTTGCTTGCCACCAGCGCTTCGTTGGTCACTTCCAGATCGCGGTTTGACTCGTCGAGCTTGGAGTTGGCGGCGGCAAGCTCCTGATTCTTTCCCGTTACGATGGAGGTAACCACGAGCGTGCTCGTCAAGCCGACCAGCAGCGTTGCCGCGAGTGATCCGACTGACTTCGGATGTTTGCGCATCCAGCGTCGAGCGCGTACGGCTATCGGTTCACGGTGGGAATCGACCGGCTCGTCTGCTAGGAAACGCTCAATTTCATCCGCCAATGCCAGCGGATTTGGGTAGCGGTCACCGGGTTTCGTCGCCATCGCACGCATGCAAATGGACTCAACGGCCTTTGGTATCGTACGACGGATGCTTGAAGGTGGAGCGATCTCTCCGTGCCGGACTTTTTCAAGAATTTCACTGGCGTTCTCGCCTTTGATTGGAGGGCGACCGGTCAGCACGTAGTACAGCGTCGCGCCGAGACTGTACACATCACTTACAGGGCCAAGCTCATTCAACTTACCAGTAGCTTGCTCGGGTGGCATATATGCCGGCGTGCCTATTGCGCAGCCCATCTGCGTGGATGCACTTGCGTTGCCTGACGGTTTCAGTGTTGTCTCGCCATCGACGCGGGTTGAATCTTCTCTTCCCGCCACCTTGGCCAGTCCCCAGTCAACGACAAGTGTTTCACCGTACTTGCCGAGCATGATGTTGCCCGGCTTCAGGTCGCGATGCAATACGCCACGTGAATGAGCGTAGGCAATGGCGTTGCAGACGTCGACGAATCTTCCCAACAAACTGCGTAACTGTAGCGCGCGTTCCGTCGATGTGAGATCGTCCTCGCTATGGAACTGGTCGACGGCATCCTTCAGGCTGTCGCCCCGTATAAACCGCATCGCGTAATAGGGACGACCGTCAGCGTGTTTACCGAGTCCATACACCGGTACGATTCCCGGATGCTCGAGACCGCCAGTGACTTCAGCCTCCAAAACAAACCTGGAGCGACTGCTCGGATCGTTGGCGTATTGCGAACGAATCTCTTTGAGGGCAACGTCGCGATTCACCTCGTTGTCGTGAGCGACCGATACTTCACCAAGTCCACCTTTTGCATGAGGACGCACGATGCGGAATCGTTGCTCAGACGACTCAGTATGGAAGCTAATCTGCGACGCATCCGGATCGGCGCTACGCGACACAATCTCCAGCGTCGCCGCAATCTCGGCGTCCGCAATCGAACGCAGCTCGCGACGAACTGAATCGATCGAACAAAGCGCACCGAGGCTCTGTTCGGGATCATTGCCATGCTTGCTCAGGTGGACGTCCACGAGTCCTTTGAGTAGCTCAGTCTCGTTCCTGGACAAGACCCGCTGTTCAAGCAGAATGCTGTCGAGCGAACGCGATTTGTCCTGCAACCAAACATTCACGCAGGTGATTAGTTGGTCCCGTGAAACGAAGTTGTTCTGAAGAGCCAGGAAGCCAAATAGCAGATTTCGATCCGAACCCGATCCAGACATCGAATACCGTTGATGGAGTGTCATGACGATTTAACTCGATACAATAACACAGCGGAAAATGCTTTCGCATGCCCAGGCTGCCGAGCCGCAAGGGCTCGAAACTCCTCCATTCAGAGCCCAGTCATGTCGATTGAGATGCTTCGATGCCCCCATTGTGACATACGGGTGGCACCAATGGCCGACGGGATTTGTCCGGCGTGCCGGATGAACACTGAGCAACCACCCACGCCTGAGCAGAATGGTCTTGGAGAGGCCCATGATGAATGGGATAGATACACGGAAACACTTCAACCGAGCTCCGCCGATTCATTAATCATTCGCCTCCACAAGATTGATCAGCCATACAGGAGAAATCGGGCCGCGGCAGTTGCTCATATGAAACACTACGCAACAGGCGATCCTGCGACCGCGGACCGAATTCGACAGGAATTGCTCCCGCGATACGCCGCAGCCATTCAGCAAATGAAAGATGTGGGGTACGAAGACGCTGCGCTGTTGGTTGGCTTTGCGGAACTGCGACAGGAAGGCTGGCGGAGCCTCGCAGATGCGCTTTCAGAAAACGACACTGACAAGCTAGAGCAGCATGACGACGTATGGGAGCGTTCGGAGTCGCTCCTCAACAGTGCCAAACGAATGACTGAATCACCCGAATCCTCGACGAAAGTTATCAAAAATTTTCAGCAGGCCCTGTCGACGTTCACACCCCGGTTGATCGCGACTCCGTTGTTAGTCTTGGCCAATATTCTGCTCTTCGCCACGATGAGCGCGACAGGTGCACACATTTTAAATCCGACGGTCCAGACTGCTTTGGACTGGGGCGCGAATTTCGGACCAGCGACCACGAATGGACAGTGGTGGCGCGTCGTGACATGCATGTTCCTGCACTTCGGCATCATCCATCTCGGATTCAATATGTGGGTCCTATGGGACCTTGGGCGACTCGTGGAACGATTGGTGGGGAACGCTGGATTTTTGATTCTATATTTTGTGTCAGGTGTTTCAGGCAGTCTGGCGAGCCTTTCTTGGCATCCTGTAGTCGTTTCCGGAGGTGCCTCGGGTGCGGTTTTCGGGGTCGTTGGTGCATTGCTAGGACTCATCGCCTTTCGGCGTGATACGATTCCTATTCCGGTGCTTAAACACCTGTCGAAAAGCATGATGGCTTTTCTTGTCTACAACACTGTTTTCGGAGTGATTGCGCCTGGGATTGACATGGCCGCACACATCGGCGGACTTATCGCGGGGTTGGCTTGTGGACTAATACTAAGCCAGCCGCTCACCAGGGATATGGTCGATCGCCGCAAGGTAAGGAATGCGGTTATTGCGTTAGCTGGAGGCGCCGTTTCATTGCTTTGGGCATTTAGTTTACCCAATTCCACCTACACAGCTTCCCCGCCAAGATGCACAGATCCGAAAGTAGTGAGACTACTTGAGCAGATGATTCGAAGTACACCGCTCTCCATGAAGCTCAGATCGATTGGTAGCCATCGCGAACTTAGTTACGACAGTGACAAAGCGGTTCGACAAGGCGAATGCGTTGCACACACCGATGAGGGTCCGGTAACGGTTCAATTCGTCGTGGAATGGCAAGACTCTTCTGAGCGTCGTTTTCAAGTTAGGATTCTGCCGACCAAACTGCCGGAATGCACCGATCCGATGGTCGAAAGTTTGCTTGAGCAGATTCTTAAAAGCATGCATCCCGGCATTGAATTAAAAGGGCTCCATAGCCATCGCGAAATTCTTTTTGACTCGGATGCAGGTGTTCGATACGGCGAATGTGTTGCGGACACTGACGCGGGAAAACGATCAGTCCGTTACGTTGTCGAAGATACCAAGGATGGCAGCTATCAAGTCCGAATTCCGCCTGACGAATTGCCATCTTGCACGGACGCGGAGGTCGTTAAATTGCTAGAACAAGTGATTCGAGATTCGCATCCAGGTATGAACATACAATCGATCGACGGCCATCGAGAACTGGACTACGATGAAACCGCCGACGCTCGGCACGGCGAATGCACCGCTTACACCGATGCCGGTCAGTTTACGGTAAACTTTATCGTGGAATGGCAAAATCGGCCCAAAGGTATCTTCCAGATACAGCTCGTCGTCCTTCCACAATGAGATGTTGACGTGGGTTCATGAGTCAATCCTCCGACACGCGGAACGATGAAACCTCGTCATCAGAACCAGAGGGTGAGGCTCCATCGCAACGCTCCAAGACATCGTCAGGGTTGTTTCGATCCGTTGGCCGAACATCGGTAGTTGCTCTATCGCTCTTGAGCTTTCCGAGCATTATGCCTTGGATGGTCGCCTTCTGGATCGCTTGTCACACCGCGTCTGCCAAATGGCATCGGCCCGCGTGGGTTCCGCTGGTGATCTGTCTCGGCGTGATGATCGCGAAATTGGTTGCTCGGACACCCGCCGTGATCGTGATTGCTCTACTACTCGCCCTCGTTGCCGTCGTTCGATTCAAGCGAAGGCGTGAATCGAATCGTCAACCAAGCTGGTGGACGAGCGCGATCGTCCTATGGGGCGCCTGGATCTTTCTGTTGCTTGAATGGCAGGCAATTGAAAATTGCAACCGTCCGCTGACCTTGGACGATGAACGACCGATCGTCTGTATCGGCGATAGCCTCACCGACGGAATGCTCCCCGATCATGGATACCCGGCTCAGTTGAAAACGATGGTCAACGTCCCCGTCATCAATCTGGGCTTTTCGGGCATCTCAACGTCGCAGGGCCTTGGCCAAATGCAACGTGTCCTCGAGCACGATCCACAAGTGGTCGTGATTGAACTCGGTGGCCATGACTTTCTTAAGGGACGCGGCCGTACGTCGACGAAGCAAAACCTCCTAGCGATGATCGAGCAGTGTCGCGCAAACGACGCCGAGGTCGTTCTGATGGAGATCCCACGTGGCTTTATCTTCGATCCGTACGCAAGCTTGGAACGAGAGATTGCTTACGAGCAAGATGTGCAACTCGTCGCCGACACATGGCTTCGGCAGATCGTACTGCTAGGCCCCGCAGCACCGCCCGGCATATGGTTGCCCGACGTCAGGTTGAGTGACGATGGCATCCACAGCAACACGCGAGGCAGCAAGACGATCGCCAAACGCGTCGCTAAGGCGTTGGAAATGATGTACGGCGATCAAGTTCTTGCACGACGTTAGTGCTGCGTTGAAGTTGAAACGCTAGGTTTGGGCCGCAATGCGATAGCCGCAGTTGCCGCACGAGTTGTAATCTGCCGACGTCAGATTGATGCGACTTAGGTATTGCCAATGTGGCCAGAAGTATTTCTCTCTGTGCCTTTGTGAGAGGCCTCCTGCATGGCAATACAGTCTCTCACCAAGGCACCATGGCACGGAGGTTAACAACCCGCAGTGGCTCATTGAGAACGAAACCGCAGGTCATGCTCCACATGACAACCACGGACTTGAGATCACCGTGCGCACTGAGCCGACGAGCGATAGCTCCGGTTTCCACACCGGCATGTGATTCCAAATGGGAACTGCGGCTAGCCCGGATTATTCACGGCCTTCATTTTTGAAGCGTTTTTTGCTTCGTCTACGCGGAACTCACCCAACCTCAACGACCCAATTAGGTCTTGGACGTTACTTTGCGAGGGACTTTGAGTTTGCGTCAAGACGGTCGGCAATCTGCAGCGCGGCGAAGTACATCTCCGAGCCGATCTGTCGACACCGTTCGTCGTAAGTCTTGGATTCTTCGGCTGTACCATCCGAGACTTTTGGATCTACGTAATGGAGTGCGATCCGATCGGCCGCCCCCTGAACCACCGGGCACTTTTCGTCCGCATCACCGCAACACATGACTGCGATGAAGTTTGAGGTCGGGTTGGGCGCCTTATCGAATACTTTGCTGAACATCAGCAGTGGCGTGTCGAATTTCGGATCGATAGCCGAGTATGTCGGATTCTCTCCCTCCGAAGACTTCACATCAAAATCAAATCCGGCCCGCTTGAGTGCGGAAACGGTTCTCGGATTACAAGCCGTCGACTCGGTGCCGCCGCTGAAGATCTGGACTTTATCGCCTAGCCCAACATGCTCGACGGCCGCATGTAGCCAAGCTTGCGAAAACTGACTACGACGAGAGTTGTGCGTGCAAATGAATGTGACGCGGGCCTTTCCGTGTTGCTCAATCGATTTAGAAATCGACGCGGCAAGTTTCGAAAGCGTGTCCCGGCGTTCCTCCGAGATGGACCGCGTCTGGCCACGTACCTGATCAAACAGATTCTCTGATGCCGAGCATCTGCCCGCGGTCATTGCGAGGAAACAAACGAACAGTGGCAGAGCAAGAATACTCGTTCGTGACATTCGAGGAGTTGTAGATGTGCGCCATGAACTTAGGACCCGAAGATTCTCGCCATCTTGCCCACGTGAGGATTCGAACATCAGCTTCGCTCCAACTCGGGAAAAAATACAGAACCACGCCGGAACTGTACAAAAGATCAGAATTGCCCAAGACCCTCCTGCAGGACTATATTTGCAAGGGTGGCATGGAACAAACAACACGAGGGGGTTTTTACTGCGGGTGCTTCGTTTCGGACACTTCGACCGCATCCACTTCTGGAAGCTCGCGGAGTTTATCGAGGGAGTCACTCCAGCTTCCCGAGATACTGCCGGCAAACTCCAGAACGTTGCCGATCTCGAATCCGACTTCACGAAGTCGATCCGCGACGCGAGTAACGCTTCCCTCGTCTTCGCTGCAAGTCACCACAATTTCTCTTTTGTAAGCCACGGGAGTTTCCTTAGGCGAGTTCAGGACGAGCGTTCAGTTTCTCAATTCTCTATGTGAAGGGCAACATGCGATGGCAAAGAAACGAACAACACGACGCACGCGATCAACCGGACGCAGCACGACCGACGACAAGCCCGTCGAAGCGGACGTGTCCTTTAACGACGACGAATTCGCGGGTGGGCTCGAAGCGGATGGCGGGGCCGAAGGAGAGACGACCGGAAGAATGCTGGTGACCGTGCTCGACGGAGACAAGAGCGCGGTCAAAACCGCTCTCAAGACGATGTCGAATATGACTGGGCTTTCTGCAACGTCTGCTCAAGTCATGTATTCCAGCGATACCAACGAAGATGGCTTTGATCCCGGTGAGTCGAACGACGCGAACTTCGTCGTGCTTGAAGAACTCGGTGTGGTGATCATGAATTGCGATCCCGACGCCGCCGTCATGGCGGCATCAGCGACACCTCAGGATGAAAACGTCGTGGTGGAAGCAGAACATTGGAATCATCCACTCGGCTCCGAAACACTCACCACCGATCTCGCGTTGGATGCCGATTCCGGAGACTTAGTTGAAGAGCTGGAATTGGGCGGCGACGATGGCGGTGCGCGAGGCAACCTTTCTCGCGACTTCCTACTCGGTGCTCGCAGCATGTTGGATTTGCTGCTGGACCAGGACGAGTCGGGATCCGCATCCGGAGACGTGGTAGCTGCTCGAAGATGCTTCCGCGACACTTCGGTCGCGACCTGGGGACTGCACGCGACCAACGTCGTGCACAGCCCATTGGGCGGGCGTGGAGTTCGCGTAGCCGTGCTCGATACCGGATTCGATGCGCGTCACCCCGACTTCCGTGGCCGGACGATTCGACGGGCATCTTTCATTCCGGCTTCGGAACCAGACAACGATTCGAATGATCGAAACGGGCACGGCACACACTGTATTGGCACTGCATGCGGGCCCCTTCGCCCGGGGATCGGCCCGCGTTACGGGATCGCCCATCAGGCGGAGATTTTCAGCGGGAAGGTTCTACGTAATCGACCGGATGGCCGTGCATCGGGTGCTGACGGCTGGATTCTCTCCGGCATCAACTGGGCACTGCGAAACCGATGTCAAGTGATCTCTATGTCGCTCGGTTCTCGGGCCACCAGTTCCAGTTTCCCGATGGCGTACGAGCGAGCCGCTAGGGCCGGCTTGCGAAACGGCTCGCTGATTTTAGCGGCAACCGGAAACGACAGTCGACGACCGAGCTTCATGGATGCGGTCGGCAGGCCGGCGAATTGTCCATCGATCGCGGCGGTGTCGGCATTGGACTCTTGTCGTCGCGTGGCATCGTTCTCAAACGGTCAACGATTTGGAAATGGCGGCGAAGTGAACTTCACCGGCCCGGGCGTCGCAGTCTTGTCGAGCGTCCCGATGCCACGCCGCCGCGCCGTGTTTGATGGGACGAGCATGGCGACACCCCATGCCGCCGGGATTGCCGCTTTGATTTGTGGCGACACGGGGCAGACAGGCATTGACCTGTACCGCGAAATGCGTCGCCGCGCCGTTGTTGTTGGACCCCGACGTGACTTTGGCAACGGTCTGGTTCGCATTTAAGCCTGCACCCGAAAGCCCGATCAGCTTGCGGACCGAGGATCAAGAGTTCCGCTTGTTCGCGTGACCATGGTGATGAGCATTTGAGTGAGGATGGTCTCGCGCGAGACCATCCTCCCCGCGGTTCAGACTTGTCGAACGCCGACGAACCCCCGTGGACGTCGATGACCAGCTCTTTACGCTTTGTGCTGAAACTTGCTCGACTTCTTGACCCGCATGATGAACGACCACCTCGATCATGGGCAAACCCGTTCTGATCCTTCAACTTCGCCCGGAAGACGTTACGTCCGACAGTGAGTACGCTCGCATTTTGAAGTACGGTCTTTTGAAAGCCGAAGAGACGGTGCGACTGCGCATCGAAAAGACGGGGATTCCTGACGATGTAAGCTTGGCGGATTACTCGGCAATCATCGTCGGCGGCAGTCCGTTTGACATCAGCACGCCGCCGGAAAAGAAGTCAGCCGAACAGAACAAGATCGAAGCCGACTTCAATGAGTTGCTGAGCCGCGTCGTCGAAGCTGACTTCCCTTTTTTGGGTGCCTGCTCCGGAAGCGGTCTGCTGGGCAACTTTTTGAAGACACCCGTCACCACTCAATACGGTGAGCCGATCAGTTGTGTGACGCTGGACATTACCGACGACGGCAAACAGGACAAGTTGCTTCGCGGTTTTCCTGAGAAGATCGACGTGTTGCTGGGCCACAAAGAAGCCGTTGATCGGACGCCGCCAGACGCGACGCTACTCATGACCGGCAGCCAATGCCCGGTTCAGATGTTTCGCGTCGGTGAGAACGTCTACGCGACTCAGTTCCATCCGGAAGGAGACTCTGAGGAGTTCATCCTGCGCATCAACACGTATAGCAACTACGGATACTTCGAGCCGCACGAAGCGGAAGAGATCAAGCAACGTGTGAGCGACAAATCAACGCCGCACGCCCAGGAAATCCTTCGCCGCTTCGTGGACATCTACCATTCCGGATAACTCCACTCACCTAGCGAAACTTCGTCGTATCTCATCAACGTTGAACTCAAGGACTAAGCCGACGGCACTCGCCGCGGTTGTTCGCAAGTAGACGGCACGATCGCCCATGGGCTCAAGCAGCACGAGCGTTAACGTCAAGAGTCAAAACTACGGGTGATCACTTCACGAAAAAAGCCACCCTGTTATCTCTAACAAAGTGGCTTTGATGGAGGCGGAGGGGATTGAACCCTCGTCCCGCGATGCGTCCACGATGGCGTCTACGTGTGTAGTCGAGCTATTTTGGGCCGAAACCCTTTTCGCTCACCGCGGCGCTGCCCGAC
>JBCCOI010000044.1:0-22726 GCA_039025515.1 Planctomycetota bacterium
ACGCAGATGAAAGCGATGTTTAAAGGTGCGTTCGCGGCGTCACTCACGCTGGTCGCAATAGGGATCTATTTCTTCATCACCATTTGGGTCGCGATCAAGCTTGTTGCGATTGGCTGCTTACTCGTTTTGACATTCGTCTTCGGCCGCGAAGCTTACGTCCAAGCTCGTGATGCACGACGGCGTTTGGCCCTCGCCGATGACGGAATCGAGACCGACGAGCAGCAACGTGCGATTGAGGAAGAGATGCGTAGGATCGCCGAAGCCGACGAATTGGGCGAAGAAGAATCGATGCCGTAATCAGGTTATCTCGTCGCGGAGTTGGTCGAGAACTTCCTCAACCCTTCGCTCACGCGTTTCGGCTCGTTTTGCAGAGGCAATGCGGTAACACCATCCGCGTTGCTTCCCTGCTGTCCAACCCCGCCATACTGCAGAAGCCCGCTCGTCGGCTTCGAGAGCAAACGTTAGCTCCTGCGGAACGTTGACCGCGTCTTGGTCTGCGACTTCAAATTCGACGCTGACGACATCTCCCAAGCTCAGGGCGCATTCTTTTCTCAAGCGTTTGGAAACCAACAAGTACCATCGCCCCTTTGACGGCATGAGCGCAGCTTCGATTCGGAAACCGTTCAGCTCCCCGTCAATTCGAAGCCGTTTCGACGCCGGAAACTCGAGTTGCTCAACAACGGCCATTGGCGCGAAAACGACGGTGTAATTGACGCGGCCAAAATCGAATGACTCCAGCTCTGCCTCGAAACGGTACGGGTATTCACTCATGGCAGTTTTGGCGGCAAGACGAGACGTTAGAAATTATGAGTCCATCTCTGGCGTCGTTGATGAGGCGACGAGTGGGATGTTTAAACGTGCTGGCGAAGGAGCCAGGGAACACGATCTCTGGAGGATTTGCGATTCGGTCGCCGCTTTGTAAGGAAATGTTTTGGGGGTAGCCTTACCCGGTTTCCGCCTGCGCAACTCGAACATTGGCCGTTTCTAACAATGCTAAGTCCAGAGATCGCTGCATTTGCACTCGTCTTTTTTCGGATGATTTCGCCGCAACCGGACGCGCTATTTGCGGACGGTCCGATGGTTGAGTGCGCTCCGACTCCCGGAGGCCTTATTACTGTCGATACTTGGATTGGCAATAAGCGATTCAACTTCATCGTGGATACCGGGACAACGCACAACATTTTCGATCCCGCAACGTTGAAAGAACTCGATGACGTGAAAATCACTCGTTTGCAGGGCTTCGAAGGATTTTCCATGGTTGAGCCAGTTTCGGTCAGGGTTCAACATTTGTCTAACGCGCGTGACGATGTCGCATTCTCCGTTGACCTAACCTCGTTGAGCGATTTCGTCGGCGAGAAAATCGATGGCATCTTGGGAATGTCGTTCTTGGCCGACAAAGTTGTCGTTGCGAGGGAACGACGTATCTTCCTCGCGGACAGAGGTTATCAGGTACCTCCAAGGCTGACCTTCGTCGGTTGTCAGCCAGACGCCGATGGCAGGCTTTTTCTGGACGCGATGTGTATCTCGACCGAACTCTCAGATCTCGACGACTTCCTGGTCGATACCGGCACGTATCTTTGCTTTAGCTTGTCTCCAAAGTGTGCCGACACGCTTCGAGAGCGAGGCTTTCTCTCCGAGGTCAAGCAATCGCAGCAGATGCAGTTTGAGATGCCCAAGCTAAATGCCAAGTTCAACGTCGTTCCAACGCGGGTCTACAAAATGCGCCTGCGTTCCGTTCACGAGGATTACTCGATAACCTTCGACGTGAAGACTTCTGATGAAAATCTCGTTGGCGTAGGTTTACTCGTCGGATTCAACGGGATAATTGATTTCAAACAGAACCGATTCTACTTTTCGCTTCCGTTTAAGCGACCGGCCGAGTAGAGATCACTGTACCGCCGTGAATGCCTGAGACTCGTCCGGCCTTGGGCTGGCGTAGTCGGGGTCCTTCGCGCGAATGTAGACCTCACCGTTTTCCAGCAGGCGGACATCGAGTGGGACGATGGTGACTCCTTGCTCGTTGATCGTCCTGGCGTTGTCCCCTAGATCGCGATTGCGAATCTCTTCCCGACGTTCCGGCGGGACATTCGCATTGAAGAATGCGGTACGCCACCATTTAACATCTTTGTCTTAAAACGGAGTTCCATGGCCAAGGAATCGTCCGGCGAACTTGCGCGGGCCATAACGCTCCGCCAACTTGAGGACTTTCCGGTCGTACGTCATCAAACCGTTGATTTCTCCTAGGGGCGTCGGCTGCGGCCGTTTTTTTTGTTACGCGGGACCGGATCGGGATAGGTTGCCAGGATCGCCACATGCTCCGCCAGAACGTCGGGCTTTGTCTTCGCTAGGTTCGTGGTTTCCGAGGGGTCTTCAACGTAATCATAGAGCTCGTATTCGGCGGGTCCGGTACCGTCGTGCGATTTCCACTCGACCATTCGAAAGCGTTCCGTGCGGATCGCTCGCCCGAGTTTCTGTTTGGGAAATGCATGGTACGCATGATCGCGAACGCGCTTCGTAGGGTCTTTCAAAACGGGTACCAAGCTGACACCGTCCACGGGCTGCGGACCGGACGGAGCTGGCAGGCCCGCCAATTCGGCAAGCGTTGGAAAGAGATCCACACTCGTTGCCGGTTGTTTGGTCGATGAACCGGGCAAAGAAACACCCGGTGCTGCGATCATGATCGGGATGCGGTTGGCTTGTTCGTAGTTGGTGTGTTTCGTCCAAATCCCTAAGTCACCGAGGTGGAAGCCGTGATCGCCCCAGAGCACAACGATGGTGTTCTCGGCCAGCTCTAGCCGATTCAATTCATCCAACACGCGTCCGATCTGAGCATCCACGTAGCTCGTGCTTGCATAATAGCCATGGATGAGTTTGCGTTTGAGCGGCTCACCAAAGTCGGCATTGCGGTCGACGGGTACGGGTTTGTAATTCGTGATCTCGCCGCCCCGTTTTCCAGCCGCTGCGGGCGAACCAGCGGGAAGATCTTCAAAGACGGGCATCGGAAGCGTTTCGGGGTCGTACAAGTCCCAGTACTTTTTCGGTGCGCTGAACGGGAGGTGAGGCCTCGCGAAACCGGCGGCGATGAAGAATGGTGTCCCCTTTTCTGACCGGCGTGTCTTGGCTGCTTGCAGACGGCGAATCGTCTCCATCGCGACCCGGCCGTCGGCATAGGCGTCGTCGGCAACATCCGGTGATTCGTAGGCCGCACCGCGTGGCAACGAACGAATTTCGTTGAGTCGCTGGTTGGTGAAGAATGCTTCTTCGCGAGTGAGCTTTCCGCCGTCCGTGCTCGCCGGTTCGACGTATTCAATGACCTTTTCCTTGAAGTGCGGAACGCTGAACGACTCGGGATCCCCCAGGTTGCCGTGTCCGATGTGAAAGATCTTCCCCAGCGACTCCGTTCGATACCCGCCGTGTTTGGCGAAGTATTGAGGGAGGGTGACCGCATCGGGAATTGTGCTGCGAAGTTTGCTTCCCAGCCCATAGAGCCCTGTCGATGTGGAGTGCGATCCCAACATCAACGTGAAACGAGAGGGAGCGCAGACGGCTTGATTGCAGAACGCTAGTTCGAAACGCGTCGATCGAGATGCAAGCGCATCAATGTTGGGCGTGTTTGCGATTTTGTCGCCGTAGCATCCGAGTGCTGGTTTCAAGTCATCAACCAACAGCATCAGCACGTTAGGGCGGCCCTGGGTTGAATTCTCCGCCGCAATCGCTGCCGTGGGGACGATAGCTGCAGTGAGTGCGAAGAGCAGACGAAACTGTGAGAATAGACGTGGACGCTTCATGAGCATGACTCCGGTGGGAAGCTGGGGGAGATGAGCTAGCCTAACGTCCGGAATTCCGCCAGCAATGAAAAGGCTCGTAAGACGTCTGAGCATTATTCCGATGTTCGGTCCAGCTCCCCCGATCGGTATCTCGGTCGTTCGTTGGCTGGCAAATTCACCGGAATTAAGCTTTGGTTGCGTTCACGGTCATTCATGGCACGTTCATTTGATTCCCTCCGCCCGCCGGGGTTTTTTAGCTTGTTCGCTCGCCTGTATGCCCGAACCGTTTTCTGGCCGACTTTGGCGTGGAATTTTCTTCTCGGCAAAGTTCTCCATGTCCGACGTTGGTGGGATCCCATCGATCCGCACGTCATCTTGGGGGCTTATCCTTTTGCATCGGATGTCGCTTCGCTGCGTGGCGAGGGCGTTCGCGCAGTTGTGAATACTTGCGAAGAGTATTTGGGCCCGGTTGAGGCTTACGCCCAGCACGGGATTGAGCAGCTTCATATTCCTACAACGGATTTTACACTCCCCTCGTTGGATGACGTTGAAGCAGCCGTCGAGTTTATCCAGAAATACAAGCTTCAAAATGATTGCGTCTACATCCACTGCAAAGCGGGTCGAGCACGCAGTGCGACGGTGGCGATGTGTTGGCTGATGAAATACCGGGACATGAATCCGGCGGAAGCACAACACCATTTGTTGAAGTGTCGGTCTCATGTGAACCGGCATCTCACGGAGCGTCCGGTCGTCATGCATTTTCAGACGAAACTCGCCGAAGCGAAGAGTGAATCTGGTTTCTATCCCGCCATTGATGAGCCCTTGAATGCGGGCGGTGCCTCGGCAGGTTCTTAGCCGCTCCGACCCGGCTTGGTTGAAGATGCACCCGGTGAAGCGTTACGCTCATGGGTGATCACCTGTTAGAGCTTTCTGCGGATTTGGGCGAACCGAAAACCAGATGCTCGACATCGCGCTGGGGAATGGACGAATGGACGGTACGCACGATGCCGACAGCACACCGATTCAACGATCGGTTTCAGAGGTTGCGTCGGAGACGATTGCTCCGGAAACTCGCGCGCTGCTTCGTCTCTCGATGTTGCCCGGTTTGGGTCCAAGAACGCTCACCTCACTTCTGAGTCACTTCGGTTCACCGCAAACCGCTTTGGATGCTTCCCCTGAAGAACTCCGCCTCGTTGACGGCGTCGGCCCGAAACTCGTGCACACGATTCGAACGGCGTCCGATCACATCGACGAGCAACGGGTCATCGATTGGTGCACCCAGCACGATTGTGATCTGATGACGGATGAGGACGATGCTTATCCGAGTCTTTTGCGCGAAATGCATGATGCACCTCCCTTGTTTTTCAAGATCGGCGATTTTCAACCAGCCGACCAAATTGCCGTCGCGATTGTCGGAACGCGTCACGGTACGGCTTATGGAACTCGGATGGCTGAGCGTCTTTCGTACGGTTTGGCTAAGGCGGGAGTGACGGTCGTGAGTGGATTGGCGCGGGGGATCGACGCCGTCGCCCACGAAGGAGCTTTGTCGGCGGGTGGACGCACGATCGCCGTGCTCGGCGGCGGGCTCGGTCAAATCTATCCCGCCGAGCATGAAGGTCTTGCGAAGGCGGTCGCGGCAGACGGCGTGGTCATGTCGGAGTATTCGCCATTTGCAAAGCCTCGTGGCGGAATGTTTCCGCAGCGAAATCGGATCATCGCGGCATTGTCCCTCGCAACGCTCGTGATCGAGGCGCCGGACCGAAGCGGTGCACTCATCACCGCGGGCCATGCCGGGGAGCTGGGGCGCGATGTCTTAGCGTTGCCGGGCCCGGTGACCAGCAGGGCTTCGCGGGGCGTAAACAGGCTGATTCGCGATGGAGCCACTCTCGTGCAGACGGTCGAGGATGTTCTGGAGGCGTTGGGCCCGCTTTCCAGTTCCGTGACTGACGATGACGGGCACGAAATACGTCAGCCTTCGGAGTTGACGCTTAATGCAGTGGAACGCTCCGTGCTGGAGTTGATCGATGCGTCGGGGACCCTGATCGACCAGGTGATCGCCAAAAGCGGGCTGGCGGCACATCAGGTGCTCTCCACGATCAGCGTTCTAGAAATGCGCAAGCTCATTCGGCGGCTGAGCGGCCAGTACGTAGCTCGGATTTGACACGGCCGCTGGGTAATCAACGCAAACGAGGATAAAATCGGCGGTGATGATGAAGGCTTGCATTCACGGCTGTCCCGCTTCACCACTGATCCTTCCGAGTTTTCTTGAGTTGCCCCACAGTGACGCTTGCCACCAATCGAATTCATCAGGGCGACTGCATCGAACTGCTCGACCAGATCGAGCCGTCGAGCGTTGATCTTGTCTTTGCTGATCCGCCGTTCAATATCGGTTATTCGTACGATGTCTATGAAGACGATCAGTCGAGCCAGGACTATCTCGATTTTTCGAAGCAGTGGATCGAGAGGGTTTACGGTGTTCTCAAGCCGGAGGGTACGTTCTGGCTTGCAATCGGAGATGAGTATGCCGCGGAGCTCAAGCTCGCGGCGCAGTCGATCGGCTTTCACGCGCGCTCTTGGGTCATCTGGTACTACACGTTCGGCGTGAATTGTGTCCGTGGATTTAGTCGATCGCATACGCACCTCTTTCACTTCGTGAAAGACCGGGAAAAATTTACCTTCAATGGGGTCAATCCGCTGGTGCGCGTTCCCTCGGCTAGGCAGTTGGTCTATGCGGATACCCGCGCAAATTCAAAAGGCAGGCTTCCGGACAACACGTGGATCTTACGGCCTCAAGACTCTCCGCCGATGGGATTCAATCCCTCGCACGATACTTGGTACTTCGCTCGCGTGGCGGGAACATTCAAGGAGCGTGAGGGCTTTCATGGATGCCAGATGCCCGAGCAACTCCTCGGCCGCATCATTCGTGTTTCCAGCAATCCCGGAGACCTCGTATTTGACCCATTTGCCGGCAGCGGCACGACGCTCGTCGTCGCGAAGAAACTTGGGCGCCGCTATGTGGGTACGGAACTATCGGAGGACTACGCGGCGCGAGTCGGCGAACGCTTGGAAACTTGTCAAGTTGGTGATCCGCTTGACGGACCAGAAGATCCGATAGGCAGCGCGCCAAAGACGTCGAAGGGGAAGCGGAGAACTCCATTCATCAATGGTCGGCCCATCATTGAACTCACCAAAGAGATTGAGTTAAAGATTCAGGAAGCTTTCTTCGAAGCTGCGGAACTGTTTGGCAAGACGGAGGCAGCGACCCACGCGAGTGCCGTGATCTTGGATGAAGAACGAAGTACTAAGTACATCAATGAGTGCAAACGGCTTAGGATTCCGGGTGATTCCCGAAATTGGAACGAATTCCTTCTCGAACTTTCGAATCGTGGAGAGTTAAAGAAGGAGGGAAAGCAGAAGAAACTTTCACTCGACGCGATCATCGGGCAAATCGAGGCTGCCGAGATCGCGTTTCAAATGGTGTCAGTCGACTTTGCCATGAATTTGCGGACAATCCTGTGCACGCCGGATGCCGCATCCGAGTTCGACGCGATCGCCGCAGCGTTTCATGCGCACGACCAAGACGACTCGGAGAATTCGTACTCTTATCGCGAAGTCATCTGGAACCTCGATCGCCTCGCCACGAGAAAGAAAACCAAGTCGGCAGCAAAGAAACTGGCAGACTCCTTTTTTGGCCTGCCTTTGCCAGACTGCGAGTTGTTGAGCGACTGTATCGACCGGCTGAGTGATGCAAAACTTCCGGGAGTGTATGCCCTCTGGGATCCCAGTTCCATTCTTTTCGTAGGACAGACCGATGACATCGGTCGTCAACTCAGAAACGTGAACCTGATCGATGGATGGAAGCGATTTGAAGTTCAAGAGGTGCAGGTATGGCCCACCGAAAACTCATTCGATGCACTTGTGATGCGGTGCCTACTGGTGACCGAACACAGGCCATGGCTGAACGCCCATTTTCTCCAACAACCGCTTGTTCCCTCGAGACTGTTCTAGCAAATCGCTAACGCTGACCGTGATGACCCAGGCTTCATCGCTGATGACATCAACACCGCCAACTGAGTGCGAGCAACATCTGCTCAAGATCCCATCAAAACTTTGGATTTTGATCGGCGTCGTGATGGGAATCGCTTTGCTGGGGGATTGGGAGTATCGTGTCAACGCGCCGAAAGAAGCAAATGCCGGCTACGCGTTTGGCGGGTGGCGCGCTCCAATCATCGAACCGATTTCCATGAACTCCACGATCGAGTTGTCGTCCGAGTTTGAAATGGATCATTTGGAGGGTTTTCGATTCTACCGTGCACGGTTCCCCGGTGACCGCGGCGTTGGAGCGATTGCATTCGTCAATACTGATGCGTCGATTGTTGGCTCTATCACAGTCGGCGATAGCAGACTCGATACTTGGCCGCCAGAACGTAAAGCATTCTTACGAGAACCAACCATCGCAGGCATCACGTTGTTCGACGCCGTCTCGTTATTGCCACCACTAAAACTGGTGTCGGAAGATGACTCTTTGTTGGCTCGAAGCATCGATTATCGCGAAATCCATTGCGATTGGGTCACACCACGCAAAGCTTCGAACTGGCCCGCACGGACACATATCGGACGGTTCACGACCGACGACGGTTCTCAGACGATGGTCATTCGTCTTCAGGAATTCAGCGCGGATCAGAGTCCCCCAAATTATGAGAGTGGAGCCATCGGGCGACTCGGGAATTCACTCCGACGCCGTTAGGAGGCGTTCGGAATTAACTTCGGCAAAGCCCATCTTTTCGTTGGTTAGCCGAGGTCGAAAACGCTTGCGTGTTGGCCGACCGCCGAACGGCATCAGGTATGGCGGTTTGCTAAACTGATTGGGGTAGCCCAGCACACCGGGCCCGAGAGACGGGTGAGGTTGCTGGTTGAGAATTGAATCAACTGTCGCGGATGCAACATGAATATACAGTCGCTGATGAAGCAGTCGCTCGATCACGAAGCCGGTTTGACTCGGTCAGTGATGGAGAAAATCCCCGACGAGAAACTTGATCATGTCGCCAAGGAGGGAATGCGTTCGCTGCGATGGAACATCAGCCACATGGCAGACATTTTGTCGTGGGTCGACATGATCTTGAACGAAGAATCCTTTGATATCGCGCCCGTCGATGGACCACCACATTCCACTTACGAAGTTTCAACGGTTGCCGAAGCGATCGAGATTCATGAAACCAATTTGGTTTCCGCGAAAGATGCCATTGATCGTTGCGATCCCGAACTTTTTCATTCGGACTGGAGCCTGCTGGCTGGGGGTCAAGCACTGCTGACCCACCCGCGATACATGATTTATCAAATGTATGTCGCCAACCACATCGCCCATCACCGCGGACATGTACTTGTTTACACGCGGCTGTTGGGAATCGAGATGCCGTCGATCTACGGTTGAACATGTCTAAGACAAATCGAAGAAACTTCTGCGGCGCGGCGGCGGCGATTGTCGCGTCCTCTTCCACTCTGGTCCGGTCGGCCACCGCATCGGCTGAATACGAGTCGTTTGTGCCATGTCGTGCGCTCACGCGCGGCCCGTTTCATCATTGGTTTGGCTACTACGATAAGCGAGAGTTTGACGCGTCCAATCGAAGGGTCCTGGCAAACCGAGTTGGCTTCGAAGGTCGCTCTCCCACGGCCGAGGATGAGATCAAGGTCGGCTTCATCGATACTGAAAAGGAGGATGAATGGAATCAGTTGGGATCAAGCCGTGCATGGGGATGGCAACAAGGATGCATGCTGCAGTGGTTGGGGGGTGAACGGGATGAAGTCCTGTGGAATGATCGCGAGGGAGACTCGTTCGTTTGTCGCGTTCACTCCGTCACGACGGGTAAAACGCGTACTCTACCGAAACCGATTTATACGGTCTCTCCCGATGGGAAGTTTGGACTCGCGGCTGACTTTCGCCGGATCAACAATCTTCGACCCGGGTATGGCTATAGCGGTCTGGCGGACCCACACGTCGAAGAAAGAGCACCCGAGGAATCCGGCGTTTGGAAAATCGACTTGGCAACCGGCGCGTCAAAACTCATCTTTTCTATCAAAGACGCCGCTTCGATTCCTTGGGAGGGTGGCGAGCGGCGAGGTCCCAAAGACGCTTGGCACTATTTCAATCATCTTCTGATCAGCCCCGACTCCAGCCGATTCATTGTTCTGCATCGGTATCGACCCGCCTTCGATCCAAAGACGCTCCAGTTCGAAGGTGGGTTTGTGACACGCATGTTTACTGCAGATACCGACGGCTCAGATCGGTACGTGCTTGACCCTTCGGGATACACGTCGCATTTCATTTGGAAGGATGAGCAAGTCGTCACGATGTGGACACGCCCTCAGGGGGCGGCGAACTCGGCGTTTTATGAGTTCGTCGATCGCACTCGCAAAATCCGGCCATTGGGCACAGAAGAGATGAAGCGCAACGGACACAATACTTATCTTCCCGCCCCCTATACCGACTGGATTCTGAACGACACCTATCCGGACGCCAAGACCCGCCGGCAAACGGTCTACCTTTACCACGTCCCGAGCCAACGCCGTTTTGATCTCGGACACTTCACATCTCCACCGCAGTATCGCGGCGAATGGCGTTGTGACACGCATCCACGTAGCAGCAACGATGGTCGACAGATAGCGATTGACAGCCCCCATCAAGACGGCAGGCAAGTCTATTTGCTCGATATCGGGGAGTTACTTGATCGTGAAAGCTGAACGTCCGGCGAATCTATCTCGATCAAACGTGTTTCCGTTATTCCGTGCAAACTCACGGACATGGACGCTGATACTCCTTCTGGTGCTGGTAACGGCCAAAACGGTATCGCTGATTGCGGATGAGTACGTGCTCACGAGATCGTCGGACCATCCAACGACACCGATCAAGATGCTCGAGTCGACTGAACTTCCGACGCTGATGCAAGTGAGCGACGGCTTGTTTGTGGGAGGGACGCCCGACGGCCAAAAGGCCTTTGAGCAACTCGTGAAACTTGGCGTCAGGACAATCGTGAGCGTGGATCATGCGTTACCCGATGTCGAGTCTGCGAAGTTGCAAGGCATTCGGTATATCCATCTGCCTGTCGGTTACGCTGGTCTATCGAAGGATCGCATACACGCGATCGCTTCTTTGCTGAAACATGAAGATGATGGTCTTTACGTGCACTGCCATCACGGTCGGCACCGCGCTCCTGCCGTGGCCGCCGCGGCCTGCATCGCGGCAGGCATTCTGAATCGCGACGGCGGGCGGCGATTGCTGGAAGTCGCGGGAACGTCGTCACACTACAGTGGACTCATTGAAGCAGTAGAGGCGTCAAGCTGCCTCGACAAAGATGAGCTTTGCGTCGACCGATTCGAATATCCGACAAGGGCAGAGGTACCCGCGACGGCAGCCCGAATGGTTCAGCTCAGCTACCTGGTTGAAAAAGTATCCCAGAGCGATTTGGGCGAATCTGACAAGACGCGATATGCCGTTTTGATCGAGGAACAGTTCAAAGAGTTGCTTCGGTTGGATGCCGTACAAAGCGAAGGGGCGGACTACCGCTTCAGGATGATGGACTCGCTCCGGCATGCCACATTGCTACGCAAGTCGGTTCCTGAAGAGAACCAACGGTTGGCGAAACTTCATCAGTTGCGTGAATCCTGCAACGATTGCCACCATCGGTATCGAGATCGCTAAACCTGCAAGCTGTAGCCGGCTCTGCGATGTCTATCCTCCGTAGCCGGCTCTGTAAGGCCGGACCGTTCTCCCTGTAGCTGGCCTCTGTAAGGCCGGACTCTCTTTAGCCCACCTCTCTAAGGCCGATCTGCTGGCCTCGGCTGCTTTTCTAGCCGGCCTGGGCAAGACAGGCTTTTCGAAACGAACTTCACGCCGGACCCAGCCCCATCATCCGGCGCCATGCACTGATCTGCCCCATGTGCATCATGATGTGTCCACCGACGTAGAAGCCATGCATCGCTCCGACGGTTGGGAACTTGGCACGCATTGCTTCGTTCGCATTCGGCTGATGAAAATTTGAATCGTCCGCAGATTCAAGGGCTTCGATTGCTCGCTCGTAAGTCGATCGAAACTTGGAAACGACGAGGTCCATTGGCGGATAGATCGTGCCATCGGAATCGTGAACGCACTTCGCGTCCTTGTTAAACACGCGGACGAATTCGTCACTGGGAAGTATCGGAGTGGCATCGAAGCCATGTTCGGCAACAACACGACAGGGATACAAGCTGAGGTGTCCCAAGATGAAGCAAGGGTGGTTTGACTCAATCAGTTGGTCGCCGACTTGGGCGAATTTGGCGAACTGATCGGAAGAGACTCCCGCCAGAAGCCTGTCCGCGTAACCGAGTCCGAGACGGCAAGATGCCGCAAACATGGGGCCGATGGTTTCAGTTTGTGTGGACATCGAGTCTTATCGTAAGGGTCTAAATGATGCGGCTTTTCGCGAAGTGATCGCTGCAATCGATCAAATCCGAGTGATGAGTGTCAGTTTTCACTCGGTAGAAAAGCAAGTGACTGCGACGGCGGGCCGCATCGGTCGACAGGTTAAAGTACCATTGAGACTAACGCAGAAAGCTCGTCATGAAGATTGTTTTCCCCCACATTCCGAAGTGCGCCGGCTCTTCTGTTCAGAAGCAGCTCAAGGCGAGGAACGATGTTTTCCTGGATTATTCAAACAATCCGCTCTGCATGCACGAACCGGATCGTGTCACCGGCGCCTCTGAACAGCAAGCTTTGCTCGAACGATTAACGACGATGGACTCGTGGATCGCGTTCGGGCATTTTGCCTGTTCGGCCTACAACCAGCTTCCCTATGACAGGCTGATTATCCTGCTCCGCAGTCCACTTGAGCGGGCTGTGTCGCACTTCTTCTTTATCAAGAATACCTTAGTCGATGATGATCAGCACCGTTTGGGTTATCCCGAGGTCGGGCCGATCAAGGATGGGCAGATGTCAATCGACCAGTATTTGGAGCTGGATCACGTTCGATCTTACTATAGCAAGTACTACTTGAAGGACATGATCGTTGATGAAAGGGTCGTCGCTCTGCCGGTTGAGCAACTGACGACTTCCTTTCAAACGATTGCCAAGCTGTCAGATATCCGCCTGGACGCGTCGGTATGGAGCAACAAAGGCAAGTACGAAAGTGAGTACGAGTCTCACCGGGGCAAGTTTGCTGAAGACGACGAACTGATGGTACGCCTGATCGACCACACGGAGCGTGAGGTGCTTCCGGTTCTTCTCCGAGGTGGGACTCTTCGCCGCGTGTTATCGCGTTTGTCACTCAAGGGCAAATGATCGGGCCGCGCGAACAACGGGGTGAGTGCGAATGGTCGGTCAAATTGCTCGCTGTGACAGTTCGCCGAAAAAGCTCTCCCAAGATCGATGTTCTCTTCCTGCCGCCGCTGCGAAGTGGCTCTCGTTGTCGACGCCGCCTTTCTGAATGCCCTCGTAGATGCCGGAGATGACGGTACCGAGAAACTCGCCAAGCTCCTCGATTCGTTCTTCGCGATAGGCTTCAACTGTCATCGGACGATATCGCAACCGCGTCTTGAATGCGTCGCTCAGGAAATTTGCTAATTCAGTTTGGGACAATGAGGCACCATGGAGGTTGTACGTTCGACCGTGATGGGTTGTTTCCGCAAGCATCTTTGCATAGGCAAAACCAAGTTCCGGACGCGTTGTGTACCCGCACTTTCCGTCGCCGGCACAGTTGGCAATCTCGCCGGCACGTTTGTAGTTGTCGATGTATTCGATATCCGGCTCGATGTAGATTCCATTACGACCGATTGACCATTGGAGCTCGCTTTCTTGCACATCTTGTTCGGTTTGTCGGTTACTGCTGACGACGGAGGAGAAAGCGGTGCCTTCGTCCAAGCCTTGGATACTCGTGTAGACGATTCTCTGCACGCCGGCAGCCTTGGCGGCTTCAATTACATTGCGGTGTTGTCCAACTCGCTTGTCCGGTGCATCCATCCCGGAGATCAGTAGCACGGCCTCGACGCCAGCGAGTGATGACTTCAATTCGGCTGGTTTTTCGTAGTCTCCGGGACGTATTTCCACGCCTAGCGAATTAGCTTTGCCCGGTGTCCTGGCAAGTCCAACAACTTTTTCAGGACCGATCATTGCGGAAAGTGATTTCACGACTTCCGCCGCGAGTTTACCGCTGGCTGCCGTGACTGCGTATTGGGTCATGGTGTTCTCTCGTCCAGCGATAGAAACGATCAACGATACCATCGTCGTTTATAAATTGTTTCACAAATGGTAGGCGGCTGCGATCGAGAATCTTCGCCGAAGCAATGTTTCGAACATCCACGTAGGCGATGATCTCGGATAATTGAAGTTCAGAAATGCCGTAATCAATCAAGCGGTCACAAATCTCTTGCCCGTAACCGTGACCAAAGAACTTCCGAAGCAAGCGGTAGCCGATCTCGGGACGACTATCGTTTGGAACAATCGCGCACGTTCCTAGGAACTGTTGATCGGACTTGCAGACGACGGCCCAAACCCAAAAGTCATTCTCGGGTTTGGAGTAGCGGGAGATGCAGTCTTCCAATTGGCGACGATTCTCGACTTCGTCGAAGCCCTTGCCGTACGTGAATCGCATCACCTCGTCGTCCGACTGCATCTCGTGGAAAGCATCGAAATCCGTGTCCCTCAGTTTTCGGACGCTGAGTCTTTGCGATTCGAAAATCATTTCTCCGGTTCTCGCCGCAACGAGAAGCGACCCTAGGTACAGAAAGGGACGGCAGTTGCCAGCGGTTAGATCATCGGAAGGAGTGAGTCGACGATCGGCTCAACTTCGGAGAAATCCGGATTGGCCTCGAACTCCCGCACGTTGACCCGTCGAGCGATTAGCCCTTCCAAGTCAGCCGCAATTGCATCCGATCCGCTATCTCCCTGGATGTCGGCGACATCGTGAATGCGAACATCTTGCACAGCAATTGCGTCATCGCCGCGTCCCATGCGTACGACGGCGTCGTCACCGACATCGACGTTTTCGGCGTACAGCAAGTCGACTCCCTTGTCACCGTAGAAGAGGAAGTCGTCTCCAATGCTCGTATTGATGACGCCGAGCGCGTCGTCGCTCTTGTTGCCATCGAACTTCATCATATCTGCGATCACTGAGTCTTGAATCAAGACTTCGTCGACGCCCTCGGCGCCGATGTAAATCAAATCATCACCGACGCTCGAGTTTAGAAGAGCGAATTGATTGCGATTGCCGTCGACGTCCACGATCATGTCGTCTTCGACTTGGATACCTCTTGCGACAAAGGAGTTGAAGTGTCCGTCCACGCGGAGCTTCAAGATTTTCGGTATTCCGGTGGTCAGGTCGAATTGCTGTCCCGCCCCCGTGAAGCGTACGACGCCATCTTCCGTGACTTCAACGGTCGCCTGGACGTTGTCTCCTTCGAAATCAACCGTGATCACGTCTTCGCCCCGTACCTCGAATTTGCGAATCACTGGTATGGGGTCCGTTTCATCTTCGGACACCTCTTCGCCTGCGGCGAGGTGATTCATGATGACGAGTGCATCTCTTGGGCTGACGATCTGGTCGGCGTTTGTATCGGGGTAGACCTCAGCATTTGAAACCTGCTCGCCTTCCGCTCGACCGAGATAGTTGATGACGTTGAGAGCGTCCAAAGGGCTGATCTTGTCGTCTGCATTTACGTCGAGCGGTTCTACCGGGTTGGTCATATCGGCTGCCATCAGCCAGCGATCACAAAGCCGCTCTGATCGAAGCTTCCGACGGCGTGGCCGTTTAGAGACAGGCTGTGGACAGTTTCTCTTTCTCTTCGCTGCTGAATACACTCTCAACGCTTGCATGATGCTCATCCTTCACTCTCCCTTGATCTCGATGCGATAACTGAAGATGGTCCGGCGGTTGCCGGGCCACCTCCGAATTATGTGTCACCGAGCCCCCTCTTGAAAGGGTGGGTCTGACACCGTTTGCGACGCGGCTCCTTCGCGTCATTTCCGCTTCAGGCGTCCTCAGCAGATGCTTTGGCGAGTCTCTGTTTCAGCCGAGTCTTCATCTCGTCGCTCATTCGAACTTCGCTGGGCGGCGGGGGAGTTGGGCTGATCTGCACGATCTCGCGAGCGGCCTGGTCGATCGGTTCTCCTCCGCGTCGACGTCGGCCGGCGTTGACGACCAGATTCAGCCGCGAATGCAGCTTCGGACAAACGCTGCAAACGAGCAGATGTCCGCGCAGCGCCAAACGCTCCGTCAACAGTAGTTTTCGGTCATGCGAATCCGACATCAACTGCGAAGCTTCTTCGCACTGCAGCGTCAGGATTTTCACGCATCGGGTGAGAAATGATTTCAACTCAGTGCCTATCAAACCAGTTCCGGTCTAAGCACTCTCTTAATGCTTGCCGGCAGCGGTGCAGCCTCATTGAGAGATTCGTCGCATTGATCCCCAGGAGTTCACGAATTTCTTTAGGAGGCGTCTGATTGATCTCTCTCAGAATAAAAACTTCGGCAAGTCGGTCGGGGAGTTTTTCCACACAAGAGTCAAAGGTTTTCCAAAACTCTTGGTTTTGAAAGACCAGCGAGGGGTCTTCAGAGGACTCGGCGTCGTTGATCGGGCCCATTCCGGCTGATCCGACGACCCGGTCGTGTTTTTCGCGACGATGCTGTTTTCGATAGTGGTCGATCACTTTTCGCTTCAGGATCGCGAATAGCCAAGTCGAAACCCGTGACTTTCCCTTGAAATCTTCATAGGCCGCGATGGCGGCCAGGAACGTTTCCTGGACCAGATCTTCTGCCAATGAAGGATCGTCAGTTCTCGCAACGGCGAACGCAAAGAGGGCGTCGCCATATCGGTCCACCCAATCCTCGGGGCAACCGCTGTCAGGTGTCGTGTTTTCGATTTCTGACATTTCTTGGAAAGCGAGTGTGAATTCGATTCACCGCGTGCGACCAACGGGGAAATACCAGGCGGACGTTTCATCGGCATTTGCAAATGGCAGGTCGAAGACCGATTCCGCCACCGACGCCATCAAGCTCGTGCGTATACGGCTCGTCGTGTTGAGCGATGTGGGTGGTGTTTATGAAATTGTTGTTCTCACCTAGGCCTTAACATTCATGCTCAGCTCAATCACACGCAGGAAGCGGCAGACTAAACCATCGCGAACGAATTCAAAACGCCTTCAACGTGCGCGACGAAGACGACTTCAGAGTGAAACGCTGGAACGACGTGAGTTGTTGGCCGCGGAGACACTTTCGATCACGATCGAAAATCTCGCTGAAGATGGCGGTCTGGCTGAAACACCGTTCTGGGTTGCAGTGCATGATGGCCAATTTGATGTGGCGACGCTGGGTCAACCGGCCAGTAACTTTGGCGGATTGGAAGCAATCGCGGAAGAAGGTGATGTGAGTGGTCTGGTCGCAAGATTCGCCAGCGAGGGGGTCGGGAATGATGGAGTGATCACGGCGCCCGACGGCTTTCCAGGTGCACCCGTTTTCGAGCCGGGTGAAACGGTGACGCAAGAGTTGGTCGTCGATGACACGCTTCAGAGTCAGTACTTTAGTTTTGCTTCGATGGTTATTCCGTCGAACGATGCTTTCGTCGCAAACCTCAATCCGCAGGCTTATCAGATCTTTGATCGCTTCGGAGGTTTTCTGGGGCCGCAGTCCTTTGTCATCTACGGATCTCAAGTCTATGACGCCGGGACGGAGGTCAATGATCCGTTCGGCGGTGCAGCGTTTTCCACCGAAGGTGGAACGTCTGTCGACGAGAACGGTGTCATTCATTCACATCCTGGACTGGATGATTTCATCGGCACGGGGCTACCAACCGGAGAATCGCTCGGTCGCGCCTTTCGTTCCAATACGCCATTGGCTCGGATTACCGTCACCACGACTTCCATCCCGTCCGGTCCGATCGATACCGAGGGTCCCCGCGCCGCCTTGCTTTCTGGCGATCTGACGGAACGTGCAGACACTCATGAGATCTCCGTCGTTTACAGCGATCCATCCGGCGTGGACCTCAGCAGCATTGATCCAAGCGACTTACGAATCACCGGTCCGGCACTCACCCAGTTGGATGTTCTTTCCGTGACGACCGACGCAACGGGCGGCGTACCGACTGAGGTGACGGCGACGTATCGCGTCGCGCCATCGTCAGGGTCGTTTACCGCGATTGATAACGGAACCTACACGGTTGTTCTTCTGGAAGATGCAGTGGGCGACTCTTTCGGACAAACGTCAACGGAAGAATTGCTCGGGGACTTCAGTGTCAACGCGCCGATTCGACTGAACATTACTGTCGAGAACCTCGCGGATTCCGGAGGACTGGCGCACACGCCCGTCTGGTTTGGTGTTCACGAAGGAACATTCGAAGTTGCACGTGCCGGCTTTGAAGCATCCGAATTTGGCGGTTTGGAGTTGATCGCCGAAGAAGGCGACGTCAGTGAAATCGCGGCACGATTCATGAGTGAATCGACCGGCCCGGGTGGAGTCATCGTTGCCCCCGATGGTTTCCCCGGCGCACCGGTCTTTGAGCCCGGCGAGACCGTGACGCAATCGGTGGATATTGCCGGTCCGTCGCGACACAGGTTCTTCAGCTACGCCAGCATGATCATTCCGTCGAATGACGCGTTCGTCGCAAACCTCAACCCTCGCGCGATCGAGCTGTTTGATCTGTTTGGCGAGTTCACCGGATCGCGAAGCTTCACCGTTTACGGCAATGGAGTTTGGGATGCGGGAACCGAAGTCAACGATCCTTTCGGTGGTGCCGCCTTTAGTACCGAGGGCGGAACGAGCGTCGATGAGAATGGCGTCATCAGGCGGCATGACGGACTGGACGACTTCATCGGTACCGGGCTCCCGACCGGTGAGAACTTGGAAGTCGCTTTCGAAGACATGACTCCTATTGCTCGCTTCACGATCAGTCTCGCCGACATTCCGGCAGATCCGATCGATTCGAAGGCACCACTCGCGACGTTGGATGTGACGACGGCTTCCGTACCCGCACAACCATCGCACGAAATTCGTGTGACCTACAGTGATGCATCCGGTGTCGATGTCACCAGCATTGATGTGAACGACATCACAGTGGCAAATGAGTTCGGCGATCGCTTGGACGTCACAGAAGTCACCACGGATGCGGTCGACGGTGAGACCAATCACACCGTCACCGCAACTTACCGTGTTGTACCGTCGGACGGAGAGCCCTTCTCCACATTCGATAACGGCGTTTACTTCGTCAATCTGGTTGACGGCGAAGTAGGCGATACCCTTGGCAATGAAGTCTCGGCGGAGAACCTGGGTTCATTCGATGTCTTATTGCCCGTTGAATTGGAAGTCACCATCGAGAACCTGGCACTTGATGGCGGTTTGGCTCAAACGCCATTCTGGATCGCGGTTCACGAAGGCAACTTCATCACGGCTGCGGCCGGTGGTGACGCCGACAACTATCCGGGTCTGGAGGCCATCGCTGAAGAAGGCGATGTCAGCGGGGTGGTATCACGCTTTTCCAGTGAGTCTGGTGGCGTCGACGGCGTTGTGTTCGCACCCGATGGATTCGCCGGTGCACCCGTGTTTGAGCCTGGTGAAATTTCTAGTTCCACGCTGGCCGTTTTCGACACCAATGCCAATCGCTACTTCAGCTTTGCCAGCATGGTGATTCCCTCCAACGATGCCTTCATCGCAAACTTCAACCCAAGAGCCTACGAGCTCTTTGATGAGCAGGGCTTCTTCCGCGGGGAACAGACCATCACGATCTTCGGTCGCGACATCTGGGATGCGGGGACCGAGGTCAACGGAGCCGGTGCAGGCGCCGCGTTCTCGGCACTCGGAGGAACGGGCGTCGATGAAGATGGCGTGATCCGGCGTCATGAGGGCTTGGGCGAATTCGTCGGAACGCCGCTCCCGACGGGCGAGGACCTGCTGAGTGCGTTCACCGCAGGCACGCCCATCGCGAGAATCACGATCGGGGTGGCCGGAGAAAACGTCGGAGCTATCGATGACGAAGGCCCGGCAACCTCGCTGATGACGACCGATGTTGATACAGCGGGTACGCCTTCGCATGAAATCGAAATCACCTACTTCGATCCTTCGGGAGTCGATTTGACCTCGATCGATACGTCGGACATTCGGGTCACCGGCCCGCTGGGCCGCGAGCTGGTCGTGACCGATGCTGTCATCGAATCGCGCATCGGGAACGCACCGCAGTCCGTTACCGTGACGTACACCGTCGAAACGCCGGATGGTGAATTCACCGCGCGTGACAATGGCCGCTACCGCATCGATCTGGTGGGTGGTGAAGTAACGGACACCCTCGGCCAAGACACCGGCACGGTCAACACCGGGAGTTTCACCGTTGACGTAGGCGTCCGTGTGCAAATTGAAGTCGAGTCGCTGACAGAAGTCGGCGGTTTGTATCAGACGCCATTCTGGGTCGGTTTCCACAACGGCAGCTTCGAAGTCGCACGAAGCGGTGTGCCGGCATCCGAATTCGGTGGCCTGGAACTCATCGCAGAAGAAGGCGACCCAAGTGAGCTGGTGGCTCGATTCGCGGCGGAGTCGAACGGCACGGATACGGTCATCGTTGCACCCGATGGGTTCCCCGGTGCACCCGTTTTTGATCCGGGTGACATTGCCAGTCAAATCATCGAAGTGGAGAGCACCTACGAGAATCGTTTCTTCAGTTTCGCGAGCATGATCATTCCATCGAATGACGCGTTCGTCGCCAACCGTGACGCGAGACGCTACGAGCTATTCGATTCGGAAGGCAACTTCGTTGGCGCACGTCAAATCACGATCTACGGCCGAGATATTCTCGATGCGGGAACCGAAGTCAATGATCCGAACGGCGGCGCAGCCTTCTCGACGGAGGGCGGAACTTCTGTTGATGAAAACGGCTTGATCCGCTTGCACGAAGGACTCGACGATTTCATCGGAACCGGCATACCGACTGGCGGAACACTGCAAAGTGCATTCAACAGCTTCACGCCAATTGCGACCATTACGATTTCGTTGGTCGATCCCGAAGCGGACGTTTGTAGTGGCGTCTTGGGCGCATGTTCTTCGCGAAGTGTCTCGCTTCAGAACTCGATACTGAGCGCCGACGTCAACCGCGACGGCACGGTGTCCCCACTGGACGCCCTGTTGGTCATCAACTTCCTCGGACGCTTCGGAATTCTGGGGACGATTTCGGATGAAGCTCAGGCGACGGGGCTTGCCCTCGATGTGGAAGGCGACGAGTTGATCAGCCCCATTGATGCTCTTTCAGTCATCAATGAGATCGCACGTCGTCTCTCCGGCGGCGAAGGTGAAAGGACCGACAACATCGATTCGGCCATCGGGTCGCTGACCTCAGGCGGAAACTCTTCGTTGGGTTTAATCGGTGACGATGACGGATTTGATTTCCTGGGTGACACCGGTCTGTTCTAAAATGAGAAGGAGTTGTTCGGAAGGCGTTTGAGGATCCGCCTTCCAGATCAATGTCAGGGCGAAGCACGGCTGAAGTCGTGCTTCGCTTTTTTTCTGAGACCTGCTCGCCGGTTTTCGCTCGCCAGGGTGGACGATACCCTACGCTCAGTTCGAAATCCGTCGAAAGCGGGTCAGATTGCTGAGCCGTCGCCGTCGGAAGCCTTCTCCTCTGCAAATTTGACTTCGGCGAGCCAGACATGACGAAACTTTCCGGTAAACGTGCCATCGTGAGCGGAGCTTCGTTGGGAATCGGGCGTGGGATCGCGATCGAACTCGCACGGGCCGGCGCAACGGTGGCAATCAACTACCGTTCCAATGAAGTGGAAGCCGACGCTGTTGTTGCGGAATGCCGATCCGTGGGCGGTGACGCATTCAAAGCCCAAGCGGATGTCGCTGACCGTGTGGCCGTTGAATCGATGGTTGCGGCCGCTGCGGATCGGATGGAAGGTCTGGACATCGTCGTCAGCAATGCGGCGTACAGTGATCGACACACGATGCTGGAGTCCGATATCGACGAGTTCAAAAAGACCATTGATGTGAGCATGTGGGGCGCTTTCTATCTCGTCCGAACGGCTTCGAAGATTTTGGTCGATGCCGGCGACGGCGGGAACATTGTTGTGATCAGCAGTCCGCACGCGCATCTCGCGATTCCGGGAGCGATGGCCTACAACATGGCGAAAGCGGCAAACGATCAAATGGCCAGGACGGTTGCCTGCGAACTGTCACCGCACAGGATTCGCTGCAACATCATTCATCCGGGATGGATGGATACGCCCGGCGAGCGAAAGTTCTTTAGCGAAGAAACGCTTCAAACTGAATCGGCAAAGCTGCCGTGGAAACGGCTCGGTAAGCCGAGTGAAATCGGACGAGGCGTTGTCTTTCTCTGTGACCCCGCAAGCGAGTACATCACCGGAAGTACGCTCACCATCGACGGCGGGATACAACTTCCTTGGCGTGAGATGTATCGGATCGAAGAGGCCGAGCAACAAGCCCGCTGAGCAGGCGGCATCGAATCCCGCGGAAACGCGAGTCTACTTCGCCGCCGCCGCGAACCCGACGGCTTGGCCGACACGCCGCAGCAGTGCATCGGCAACCGCTTGGTCGGGGCCAAGATATTCTCCAACGACGAATCGAACCGAGCGATGTCGCTGTTGGGCTTCAGCGACTTGACGCTTGATTGCATCGAAGAGTCGGCCTTGAAAGAGGAGATGTGGTTGAACCACCACGGTTGCGACGCCCGGCCTGGAAGCGGCTTCGTCGAGTATGGCCGGTAGTTTGGGTTCGGCCATTGCATAAAACCCGACGCTCGCATTGTCAGGATTGGCCCCGACACGTCTTGCCACCACCTCGCTCAGCAGTCGCATGTCACTGGTCGCGCAGGGGTGGTAGCTTCCACGCCCCACCATGACCAACGCGCTGGTCTCATCAAGCCGAACGCCTTCGCGCCGTGACGCGTCTTCAATCCGTCGTGCCAGCAACCCGACAATTTCGGGTGCACGTGAGAGCGGA
>JBCCOI010000045.1:0-22486 GCA_039025515.1 Planctomycetota bacterium
GCAACGTCGTTGTTGTCGGCAAGTTGGTTTCATTGGAAGCTTGGCGATTTGCCGCTAAGTGTTCAAACGAGCGTCACCATTTTGGTGATGCTCGCTTACTGCATTCACAGCGGGAAGCGAATTTGGTCGCCGCTGAGCATCATGGACGTCCTCATGACCGCCCTGGTGGTCTGGAATATCGTCTGCGATTCGGTTCACCAGGGCTTTAGCATCTCGCTGCCGTTCATTGCTTATGGCGAATGGGCCTTGCCCTACGTGACCGGGCGTTTTGCGGTCATTCACAGCGAGTCTGTTGCGAAGCAGGCCCCGTGGTTTGCAATCGCAGGGATCGTCATTTCGTTCGCCGCGATCTTCGAGTCCTTCACGGGGCAAAATCTTTGGGAGCAGCTATTTGTCCCCGTCGACGATCTCGTCCGAACGAATCGCGCCAAGCGTTACGACTTTCTTTACCGCGCTTTGGGACCGACTCGGCATCCCATCTTCCTGTCGGTGCTTTTGATGTTGCTGATTCCTTGGACGACGGCTTGGACCGAATCTGCAATCGGCAAGAATCGCTGGTGGGGGATTGGCGGATTGATCGCAATCTTGGTCGGAATTGCCTCGACCATCTCACGTGGACCGGCCGCCGCCTGCGTCGTCGGCCTTACTTTCTGGGCGGCGGTCATGCATCGTGGCTTCCGAATCATCGCTGCTGCGATTGTCGTCCTGGGAGTCGGCTTGGCAATCGTGAAGCGAGATTCGCTGTTGGACGTACTGGAAACCGGCGGTGAATCACGACGAACCATCGTGGAGTACGAAGGCGAGAAAGTGATCTACTCCGGAACTCGCAATCGCCTCTTTGTTGTCAAGATCTACGCCCCGCTCGTTTGGCGTTCGGGCGTCTTCGGCTACGGAACCGAAGCGACGGCCAGCTTTCCGCCAAACATTCCCGGGTTGCCGACGGACCCGAGAAGCCGCGATCGCCTTGGCGTCGTGGACAATGCCTACCTGAACGTGGGCTTGCGATTTGGCGTGGTGGGTGTGACGCTCTTTGCCTTGCTCTTGATCGCAGCGATCGTTCGCTGCCTGAAGCTTCGCGCCACCGCTGGAACAACGCTCTACCCGGCGGGCCCGGTTTTCGTGACCACCCTCGCTGCGACCCTGGTCGCTGTTGCGTTGGAGATCTCGACCGTCTTTCTATCCTATGACTACGCGTTTTGGCTCATTTTCAGCTTCGGTATGGTTGCCGGGATCGACGCGAGGAGCAAATTGGTGCTCACGGGACACTGAGATCTCGCCATTTCCTTGTTGAGAACCATTCTCGATAATGACCCTTGCTGATACACTTCTCAATATGAAGATACCGAACACCGGAGCCTTGAGCTCAAACTCGATTGGAGGGACTGTGATTTGTCCGAACGTCAAACATCTCCAGGCATCAGACGCACATTGGTGGGCTTATTTGTCGTTTTCTTGGCTGCCATCAGCGCCGGAATCTATGGTTGCGACTCTGGGTCCACGGAGTCAGGCGCGGCATCGTCCACCTGGGTCATCACCACCGGGCACATCGGTGATGCGCTGGCCCGCATCACCGATGGCACCGACATCGAACTGAAAGTCTTCTGCGGCCCCGGCGTGGACCCGCATTCGTTTTCAGCCAGCACTGCCGATGTTCAAGCGATGGTCGATGCCGAAGCCATCTTCTACAACGGCTTTCATCTCGAAGCCAAACTGCATGATCTCCTTCATGGTGATTTTGTAGATAAGGCTTTTGCCATGTCCGCTGCGTTCCCGACCGACGCGCGACTCGACTGGGTCGAGGACGGCGAGATCGATCCGGAAGCACCCTTCGATCCCCACATTTGGAATCATCTCCCGGGTTGGTCTAAGTGCATTGAAGGACTGGTCGAACGGGCCTGTGAAATCGCTCCAGACCACGCTGATGATTTCCGAGCAAACGGGCAAAAGTACATCGACGAGATCATGGCGGCCCATCAGTCCGCGACCGAACGCTTCGCTGCGATTCCCGAACAGCAGAGGGTCATCGTCAGCGCACACGACGCGTTCAACTACTTTGCCCAGGTTTACGGGTTCGAATCGAAGGCAGTCTTGGGAATCGGCAATGATGCGGAAGCCGACGTCAAAACCATGCGTGAAGTCGCGGAGTTCGTTAGTGAGCGAAAAGTCCCAGTGATCTTCTTGGAGTCGATTACGAACCCCAAAGTGACCGAAGCACTCCAGGAAGCCTGTGAAGCGCGGGACTGGAGTGTGAAAATTGCCGAGGAGCCACTTTACTCGGACGACTTGGGTAGCGAACCACCGCAGGATACGTACCTGGGCGCGTTTGAGTCCAACGTCGATTTGATTGTGCGATCCCTTCAGCCGTAGACTGAGCCTCGACTTGTCAGAGCATGCCATCGAAACGAAGAGCCTCACCGTGACCTACGGTGGGGCTCCCGTTCTTTGGAATGTCGACGTTCGGATTCCACGACTGGACATGACGGGGATCATCGGACCGAACGGCGCCGGCAAGAGTACTCTGCTAAAGGCAATCCTTGGGATCGTTCCGATCGCGGCCGGCGAAATCAACGTTCGCGGTCAAAATGGAGAGTCCGTTCCGAAACAATCCATCGGTTACGTTCCGCAGCGGAATACCGTCGACTGGGACTTCCCGACCAGCGTTTTCGATGTCGTAATGATGGGAACCTACGGGCGTCTGCGATGGTTTCAAAGACCCGGCAAGGTGCAACGAGAGGAAACGGCTGCGGCCCTCGAGAAAGTGGAAATGCAGGACTTTGCTGATCGTCAGATCGGTGAGTTGTCAGGTGGCCAACAACAGCGAGTCTTTCTCGCCAGGGCACTGGTGCAAAACCCATCGGTCTATTTGATGGACGAACCCTTCGCGGGCGTCGATGCCAGGACGGAGCGTGCCCTGTTTGAAATCCTCTCAACGCTCCGCCAGCAAGATGCAACCGTCGTCATGGTGCATCACGACTTGACGCGGGTGAATCAATACTTCGACCACGTCGTGATGTTGAATCAGCGGTTGGTCGCGAACGGCCCGACCAAACACGCATTTTCGCAGGACAGCATTCAAGCTTGCTACGGCATTTCGGGCGACACACTCATCACAACGGCCAGTTGACGTGGTGGATTTGTGGGAACTGGCAGGCGACTACACCGTTCGCGTTGTCGTTTGCGGAAGTGCGGGAGTCGGCGCGGTGAGTGGTGCGTTGGGTTGCTTCGCATACTTACGTCGCCAGAGCTTGATCGGTGATGTGGTCAGCCATTCGTCGCTGCTGGGGATCGTCCTTGCATTCTGGCTCGTTTATTTGGTCACCGGTGAAGGCAATCGAAGCTTGTGGGTGCTGATGCCGGGCGCGTTGGTTGCCGGCCTCGCGTCGCTGCTTTTGACGCGGTGGATTACGCGATCCACGCGACTCAAAGACGACTCAGGACTCGGCGTGATGCTGGCGATCTTCTTTGGAACCGGCATGATGTTGCTTCGATACATTCAGCGAAGTCGTCCACCGATTCGAGGTCAGTCGGGACTCGACGAGTACGTGTTTGGCATGGCGGCCGCCATGACGCAGGCCGACCTTTGGATGATCGGAACGTTGGGCGGCATCGCTATCCTTTTGGTAACGCTGACTTGGTCACGGCTAAAGCTGGTCACCTTCGATCCCGTTTTTGCGAATGGACTCGGCCTTCAAGTCGGCGTTTATGAAGTGTTACTGTTGACCCTTCTGGTGATCGGAATCGTGATCGGGTTGCAGATCGCGGGCGTTGTCTTGATGGTTTCCTTACTGATCGCACCCGCAAGCGCTGCGAGGCAATGGACCCATTCTCTGGAACGCATGTTCTGTCTTTCCGCTCTGATCGGTGCGGGCAGTGCGGCGGGCGGAGCCTTTATCAGTGCGGTCGCCGGCTCCCTTCCCACCGGTCCGATCATCGTCATGTTGGTGACGTCTGTGTTTGGGATTTCACTTCTGGTGGCGCCGCGTCGCGGTTTAATCGTGAGATACCGACTTCGGAAGCAAGCTTATGCCACTTGAACCGATTTATCTCTGGACGCTTCTCATTGCCGTGGTCACCGCGATCACCTGCGGCCTTTGCGGAAGTCTGCTTCTGCTAAACCGTCAAGCGATGGTCAGTGAAGGACTGAGCCACGCGGTTCTCCCCGGCATTGTCTTGGCGTTTATCTTTTTCCGAAGCTACGACTCACCCTGGTTGATCCCTTTTTCGGCCGCGAGTGGCCTGTTCATGGTCTGGGCGACGGAAACACTCGCTAAGACGCGGCTCGTCGATTCCGACGCGAGTCTCGGAATTGTGTTTGCGGGTATGTTTAGCTTGGGCATCTTGTTGGTCAGTCTCAATCTCCGTCACGTCCACTTTCACGCCGACTGCATCATCGACGGTAACCTGGCACACGCGCCGCTGAGTCGATGGACGCTACCGATCGTTGGATCGCTACCAAAGTCGTTCGTGATGATGACGTCGCTACTCATCACGGTCCTTGGCTTCATCCTGCTTTGTTATAAAGAATTGAAAGTGATGATCTTTGATTCGATGCACGCGTTTCGCATCGGCCTGAGACCGAGGCTGATGAGTTACGTTTGGCTATCGCTGGCGTCACTGACGGCCGTTGCCGCCTTTGATGCGGCGGGCAGCGTGCTGATCGTCGCTCTCATGATCGCGCCGCCCGCGACGGCATTCTTGCTGACCAAACGTTTCGATGTCTTTCTGTACTACTCCGTCGGAGTCTCAATACTCAGTAGCGTAGTCGGATATGCCGTTTCCATTGCATTGGAGATATCGCCGACGGGACCGATCGCCTCGACGGCTGGAATGATCTTCCTCGCGGCCTTTTTCTTCGCGCCCCGCCAGGGAGTCGTTGCGACCCTCGTCCATGCGTCTCGGCAACGAAGTCGAATGCGAGCTTCTTTGGCGGCCGAGATGATTTCCGGATGCGTGGATTCGCAAGAGGCCAGTTCCACGTTGTCGCGCGTCTTAAGGATCTCTTCTGAAGAAGCAAACGCGTACCTTGACGAACTGATCGCAAAGCAATGGATCGAATCCCATGAAGGCACTTTCGTTCTCACCGAGAACGCAAGGGAATCAATCGGGAACCTCATGCGAAACACCGTGGTCTAGTGCATCGGAAGCTGCTGAAGGCCATTGTCATTGCCATCAGCCGCTGTTGTTCGTCAGTTCATGATGGCTTCTCTCTATGCCTCCGTGCCTTTGTGAGAAGCTGCCTGCGTGGGAACGAGGTCTCTCACGCTACCTCGACATACAGTGCATTCTCCAAGTCGCGGATTGCCGAGAGGTAGGCATTCTTGCCACCGAATAGTCTGACAATCTCGACCGGCGTTCTGAGTCTACCGATCGAGAACACGGCTACAGACTGCTCGGGCTCGGAGAACTCGGTGGCAGCAGGTGCAGACTCCAGCGACTAGGTATCGGAGCGGAGTCTTCCGGTCATCCGCTGAAACTCTTTGCGAATTTCGTTGTTGCCGAACTCACGAAGCGATGGAACTCTAAGCCGCATCAACGTTTCGAACTCCTGACGACCAGAGCGCATGAGTGCGGCGACGTCACTGGAGAGTTTCACCGTATCGTAAGTATTGATTGCCGTTGCCAGGTTCTTCTCCGCGAGTCTGTTTTCCTGCGCGATCAACTTCGCGTTCTGTTTGAGATAGTTGATATAGAGTGCCGCCGTCTTCCGCGTTACATCGTTTGACTTAATGTTTCCCTGCAGCACCTTGGGGTCACCGCCGTCCACCTCGATCAGTTTCTTCGCTTGGCGGATATTTTCGTCAGCCTTTGCAATGAACTCGTTCAACTTTGGAATGTGCTTTTCATCGACATCACGGATGAATGTCTTCTGGATTCGGTCCATCACGTGGACCATGACGACGTACATGCCGTAATAGCGTTTCGAAGTCTCCAATGCTTCGTCGCTCTCTTCCGTCAGTGTTTGCAATTGCGTCGTGAGCTGCTTGATATTATCGAAAACAACCGCCATCGTGATGATGTCATCGCCTGAAACCGATGAAAGCAGAGCCTCCACGCCCTGCTCGTCGACTTCGACGCCGATTTTGGCCAACTCCTCTGCGAAGGTTATTTTCAAATTCTTCAGTTCGTCGCGACGAGCTTTGATCGAGCTTTCTTCGTCTTCGATTAACTCATCGATTGCTTCCTTGGAAAGCTCGAACGGGTTCACACGATCGAGTCGACTCTGGTCTTTCGCCGGAGTCGCGGAGAGACGCTTTCGACGATAGTCGGCAATCTTCTTCTGGGAGTCGACAATCGACTGATTGGCGTCACGAATGCGGGTGCGAAAGTCACTGACTTCCGAAACGCTAAGTGCCACGATCGCTTCATCGAGCAACTCGTTGATCGCGGCGGAATTGGAACGCTTGTCGAGCTTGAATGGGATCGCCGAATCGTCCGGGAGGTCCGCGTGCTGATCGACGAGCTCACGAGTTTCTTCCAACGTGGGCATGACGTTCTCGAGTAACTGCCCGATCCGCTGCCGATACGATGCCTCCGAGACCTCTGCCGCTTCCGATGGGTCGGCGGCAGATTCCTCCGTGGCAGAATCATCCGATTCCGAAGAAACGAACGGAATCCGGTCGCAACCACACGTTGACAGCAAAACGACCGCCAGGGTGCATCGGACAAACACTCGTAGAGACTCGTTCATGGGATCACGAAGATGGTGGAGGGAAACTTGGCAAGCAAACAGCGGTTGCACTTCGGAGGCGAAACGGCCCCTCGCTACGCTCCCAACCAAACATAGGCCTAAACAGCGCGAAACAAGGGCGCTCAAGGGTGGTGCGCAGTCACCACCCCACAAGGTTCCAGACCGGGAAGGCGCCAAACCCGCAAGAGTTAATGAATTCTAGCCTGCCGGCATAGTCTACGAATTTCCGTCTACGAATTTCTCGCCAGACCACCCAGTTGCCGGTTACGGCGGATTCTTGGAGATTGTGCGGTCTGTGAACCAGATGAAGTCCCGAAATCCGTTTTGATCCTACCCTCACCGTCCCACGAGTTTGTCCGTGAGCGAAAGCGAATCGCATTCTCAACGAAAGCAAGCGATTCGCGACGTCGGGGCGGTGGTCGTGAAAGTCGGCACGCGCGTTTTGACCGACCAGTCGGGAAAGCTGGACCGACGTCGCATCGAGCGACTTTCGGCGGGACTTTGTGCGATTGCGGATACAGGCAGACAAACCATTGTGGTCAGCAGCGGTGCCGTCGGCGCCGGCATCGGCAAGTTGGACTTGAAGCAGCGCCCGTCGGATCTCGGCCAACTGCAAGCCGTCGCCGCCATCGGACAAACGGATTTGATTCAAGCCTATGAAGTTGGCTTAGCCAAGGGCGGGCGTCACGCGGCACAAGTCTTACTCACCGCGAATGACCTACGTCGTCGTGACGGCTATCTCCATGTCCGAAACGCGCTGATCCGTCTTTCCGAGATGGGAGCCGTCGCGGTGATCAACGAAAACGATTCCGTCGCGGTCGCGGAACTCATGACAACGTTTGGTGACAACGATGGATTGGCAGCCCAGGTCGCGGGTCTTCTCGATAATTGTCTGCTCGTCATCCTTTCGGACGTTGATGGTCTTCACGACGGTCACCCGTCCAAGCCCGGAAGTCGGCGGATTCCGATCGTTGAGGTGATCGACGATCGGGTGATCGCGTTGGCAAACGACGAATCACAAACGGAGACGGATGCGGCACTCAGCAAAGGCGGGATGTCAAGTAAACTCGCAGCCGCCGATCTGGCGATGTCCTACGGTCACCCGGTGATCATCGGCCCCGGCCACGACGATTTCGTCCTCGAGAAAGTATTGGCGGGCGACGATATCGGGACGCTGTTTTTGCCAAACGAACGATCCCTGCGTGGCCGACGTCGATGGATTCGTGGTTCCGCCGCAGTGGAGGGCCACCTCACCATTGACGATGGAGCCGCACGCGCTTTGCGAGATCAGGGACGGAGCTTGCTTGCGATCGGCATCACGGAAGTCGACGGCGACTTTGGAGCGGGCGCCGTTGTGATGATTCAAACGCAACAGGGAGAGGTCGTCGCTCGAGGGCTTTGCAACTATCCCGCCGAGTCTGTTCGCAGTATCCTCGGCCAACCTAGTGACCGGATCGCAGAGATACTCGGCCAACGACCGTACGAGTCAGTCGTTCACCGCAACAATTTGACACTTCACCCATGATTCGGGACTCCAGGCCATTCGCCGATCGACTTCGACAGCGGAACAATCGACGTACGCGGGCGCGTCGAATCACGCGGACAGGCCTCTCCTTTGTGGATGTTGTTGTTCTGATGGTTGCAACCGTTTTGGTTGTTTCACTCGTGTTGCTTCGAGTCCGAGGTAGCCGCGAGTTTTCAAGACGAATGAATTGCGAAGACAACTTGCGGGCGATTCACCTTGGCATGGAAAGCTACACGCTGCGGTACGGAACTCTACCGATCGGAACGCAGAATCCTGTCGGTCCGATTCGTAGCGAACGCGTAGGTCGACATCACAACTGGGCGGAAGGCGTGCTCGAATTCTTGGTTGGCCTCGAAGAACTCGCCGACAGAATCGACTTTGCCGACTCGGTTTACTCCCCGAACAACACTCAGGTTGGAAACACCGCGGTACCAATCTTTCGGTGCATCACGTCCTCGCAGGAACTGGCCCCGTTCGCGACGACCTACGCGGGCGTGACTTCTTCAACCGAGCGGGCGATTTCTCGCGACGGTGATGGCCTCTTCATTCTCAATCGGCCGATTCGGCTGGATCAAGTGTTGGATGGACTGTCCTATACGTTTTTGGTGGGCGAAAAGTCGGTTGATTTCGGCCCACCAGAACAGTGGAACAGCGGCACTCGAACTTCGCTGCGCAACCTCGGACACGCGATCCTACTCGCTGCATCTTCGAACGTGGATTCGAATGATCCGCTCTTCGTGGGAGGATTTTCGAGTCGTCATATCGGCGGGGCGTATTTCCTGTTCGCCGACGGTTCGTTTCGATTCTTCTCCGACCAGGCGGATCAGCTAATGCTGCAAAACCACGCAAGTCGCGCCGCGGATGTCGTGGAGAACTAGGATTTGTTTGAAAGCGAATCCACCGCCGAAGGAGCCATTTGAGGTTTTTTGGTAACACGTCGGCCCCATCGTGCTATGAAGATTCGCCCGCCGCGTCCGTCTTCTCTTGTTGGTCATCCGAGTGAGTTCTCCCGATCCGAATTCGACAGTACCTGGTGATTGCGACGTCCTCGAAGATGCGATTCGTTCAGTGAAAGATGGCGACTCGGCCGCATTTCGCATCATTGTCGCGCGGATGCTTCCCGTCCTGCGATCGTTCGTGGTCGCCCGAAGCCTGCCGGGCAATTGATGTGGATGAAATCGTTCAACGAACGTTCGTGGAGGCTTACAAAAGCATCGGCCAGTACCAAGCCGATTCCAATTTCAAAGCGTGGTTGCTAACGATTGCCCGTTATCAAACGATGATGGAGTCGACTCGTATCAGACGACAAGCCGACTATCACTCGCGGTATCTTCCCGTGGCCCTCGCCGATCAAATGGAGAAGCAGCTCAAAGAACCTGGTTCCGAGGACGAGCGTCTCGCGGCCCTTCGTGATTGCCTCGCGGCGTTAAAGTCTAAGTCGCGCCAACTGATCCGTCGCCGCTATGCGGAAGACCTCTCCATGGATGACATCGCCGCCGCGGTGAACCGCTCATCCGGTGCGGTGCGTAAAGAACTTTGCTTGCTGCGAAAGCAACTTCATCAATGCATCGGACGAAAGCTGAAGCTCAACAACGACGCAACGCAGGGAGCCTAGTCGATGTTTTCGCAGCGTGCCGAAAAACTGATCAACGCGATCCTCGATGGCGAAGCGTCGGAAGAACACGTCGTCGAACTGCAACGCTTGATTACCGACGATGAGAACCTTATCGAAGAATTGGCGGACCGAATTTGCGAACATCGCCTGCTCGGATTGATTCACCAACCATTTGATCCTCAGCGGTGTACCGACGCCGTCATGGAATGCATCGCCCGGACCGAACGGACGGAGACGAATGCGATCCTGGATCGTGTCCTCATGGGCTCTCCGCGTTCCGACGCTTCGCCTGCCGACGACCCGCCGGTAACGAGACCCTCCTCCGAATCAAAGCAGCACGCCCGTGAAGACTTTTTGAGGCGTGTCCTGGTAGCTTCGCTGATCTGTGCGTTGGTGATCAGCCTGGGGTTCTTGACCTTTAGTGCGAAGGAAGCGTCTGAGACGTCCACGAGAAATGCTTCGGTTAGCGTCTCCAACTATCCCGTCGCCACCGTTCTGCTGGAAGACGACTGCGTCTGGCCGAACGGAAATCGAATCGCCGAGGGGGAGCGATTGGAGCCGGGCATCGTTGAGCTCGAGCTTGGCACATTAGCGTTGCGGTTTGATGGAGGAGCAGAGTTGATTCTGGTCGGCCCCGCGAAGATTGATCTGCAATCGGCGGGAAGCGTTGCCGTCGGTTTCGGCGACGTTTTGGTGCATGCGGCGGACGGGGCGGAAGGGTTCATCGTCACAACGCCCACCAGTGAAGTGGTGGACTTGGGCACCGAGTTTGCCGTCAGCGTTGATCCGAGCGGTGCAACCGAAGTACATGTCTTAGACGGAGAAGTCAGTTACCGCGGTCTCGATTCACCGGCAGATCATCCCGGCGTTGCGCGTGCGGGCCAGGGCATCGCGATCGACAAGCGTGGTCCGCCGAGAGCCGTCCCCATGAAGTCACCTCGATTTCACGACTTGATTCGACGTGCGGCGCCGCAGCCAAGGACGGATCTTTTGCATGCCTATGATGGCTTCAACTACTCGCCAGGCATCCTCCCTCTGAATGAAAGTACTGTGGGGCAAGGTTGGTCCGGACCTTGGCGAATTCGAACGGAGTTGGAGCGTCGGTCACCGACTTTGGGACAGGAGGATGAGATTCTGGAGATCGTGCACGGCGAGATGAAGGTGCAATGGCCGATTCCCGGTGGCCGCTTGGGAGCACTGAAGCTTCCCGCTGGCGGCGCCTACTTTGTTCGCCCCATGAAGAAGGGAATCGATCTTGGTCGAAGCAGCGTGACGTTTTTTAGCCTGATGGTTCGAGAGACGAAACGGCCGGGCCAACTCTCAGGCGGACCGAAAGAGAGACTTCGTCTTACGTTTCGTTCCACCGACGATTACTTCGGGCAAGCGGTCAGCTTTGGTCACAGTTCCGGATACCGGCCCACGGTACGAACGGGCAACGGAATAATGCACCGGAGTCCACATGTGTTGCCACCCGAACAGACAACGTTATGGATAGGAAAGGTCGTGTCGCGTGAGCGGGGCGAAGACGAAATTTACTTTCGCGTTTACGGAGAAGACGATGTCTTGGACTACGCCGAGCCTGCGACATGGCACGTCGTCACGCGAGGCCTTCAGCTCGACGCCCATCTGGATCTTGTTCTGCTGAGCAGCGAAGGCATCACGACTCGATTGCTGGATGAATTGCGCATCGGCCCGACGTGGCGAAGCGTGGCTCCGATGAATGGAGACCAACAGTGAGTCGCATCACGAAGCACTTCGCCGAGCCTACCGGCAGGAGGAGAACTGACATGATCCAACCGACGGGTTTCTTTTTTCAAGCGAACAAGAATCGCAAGCTCGGAATTACCGAAGCCAAAAACTTTCGTCGCGTCGTAGCCTCGGTCACAAAAGACAAGTGGCACACGTTTGAAATCGATCTGCTGGGCGATGAAATCACGGCGACGCTCGATGGCGAACACTCGGGATCCTATCGTTACGATCCACTCACCCACAACATTGGGCAGTTTTCGTTCGCCATCATGGGTCGGTCGGCGCGTTTTGATAACGTGCTCATGCTGTCACGGCAGCCGAGTCCGTCAGATGCTGAACAGCCGACGTCTAAAGGGAAACCTACTTCGGCGAAGCAAAGGGTAGTCACCGGCCCCGACCCTACGCCGCCGTTAGTCGCTTCACAAACCGAACACGGTGATGCTCCGTCAGAAGAGACACTTGAACCTACACGGATGCATGCACGTGCTGCCAACGATCTCGACGCAGACTGGAAGCGTCCGTTGCAACCGTTTTTCAACAGCTACTGCATCGACTGCCACGGTGATGGTGCGGACGAAGGCGGTTTTGAATTTGAATCGTTGGGTTCGGATCTTCTTGATGCTGAGGTGAGGCGGCGCTGGGTTCTCGCTTTCGACCGAATTCAGAAAGGCGAGATGCCACCTCCAGACTACGACGTCCCGGAGGCTGGAGATCGTACTGAATTCTTAACGACACTCAGCGGCCACCTCAAGAAGGCCCACGCATCCGAGCGAGAAGTCGTGCTGCGGCGACTCAATCGCGTTGAATACGAGAACACGATCAATGACCTTTTCGGCGTCGACATGCGTCTGGCCGAGTTGCTGCCCGAAGAGTCAACGAAACACGGTTTCGATAACAACGGTGAAGTGCTTTCTTTATCGTCTGAGTTAATCGAAGTCTACTTGTCAACTGCAGACCAAATTCTTGATCGCGTGATGGGCCCGCGGACTCCGCCGGAGTACGTCTCGATTCAAAAATCCGTTCGCGATCTTGTGCACGAGAACATGTACAACCGCTGGTTCAAGTTACTCGAATTGGACGGCGGCACCGTGGTGTACTCGAGCGAATTTGGTGCAGGTAGCCAGCTCAATCTTTACAGAACCAAGTCCGAGGGTACGTACCGTTTTCGCTTGCACGCGAAGGCGTGGCAGTCGACGGAGCCTGTATTGATGCAAGTTCAGTCCGGCATCCTCACCCGCAGCGGCAATAAACGCTTCATGGGATTTTATTCGGTGCCTCCCGAAGGCCGGGTGGTGGAGTTCACCGACTACATGTTTCCGGGCGAATCGATCTATCCGCGGCCTTTCGGGACGATCAAAAACATCTCTGCATATTTGCAGAAGGGTAAACGCAAGATCGAAGAGTTTGATGGCGCGGGGCTGCACATCTCCTCCGTCGAGATCGAAGGGCCTTTGGAGAGTTGGCCTCCTGAAAGCCGAACGCGGTTGCTCGGGGATGTCTCGTTGGACGGCGGCACAGCCGACGACGCGAATCGCATTCTTGTCCGCTTTCTGCCCAGAGCGTTCCGTCGCAACGTTGATTCAGATGAGGTGTTTCGCTATTCGAGCAAAGTCGAGGAGTTTATGAATTCCGGCAGATCGTTCGAAGAGATGAAGAGCTTGAAGCGATTATTGACCAGGCTTTCCGAAACAAGCGTGGCGGGTCATTCGCTGCTGGATGAGAGCATGCTGATGGTCGGTTCCATCTTCGGGAACGCAAACAAGCACGATACAAGGAACATGCCGATTGTTTTGGCGGGAGGCGGTTTTCACCACGGGAACCATCTCGCATTCGATGCTCAAAACAACACGCCCACGGCAAATCTATTCGTCTCCATGTTGCGTCAACTCGGAGCCGGAAACATCGACTCGTTTGCCACAAGCAACGGTTCACTGCCCGGTCTTTCGTGAGCTTCCTTTCGAGCGAACTTCTTACGCCCCTTGGCCGTTTCGACCTCCGCAATCGCTTACGGCTGTTGCTCATACCGAATAGCTTTGCGACGGAACTGAATGTCTCGGCCTCGTCGGTCCCAATGTGATCGCGAACCACCGCGACGATAGCGGCACGCAGTTCTTCCGGCTCAATATTCTCGACCTTCCGAAGTGCCACGTTCTCGGCATCTCACCGGTTTCGAACGGGAGTGCCGCGACGACGGGCGACTTGGCGGCAGACCTACGAGCCACCCAGAGCAACGCCACGCGCCGGCAGTCTGGCGGCAAATCGGTACGCCGATTACTGAGGTTAACGCTAAACGGTCGACTAAATCCCGAGAGTATTCTTCCGCAACCCTTGGAAAGCTACATTCGTTTCGAAGGATGCAAAACTCGTAAGTTCTTTGATAAAGACCATTTGAGAACAAGAGGCACTCTATCGAAAGTGAGCGAGAGCGTTTCAATCGGGGAGATTCATGCGAGCCCTGCTATAACGGTGAGCCAACGAATTGCAACACTCTCGACTCATTGAAAAAACATGACGTTAAACTGGAACAGTCAGAAATTGACGCGTGGATGGCAGCAATCCATCACTGCGTTTTTTTATGGGCTGGGGATGACCGAAGCCGATTTTGACCGGCCACAGATTGGTATCGGAGTACCTTTGCTGGATGGCAACATCTGCAACATGCATGCTTATGACCTTGCCAAGTTGATTGCGAAAGGGTGTGGCGACGCTGGGCTGATTGGGTTCCCGTTCGGAACGCCGGCCGTCAGCGACAATATCACGCAAGGTCACGAGGGCGGCAACGCAAGCCTGCCTTCCCGAAACATGATCGCGAATGCTGCTGAGTGCGCAGTCAGTGCCCATGGCTATGACGCTTTGGTCGGACTTCATCACTGCGACAAGAATGGCCCCGGTTTCGCCATGGCTCTGGCTCGATTGAACTACCCGGGACTGATCGTTAGTGGCGGAAGTATCATGCCTGGCTGCCACAACGGCCGAGATATCACGATTCTGGATGTTTATGACTCCCAAGCTGCCGCTGCCGTCGGGGCTATCGAGCAATCTGAGGCCGACGAGATCCGTCGCAAAGCTTGCCCCGGTGCAGGTGGCTGCGGAATTGCGGCTTCGTTCAATACTTGGGGGGTTGCGATGGAGTCCATTGGTTTGATGCCCCCTCAAAGCAGCTCCATTCCGGCGATAGACGACGCCAAGCAGCAGGAGTGCCGCGAAATTGGTGGTCTGGTTCGCAACCTATTGGAGCAACAAATCCGTCCTCGCGATATTCTCACGCGACGTGCCTTCGAGAATGCGGCAGCCGCCGTTGCCGCGATCGGAGGATCGACCAATGGCGTTCTGCACCTACTTGCCCTGGCGCGAGAAGCGGAAGTGGAGTTCAATCTGCGCGATCTGCAGGAAATCTTTCGACAAACGCCCGTCCTTTGTAGTTTTGCTCCGCGCGGCGACAAGACGATGGTCGACTTGCACCGCATCGGCGGAACATCTGTGCTACTCAAACACCTGCTTCGAGCTGGCATCTTGGACGGCAGCCAGTTAACCGTGTCGGGACGATCGCTGGCTGACAATCTTGCCGCCATAGGCGAACCGCCCGCCGGCCAAGAACTGCTCGCTCCGATCGACTCACCTTACAAACCCTTCGCCGATATTCAAATTTGTTTCGGGAACCTTGCGCCGGAGGGGATCGTATTCAAAGTTTCGAGTATGAACGAACCGCGATTTCGTGGCACAGCCATTTGTTTCGACGAGGCGAGACAAGTCGTTGAAGCGGTCGAAGCCGGACGCATTAAGCCGGGCAGCGTGATCGTGCTAAGGTACCTCGGTCCGGTTGCCAGCGGGATGCCGGAAGTGCTTGTTGCGTCGGCGGCACTGTCGGTTCCCGAGCTGGATGGCAAAGTAGCTTTGGTTTCAGATACTCGTGTCTCTGGTGTATCGCATGGAGCGATCGGAGTGCACTGTTCACCTGAGGCGATTGTCGGTGGGCCGATCGCGTTGGTCGAAGACGGAGATGAAATCTCATTCGATTTGCAAGCCGGTTCGATTTCGCTTGTGGTCAGCGACGAGGAACTTTCTCGGCGGAGAGCCAATTGGTCCCGCCCCGAATTAAAAACCAAGCGTCGCGGCTACCTGGCCGACTTTTCTGCCACGGTAGCTCAAGCCAACCATGGCTGCATCAGTCGAGCCCTTTGGCCCGATTGACGTCTCTTTCGATTGGTACCGTGTCACACCGTCACATGAGCGTGGTCGTAGTAGCCGCCAATCCGAACGGCATGTCCTTCCAGTTGGAACAGACGCCAGCCACGTATCGCCAAATCGTCTTGCGGAAAGCGTCATCGTGAAGCAGCGGTCGGCGTTCTTTGGTGCTGAAGACGAGGTGGTAGAGGTGTTGCTGGTGGCACGCCATGACTCCAAAAGGCCATGACTTGACCTCCGTGAGTGTGTCGCCCGCTGGGCTTTTCGTCCTCATAAAGCCCGTCTTCTCTTGCAGACAACGAGTGAGGCTGACGAAGAGTGAGAACTAATTTGGATCACGTACTCGAATTCGGATGCGGAGCTGGATTGGCTATTCCATGTTCCATGAACAAAGCCCAGCGATGAAGTCGGCCGATCCGTTGCGTTTCCATGGGTCAAGTTGGGCTTGACTCTTGAGCTGTTGTCCCCGACGAATTGGTACGACAAAGAACCGACAGTCCACATCGGTGAGCGACGTCATGTCTCCCCACAGCTTCTCGAACTGGGCGACCGGGTAAACATCTTCCTGTGCATGTCCCCAGCGTTTCTTGACATCCTTCAAAGTGATATAGGTCGGCAGCCTTCTTGCGAGCCTTCGAACCGCCGAATCAACTGTTTGTTGGTTTCTCAACGTATCTCGATCAAGTCCGAACGTCCCTAGCAGTGCGTCGATGTCGATCCAAGTTGTCATGGAGTTGTAATAGGTCAGGTCAAATTCCACACGGTCGTCTGGCATTGCGAGACCTTCGACCAGCCTGGGACGCCCGTCGACGAGCGCCAATCCGCCTCCACGATCCTCCAACCGACGAGTGATGACCTCAAACGATAACGCCGCGCTTTCCGAAATGTGTTTACCCAGTATGCCCGGCTGCACATCCGCCCCGAGAGTGTCAATGTTGTGTAGCAACAGATAACGCAGTGAAGGCTGTTGCCGCAGCAATCCTGCGAGTACTCCGTTGCGAAGAAGGTTTGGGATCTCGTACCAATGCCCTACAGGATGAAGGCACTGGCTCGGGACGTTGTCCGTGTAGTCGCTTGCTTCGCCCGTCGTCTTCGCCCAATTTATGAGAGCAGCTCGAACGCTTTCGCGTACTTTCTGCTGTTGTTGATCAAGGACCTGCTCGGCCGTTTCCTGCCAGAGGAAATGAAGATCGCGGGCCGTAGGAACCATTCGCAGCCCGACGCTTTTTCCGGTCGAAACCTGCAATGTCTCGCCAAAACCGAATCGGTCATTGATTTCTAGATGGTCGCGAATTGGTCGGTCGGTCAGATAGCTGGTGGTAAAGACGTGTGGAATCATTGAGTCGAACTCCTGTCTGACCTGCCGGTTCTTCGCGAGGTGAACTTCAAGAAAACTTCGGTGCCTGCCCGCAAATCGATAAAAGGGATGGAGTGCCTTGCAAACGCCAGCCCCCCCGTCCAGCGACTTCCTACGCCGGCAGCCAACGTGACGACCGCAACCTCGCCCCGACGTATCGACGCTTCGCCGATCCGAACAAGGTCATCTGAGCAACCGACGCGTAGATCGGTGACATGCCCAGACGAAACGTCCTCAACGGTCCTGCTGGGCGAAAAACGATTCTGAGAAAGTCCAATTCTTCCATTGATCATGTCGGCTCGAATCTGTTCATGCTGCTCCGAATCAAAACCGATTCGTGTAAGCAACGTATCCAAAGATTCGCTTGCCACCGCGTCGCCAGTGTTGACTGGGAGAACGCTCTGCAGCAACTTGATTGAGATAGCACTCGAAGATTCAATGTTCTCCGTGCCTGACGCTCGACGAGAAATCGCGTGCAGATCAGCACGTCGATCTGCGGAGAGATCGCGAAGCGGGGTCTGCAATAACTTGGGTAGCACCAATTGGAAGTAACGATCTGGCATCGTCGCCTCTGATCCCGATTTCAATTCGGCCCAACTGCCGCGGTCGTTGATTTCAAAGTCATAAACCACCGGATCCATCGCGAACGGCAACGAGGTTTCCAAACCCGATTTGATTTCCAGCATCTTCGCTTGCAACCAGTCGCTGGCGGCAACTTTGATTGCGGGATCGAACAGAAATCCCATTCCGCCGCCCGACATGCCGCCAAGCATGACGAATCCCCAAAACTGGTCCGCGTACTTTTTCCGGCAGGCCTCGATCAGCTGATCAGTGAATCGATTGGTTGCCCACGGAATAATGGTTTGAAGTGGGCCTTCAAAATTCTTGGTTGTCGCGCGTCCGAGCCTTCGAATATCGCCCTCCTCAAGGGCTTCCACCACTTCATCGAGAATTTCGATGGCTTCCTTTCGGCCCGTCCACTCTAAGTCACTTCGAAGCAGGTATCGTTCCGTAACCATCTCCAATATCGGACCGACGTTCTGAGCCATGCCACCGTGGACTAGCACAAGCGAATCTCGCAGTGCTTCACGAGTCCTCTTTGAGACACGTTCTTCACCAAGAATCGTGTGCTCCGGCATCAGACGCCCGCGACTGATGCCGTGTTCGGGATCGCCCTCGCATGCGTCCGCGCCGCAAATCAACTTGATACCCGGCCAAACACCACCAGAATCCTGCCATCCGCCACCGCTACCACCGATCCACTCTCCCAGAATCGCGCGGGCACCCACCAAACGCCGTTCGCTTTCGGTGAGCGCGCCCGTGAGTGAACGGACCTGTCCAGTCGCCCGCATCAGAATCGAAATCAGCGATCCCAGCAGGTTGGTCGACACCGCAAGCCGCGAACCCTTAGGAATGTCGTTGATCTTGCTAACCAACTCCAGGCCTTTTCCGGGCGCAACGATCCTGTCGAGCAACTCACAAATCGGACGACCACAACCTTCCAGACCCGGTGGAACGATCCCGGCGGCGATCACCGCTGCCTTCAATAAGCCCAGATAGTCACGTGCGAAATCAAACATTTCTGAGATCGTTCTGACTTCCGCCGTCGCGGAAAGATCAACACTTGCCAGTCGAAACACCGGTTCATCGATCACACGCAAGTAAGTCTCGATCGGCGGAATCGCGTGTTGATCTCGTCCACGGACTCCCAAGTCGACGGAGATGTTCAGAACGCGGGCTCCCGCCGGATAATCCATGCCGAGAAAAAAGATGTCGCTCCATGCGCTATGCGAAAGGTCCATTCGCACGGATGTTGATTCACACAGGAGAGGCCGCGTTCCAACGGAGGAGTCCTTCCGTAGAAGTTCGTCACGGAATCGAAGTGGATGATCGTCTGGATGGCCCAGTCGAAACATCCATTGATTACCACGCACCGTGCGAACACTTCGCCGGACTTGATCCGCGAGCGTCTGAAAACCTAATTGATGGTACGCATGAGCCAAAGCGCTCGCGATGGCATCGCTGGTCCCATTCGTCAGTTGATGATGCAGAAAGACATCGATTGCCTCGGTAAAACGCCGCGCCAAGAGGTGGTCATAACCTTCGAACGGAATCAAGCCTCCGGCCTGGGCTTTCGATGTGCTTTCCCTTTCCAATTCCTCTGGAAGATGGAACTGATAGATCGCCGACAAAAAGAACAGCGCGCGGACTCGAGCGTAAAGATTGCTTTCGCTGCGGTATCGATCCAACTCTTGAGCGTGTCCGAGCAACTGTTGAGCGGTTTGGCCACGACAAACCGAAAAGAGCGATCGATGCCTCACGCTGTCATCGGCGGAGCGAATGATTTCAAGCAGTTCACTCGCCATCAGACCGCTTCGCCTCCGATCGATCGAAGCGCCAACAGATCGACCAGCTCGGTTAAGATCCGATCGCGATCAGCGCCCGCCAGCCCGATCGCCATCTGTGCCATCAGCAGCCCGTATTGGACGCCCAAGTTGTGCCGCCGACCGAGGACTTCAAACGCGAGATACTTGTGACGGCTACGGAACGAATCGAGTGCATCCGAAAGTGTGGATCTCGCGTCCGCGTTTTCTGTCACAATGGTCTTCAGCGAATCCAAGACCTCCGCCGTCAGCACGTGCATGCCGAAGAAACCGAGATAATGTCCCGACCTCAATCCGGGCGTGACCAATTCTTGCTCCGCCATCGTCGGCGTCGGCTTCTCGATCACTCGCTGCACTTCGAAAACACCCTCGTAGCGGGCAATCCGCGTCCCGGAAACAATTCCAAAATAGGGGAGTTTGTTCTCGCGAGTCGACTGAACCGCGGAAACCGAGCATTCAAACTCGCTCGCGACGTCGACCAGTTGTTTCGCGCACGTCTGCTGCGTTTCGCTGAGATAGACATGATCGCCGACGAGGTGAAGAAAAGCATCACCCTCCAAAAAGCTTTCGGCCTTGAGTAACGCATCCGCGTAGCCCTTGGGTTCGGCTTGCTCGGCGAAGTGAAGTGAGCCGGCAAGTTCACCAGCGGCTTGGCGAAACAGCAATTCGTCGCCGGGTCGCACAACGATGCACGTTTCCTCGACGCCGCAGGACTGGACTTCACGAAGAATCAACTGAAGGGCGGATTGCTCCACGCCCCGCTGATCAACCAACTGCTGCGTAGGGATTCGCGTTTGGTCTGGGGCTGCGGCCGTGATGACGGCTTTTCTTACATGCATGACAGAACGGCTTCGATGTCCTGAGACTCAACGAACGGGCGGAACACGCCGTGAACTACCGCAGAGAATAATCAGCGATTCTTGATTCCGATACCAAGAAACGCAAAGGCCGCGGATGTGCAGATGCAGTCCGCGATGCGACGTCTCCTCTCTCTGCGACAGGAACGAAGAAAGCCGCGCCCGCCAACTGGTGACGGACGCGGCCTAGCGGGAATTCGGTTTTCGAATCGTTCGATCAGAATAGGAAGATCGTGTCGATACCGAATGTCGTTTGCTCATCGCCTTCATCCAAGCCTGCGACCTGATCATCGTCCCAGTCGAACCGGATTTCCGGTCGGACGATCAGGTTTGCGTGAGGTTTGACGTTCACACCCAGAGTAAGAGCGTAGATGTCCGTTTCATTCCCAAAGGCACTGTAGATTCCCTCTTGGTTGTACCATTCGAACCGTGCACCAGCGGCCAAGCAGTCACTCAGTGTGTAGATAAGGTATTGGTTAATACCAATCGTGTTCGCGACGCCGTTGCTCATCGCATCTTCAGTGTCGAGGTAATCACTTTGGAAGATGTACTGCAAGCTATCGGTGACCGCGACGTCCGCGACGATCGAATGCATGTATCCCTGGGCCGACGTTCCGTTCGGTCCGTCCGCGAATCGGCCGCCGACAGTGGCGTAGGTCAAGCTCACGTCCTCGGACAATGCCAAAGAGACACCGCCGAGAAACGCGTCACCGTTGTCTTCAAAGCCGCTGTCCCAACCGAAGACGTATCCACCGTAAACCTCAATGTCTTCATTGACAGAAAGCGTTGCCAGCGTCCCCGTGTGCGTAAACGGCTCGCTGTTGTACATCGTGTAGGCGTGGCTGTAGAAAAAGTTGTCCGGGGCGGTCACAACTTCCCATCCGATGATGGTGTAGAAGTGACCAGTTTTGACCGTCAAATCGCCATAGCCGGCTTCGAGGTAAACCTGCGGGAGTGCGTGTCCGTAGTCGCCGCCGTTGTCCCAACCTTCGTCCCAATGACCGTTGTTGATACCGAAAGCTTGCGTATCTGGCCCATCAGTACCGTAGACGTAGTCGATCCGGCCACCGATATCAAAACCGCATGAGGTATCGATTGCCTTTTCGGCCCAGAGCCAAGCCTGATGAAGCTGGAAGTTGTCTGGGCGGCTATTGAACAAAGGTAGCGCGTTGTTGTGGTAACCCATCTGCACCCAGCCACCCGCTGCCCAGCCGCAATTCTCACCGAACAGTGCGAAGGGTTCGCCGAGGTCACATTCGAATGCGTCGAAAAGATTTAGACCGAGGCCCGAACCGCAACCACTGTCGCAGCCCGAGTCACATCCACAATCGAAGGGTGCGAGTTCGCAGCTGTCATCACAGCCCATAGTCTCACAACCGCAATCAGCTTCGATGCTCATATCGCAGTCGCAAGGCGCTTCACATCCGCAAGAGACGTCGGTGTCGCAGCAAACCTGTGCGATCTGCGGACCTGCTCCGGGCACAGCTTGATAACCAGCGGTTTCGGCTGATCCCGAAAGGTTTCCTCCCGCCATGGCCGTTCCGCCGAAGCACAGGAGCGCCAACGTCGTAAAGAGTTTCTGTCGTTTCATGAGTCTTCCCTGTATGGTCTCCAAGTACAGATGGAGACACGCGTGGTGGTGCATTGGACTGGCCTTGGGCGACATTCATTCTCTGAATGTCAGCCCACGCGGTGGCGGGATGAAAACACTTCCTTGCGTGTTGGGGTCACCGCTTGACCGTCTGCCACCTGAACTATCGGGAGCAAATCGCTAAAAAATTGACTCTTCCGAATATTCGCATCTTCGCGATTTTGCCTGCTTTTACACCGGCTGTTAAATGGTGCGGGTCACGTTGCGAATTCCGAGCAGCCAGAGACCGCAGGAACGTCCGGAAACGAGAAGATCAAGAAGTATTTGCTGTACTTCATGACGCTGGAAGGACTTGGGAAACGATTCGCACGTAAAGCGAAGCCTTCATATTGACAAATCGAGTAGGGTGAGCCAGCGGTGCGACCGCTGACTCAGCCCTCTCACAGAACCGTACGTACGGGTCCGTATACGGCTCCTGTTTTACCTGTCTAAGTTGCCTCGGGAAGGACTCCGGTTTCCAATTCGGCGATGTCAA
>JBCCOI010000046.1:0-22246 GCA_039025515.1 Planctomycetota bacterium
AAGTGCTTTCATTGTCATGGGCCTGATGCGGAGAATCAGGATTCGGAGTTCCGTCTCGATACCCAAGAGCATGCGCTCGCCGATTTGGGCGGATACTTCGGAATCAAGCCCGGTGATCTCAATGAAAGTGAGATGCACTTGCGGATTCATGCGACCGACGACGGTCAAATGCCTCCCGAAGACGCGCCGCGACAATTGACTTCTGCGGAGAAGAAGATCCTGGATCGCTGGATTCTCTCCGGTGCCGAATATGAATCGCATTGGTCGTTCGTCCCGGTTCCCAAAGACGTACCGGTACCTGCGGTCGATCCAACTGGATTTGACTGGAGCTCCTCGGAGATCGATGCGTTCGTTTATGCGAAACAACGAGAGAACGGGCTGCGGCCGAACGGATCAGCCTCAAAGACCACGTGGCTTCGTCGGGTCACGTTCGATCTCACCGGTTTGCCACCCAAGCTGGACGAGATTGCCCGTTTCGAAAACGACAAATCTGTGGACGCCTATGAACGCGTCGTGGATGAGCTGTTGCAGCGTGACTCATGTGCCGAACGACTTGCGACCGAGTGGTTGGACGTGGCTCGCTATAGCGATTCCTACGGCTATCAACGAGACGACGCTCGATTCGTTTGGCCTTATCGCGACTGGGTGATCGATGCATTTCGCAGCAACATGCCGTACGATCAGTTTGTCACCGAACAAATTGCCGGCGACCTGATTCCCGGCGCGACTCGCCAGCAAAAACTGGCGACCGCCTTCAATCGGCTTCATTCACACAAGAAAGAAGGTGGTGTTGCGGTCGAGGAGTTCCGTGTCGAGAACGTCGCTGATCGTACCCATACGGTCGGTGCCGCGTTCATGGGCCTGACGTTCGAGTGCTCTCGATGTCATGACCACAAGTACGATCCGATCACGATGCAGGATTACTATGGCCTGTTTGCGTTCTTTGACAACGTCGACGAAAACGGCTTAATCTCGTTTTTCACCGACGCCGTGCCGACTCCGTCGCTTTCCTTGCCCAGCGAGAAACAAGTCAAGCAACTCGAAGCGACCAAGCTCGCTTTGACGATAGCTGAATCCGAGTACTTGGATGCGGTTGCCGCCTGTGAGGCGGATTTTGAATCTTGGTTGACCGAAGGACGCGCGGTTGATGAGTTGATTCCGGGAAGAATCATCGAGTTGAATTTCGATCAACAACCAGACGCAGACAGTGACGCAGGCAGCGACGAGGAGAAGGATGATGGCGAGAAAAACGAGAAGAAGCAGCCGTCCACGGAGTTGCGGTTTGTCAATTCGGCCAGCAAAAAGCATCCTGCGAAGTCACCCATAGCCAACCAATTGATTGATGGTCGCGTCGGATTCGGGATCAAGCTAACCGGTGACGACGCCGTCGAGATTCCCAAGCTCGCCCAGTTCACTCGCGACCAACCGTTCAGTTTCAGCCTATGGATCAACCCCGCCGAGACAACGGAACGCGGCGTGATTTATCGTCGCTCCCGAGGCTGGGACGACGCCGGCAGCATCGGCTACGAACTCACGAAGCTGGGCGGTCGACTCAGTGCAAAGCTCTGTCACTTTTGGCCCGGCGACGCAATCTGTGTCGAAACCGAAGAAATCCTCGAAGCGGGAACATGGACGCACGTCGCCGTTACCTATGACGGTTCGAGTCGCGCCGCCGGATTGAAGATCTACGTCGATGGCTCCCCAGCCACAACCACGACGCTCTATGATCAATTAACGCGACAGATCAGCAAGTGGCGCGGCGGCTACGAAGATCTTGCGATCGGAACGAGGTATCGTGATCGTGGATTCAAAGACGGTATCGTTGACGAATTCTCTGGCTTCGACCGAGAACTTTCCGCCATCGAAGTGGCACAGCTTTACGACGACAAGGCTCTGCAAAATGCGTTGGAGATGCCGCTTGAGTCGCTTACGGAACGCCAAAGAGAAGCTCTAAGCGACTACTACCTCTTCACCGCCGATGAGAAAGCAGCGGCAAGTCGAGAAGCTTTACGACAGGCTCGAATTGCACATCAAAGCGTGATCGATGCGATTCCTGCGATCACTGCGATGCGTGAGAGCAAACGTCCACGGCAAACCCACATCCTCGAACGCGGCGTTTACAACCAGCAAGGTGAAACCGTCGAGCCGCATTCGCCCGAGTTTCTGTTCGGCTTCCCCGAGAATGCGCCACGGAACCGCTTAGGGCTGGCGATGTGGCTTTGCTCGGATGAGCACCCGTTGCTATCGCGCGTGACCGTGAATCGCTACTGGCAAATGATCTTCGGCTTCGGCATCGTTCGAACGCCCGAAGACTTTGGAGCCCAAGGTGCACCGCCGACTCACCCCGAACTTCTCGATTGGCTCTCGCGAGACTTTATCGACAACGGTTGGGATGTTCGGCGGCTGCTCAAAATGATGGTGCTCTCGTCGACTTATCGACAAGCGACCGCGGTTCCCCGTGAGGTTCGCAGCCTGGATCCAGAGAATCGATGGCTGGCACGCGGTGTCGCGAAGCGGCTTTCGGCTGAGATGATTCGCGACAACGTCCTCGCCGTGAGCGGATTGCTGGCGAAGCAAGTCGGGGGAGCCCCCGTGCGTCCTTACGATTTGCAACTCTCGTACAAGCCTCAGACGCCTGACTCGGGCAAGGGACTGTACCGAAGAAGCCTTTACACCTTTTGGCAACGAACCGCACCCGCTCCAGTGATGACGACACTCAATGCGAACAAACGCGACGTGTGTCGGCTTAGACGCGAAGTGGCTCCATCACCTCTGCAGGCACTTGTTACGTTGAATGGAACTCAGTTCGTCGAAGCCGCCCGAGTCGCGGCGGGTGAACTGATTCGGACGCACGAGAGTGACAACGCACTCATTAAAGCTGCCTACGCAAGTCTGACTTCGGAAACACCGACGAGCGAGCAGATGACGGTACTGCTGCAATTGCTCGAAGAACAAGTCGAGCTCTATCGCAAGAATCCTGATCTGGCCGCGGAGCTTCTCAAAATCGGTGAAGCTCCTCATGCGGAAGGACTCGATGCGGCTCGACATGCCGCGGTGACCATCTTGGTCAATGCGTTGATGAACTTGGATGCCTGCGTCCGCCTGCAGTAAAGGCAACACAAGACTGACACGACGGCGAATACAATCCCTGCGATCTCGAAAAATCCATGAAGTCTCGTCATATTCATACATCCCCAGCCTGTTCCCTTGAGACCTTGACCGGTCATCGAGGATGCACGGGACATGATTCGATTCTCGGGATGAGCCGGCGTCAGATCCTCAGTCGTTTCGGCCAAGGCTTGGGAACGATTGCGTTGGCATCGCTTCTGAATCGCGAGTCGGCCAATGCGGCAGAAGCGAGTCGATTTCAACGGCAACCGCATCTACCCGCGGGCACACACTTCGCTCCGAAAGCAAAGCGGGTCATCTTTTTGTTTCAGTCGGGTGCTCCTTCGCAAATCGAATCGTTCGACTACAAGCCGACGCTCAATGAGATGCACGGTCGCGAACTTCCCGATAGCGTCCGTAGGGGCCAGCGTTTGACGGGGATGAGCGGAAATCAATCGAGCCTTCCGCTGGTGGGATCGCCTTTCAAGTTCGACCAACATGGCGACTCCGGAGCTTGGATCAGTGACCGTTTGCCTCATACCGCGAGCGTCGCTGACGAAATCTGCTTTGTGAAATCGATGTACACCGAAGCGATCAACCACGGTCCCGGTGTCACGTTCATGCAAACCGGGTCACAGTTTCCCGGGCGTCCGAGCGTCGGGGCTTGGCTTTCCTACGGCTTGGGAAGCGAATCCGAGAACTTGCCGGGGTTTGTCGTACTGGTCACCAACGGTCAGGGCGGGCAACCCTTGGTGTCACGCTTCTGGGGCAGTGGTTTCCTGCCCGGTAAACATGACGGTGTTCGATTGCGAAGTGATGCGGACGCGGTTCTGTATCTGCAAAATCCGAACGGCATCGATTCGATCGGACGAAGAAATGCGCTCGATCGCATTCAAGAACTTCACGCGATGCAATTGGAACAAACCAGCGACCCAGCTTTAGAGACTCGTATCGCGCAGTTCGAGATGGCGTACCGAATGCAATCCTCGATTCCTGAATTGACCGACTTCTCGCAGGAGTCCGACGCGACGCTGGAGATGTATGGGAAAGATGCAAAGACGCCCGGCACCTATGCGGCCAATTGCCTACTCGCACGCCGCATGGCGGAACGTGGCGTCCGGTTCATTCAGCTTTATCACTCGGGGTGGGATCATCACGGAAACCTTCCCAGTGCTTTCCGCCGCAAAACGCAGCAAACGGACCAGGCATCTGCCGCACTGGTGAAGGACTTGAAGCAACGTGGTCTTCTCGAAGACACGCTCGTCGTCTGGGGCGGCGAGTTCGGACGCACGAACTACTGCCAAGGAAAAATGACCAACGGAAACTTCGGCCGCGATCATCATCCACGTTGCTTTTCGATTTGGATGGCCGGCGGTGGCGTGAAGCCGGGTTACTCTCACGGTGAAACCGACGAATTCAGCTACAACATCGCCGAGGGAGGCGTGCACATTCACGACCTTCATGCAACGATCCTGCACTTATTGGGCATCGACCACGAACGGCTGACGTTTAAGTACCAGGGCAGACACTTTCGGTTGACCGACGTCCACGGTCATGTCGTCAAACCCATCCTGGCGTAAGCGCGGTCGGTCGCGATTGGCCCGTCACTGGGATTCAATCCAGCGAATCAACGTGCGAACCATTACCCCCGTTGCCCCCGCGTCACGGTGCGGCTTCGGAGAATCTGCGAAGGCGGGGCCGGCGATATCGAGGTGCACCCAAGGAGTGTCACCGACAAAATTTTCCAGGAACTTTGCCGCCGTGATGGCGCCGCCCCATCTTCCTTCGCCGATGTTCTTAATGTCCGCAACTTTGCTCTTCACTTTTTCATCGTAGAGTTCGAACATCGGTAATTGCCACGCAGGTTCGCCTTCGGCTTCGGCGGCCTTAAGAAACTCGTCACAAACGGATTGATCGTTCGCCATCACACCCGTCACCTCGTTGCCGAGCGCGACCATGCAAGCTCCCGTCAGAGTCGCCAAATCAACCATCTTCGACGGCTTGTGTTCGATTGCGACGTTCAACGTATCCGCCAAAACGACTCGGCCTTCCGCATCCGTATTGAGAATCTCGATCGTCTTGCCACTACGCGTTTCGATGACGTCGCCGAGCTTGTAGCTCGACCCACTGACCATATTCTCGGCCATCCCGCACAGGCCGATGATGTTCTTCTTCAGACCTAACTTTGCGACAGCCCGCATTGTACCAATGACCGTTGCGGCGCCGCCCATGTCGCACTTCATGTCGATCATTCCGTCGCTGGGTTTGATTGACAGACCACCACTATCGAAGGTGACTCCTTTGCCGACGATTGCGACGGGGGCTTCACCTGGAACGCCGCCTTGATGACGAAGGATGAGCAGTCGCGGGGGACGTTCGCTGCCCGCACCGACGGCGAGGATGGCACGGCAGTTCTCGGTGGCAAGTTTCTTTTCGTCCCACACTTCCGCTTCCAAACCGACTTCGTTCGCCATTGCGGCGGCGCGGTTGGCGAGCGACTCGGGGTAGATCGCCGAGGCGGGTTCGTTGATGAGCCGTCGGGCAAAGTTGACGGAATCGCCGATTGTCTTACCGCGTTGGATGGTTGCTTCATCGATCGCGGTGAAAGCGATCTGATCGGGACAATGGATCACCGATTTCGTTCGATAAATGGCTTGCCCTTCGAGTGGAAAAAGAGCACCGGCCACAACCGCATCGGCGCAGCTCGCGTCAAAGTTTTCCGCCAGCGAAATCTGCAAATCCTTGATCGGTTTGGCGACGAGCGATTTAACGGCTTGGCTTGTCATCCGGAACGCCAACTCACGAGTCAGCTTTGAACGAAGTCCCAGTCCCACGATCAGGATCATTGCCGGCCCATTGCCGGTTGCTGCGAGGGCTTGCGGTCCGGGGATCGTGAGCAATTCGCCTTCATCCGTCGACGCTCTTCCACTATCGATGAGCCTGCGAATGAGATGATTGCACTTCGCATCGATCGATTCGGCAGCTCCGGTCAGTTCACCGTCGTCGCAAACACCGATGATCGCGACATCGCAGATTGCTTCGGCAGGTTGATTCGCTTGAACCAGCTTTGGTTGTGGTAGGGGTGCAGGAAGAGAAGACGTCGAAGACTGAAACGGACTTTCCGGCATAGGATCATGCTTGGAAGAGGAGAGAGATCGGGGAAAGCGATAAGCTTAGCGGCGAACCGAGGGCACCGCAGCACCCGGCTCATCGAGTTGGTTTCTCGTGGGTGCCGTCGACGCTGCGTCGCTGATCATGTTGCCATGATGTCAACCCAGCTGGGGGACAAAACCAACATTTCTCCCGAACACCAAACGCTGCCGTGGAAAGTAGATCAAAAAGGTTGGCAGATCTCTCCATCGACCGCCCCACTTGCAATTGAGAAGGACGCTGAATGAGCCGTCTGAGTAAGGTTTACGAATCAGATTCACCGGTCGCACTCGTAACCGGCAGCGGCGCGCCAAGAGTTGGTCGCGCGATCGCTCGAGAGTTGGCCGAGCATGGCTGCCGAATCATGTTGCACGCGAATTCAAGCGACGAAGAAGCTCGGCAGGCTGCCGCCTCGATACGTGACCAGTTCGAAGTCGAAGCGGACGTCACGTTGGGAGCCATCGAGGAAGCAGGTGTGGCGAATCGTCTTTGTGATGAAACGGTGTCGCGATTCGGGCGTTTGGATATCCTTATTAACAGCGCGGCGATTTGGTGGCCGACGAAGTTGGCGGACGTCGATGCCGAGTTGATGCGTCGTTACTTTGAAGTGAACACGATGGGGACGTTTTTTTGTGCGCGGGCCGCCGCCAAGTATATGTACAAACAGCCCGCCGGCGGTTCGATCGTCAATCTGGGTGACTGGGCGACCGTGCGTCCCTACCTCGATCATGCGGCTTACTTTCCCAGCAAGGGTGCGATTGACGTGATGACTCGCTCGCTCGCTGTGGAGTTCGCGACGCAGAACCGTCGAATCCGAGTGAACTGCGTCAAGCCCGGGCCCGTCCTGCTAGCAGATGACGTGCCAGACGAACAAAGAAGAAAACTCTGCGAGAGCACGTTGGTGGGAAACGTTGGAACCTCCGAGCATGTTGCTCACGCCGTGCGGTTTCTTTGTGAGAATACGTTCATCAACGGTGTTTGCTTGCCCGTCGATGGAGGAAGATCGATTTATTCACCCGACGGCCTTCAAGTCGGCGAGAACACGGGATGACTTCCGACGATCCATGGCAAGACTATCGTCGACGCCGAAATCAATTTTGGGCGCTGTTTGTCGGGTCTGTACCCGCGATTGTCCTTTTCGGTCTATTGCCTTCGTATCTGATCGGAAATCGACTTCCGTCCTACGTTGTATCGTTTGCGTGGATCATCGCGTTCTGGGTTTCGTCACTCCGACTGTCAAGATTTAAGTGTCCGAGCTGTAGCAAGACCTTCTTTCGACGATACATTTCTTCCAACCCACTCAGCACAAGGTGCATGCACTGCGGCCTTCCGAAGTGGGCGATCACCTACCAAGGCGAACATCAAATCAAAAAAGCACCCGTCCAAGAGTAAACTTGGACGAGTGCATCGCTGGCAAGCTTTGTTCGAATGCCGTTCGTCGTTGGTGTTTCTTTCGTCGATTACTTTCCTAGAAATGTTCGTTTAAGCCAAGCGTTCTTCTTTCGCTCCATCTCCATCAGCTTCTGAAACATTGTTTGTTTCTTCTTCACGCGGACATAACGGACTTGTCCCTGTGGCGCTGGCCGGACGTGGCCGGCCTGCGGGTTGCTCATCGGCTTCGCTTCCGCCGACCCGGGTAGAGGTTGTGGCTGAGGATCGGGGATGGAAGCGTCGTGCTGCGAAATGACCGGCGGTGCAACGCCGTTACGCGGCTGCGTTGAATCGAGCGAAGGGGCAGAACTGGAAGCATCCGGGATCGGTGTCAGAGAAAGATCCATCGGTTCACCAGATGGCAACGGAGGTTCCGCTTCCAACTGCGTCGGTGCCACATTGATCAAACGAGGAGCATCCAGCAATGGTTGTGGTTGCCGAGCGTTGTCTTGGGTGAGAACCGAATCTTGCGTGCGAGCCGCATCCAGAACAGAGTTCCCAAAGGTATATCCTTGGGCAGAGAGATAACCGCTCGTGAAAAGAGAGACGGCGGTTGCGATAGCAATATGTTTCATCGTTCACGCTCCTTGTGATGAGTGTTGTTCGAAGTCATCGAAACATTCCCGCCGGATAGCGAAATGCAATCCCCCGACCGATCACGCGCCCGAAAACGATCGAGAACGAATCATCAGCGGTCGTCCTGTGACGAATCCTGGTGAGATTGCCGGTCAGGCCAACCTTGAGACACACACCAAAGTCACAGCACACATCTCCACGAACCAGAGCCTGCAATGAATAGACTCCGAGACTTCCACGTTCACATCTACGGTCCGGCTGCAGGCGAGATGCTGAATGTCGGCGAGAAACCTCCTGGCACCTCCTCGGTTCCGTCCAGTTTCGAAGAGGCTCTGACAAGGCTGGAAAGAGACATCCCATCCGTTCTGCTTGAACCTGACGGGTCGCTTGCCTGGGCGAGCCCGAGCCATCAGGTGGTCGGAATCATCTATGACGCGGGTCAGCGGATTCAATATGTCGAGCTCAGGGGGCACTGCAGCGGAGATCAGATACGGCATCTAATCGCGACCATTGCCGATACAAAGCAAATCGATGAATTCGCGGTGATGGAGTTGCCAAACCGGCAGTGGAACAATTTGCAAGGGTTTGCAAATTCGCTCGAACAGAACGGCGAATAAACCGCCACCAACCATCTAGTTGACGACTCGCTACCGTCTTTTGACGAAAAATACTGCTGCCATCGCAGCTTTTTTGCGAACTTTGATCTCGTGACTCCCTCTAAACGAATGATTGGCACGGACCTTGCATCGCTTGATTTTTGTCAGAGCAGACGGTTCTGGCGGATTTCGATTGCAGGAACCTTACATGCTGATCGACCAACAGATCGGCCCTTTTCTACCACGAGGGATTGAAAAATGATGACCGCGATTTGCCCCGAAGAAGTCTTGGAAACGCGACCTGAAGCTCAAATTGAGACGCCCGCAGCTGGCGAAGTGTGTCTCTCGGATGCTGAGATCATGCGCAGAGTTCGCGGCATCCGTGCATCATGGAGTTTGGCGGAAAGAATGGCTCGACGCGAAGAGGCCGACCGAAGGTTTGAAACGCTGCTCGAGTCGATTTTTGCCGAGGCAGCTTAGGTGATCGGTGGCCGAAGAGGTTCGGGCGATGTACTCACAGAATCACTTCTTTGTGAATCGCATCGCCGTTCTGTAATCGTCGAAAGCCATGACTTTACCTGGACCCATGCCAAGCACTCTCGCCGCACCAATCACGTCCGCTTGGCGAATTGAGTTGATGCCTTTGGGCCAGACAACCCAAAGATGCGTTCCCTGCTTCACCCTGCGGTAGGTCCTTTCGAACACTCCCAATTGCGATTCGGAGTCGACGAAAACGAATGCCAAATTGCATCGAGGAACTTGCTTCACCCGCGATAATTTTGCCGCGACCAGCTCCTCCTCCAAGTCCGTCTCTTCATCGCTGAGCCAGAAAGTTTGCCCAGTCTTGGTGCCCAACTTTGTAAGGCGAGATGGTGGATTGAGGGTTTTTTCAACCCACTTCTCAGACTGGTCACCGGTCTCGAACTGTGCTTTTTTTGATCCTCTTGTGACGATCAGAAATCCCGATTCGTGACGGGCGCGTGTTCCTTTCCCGACGGGAACTTCCCATCGAATGCCAGAGCTCCGAAATTCGAGTTTCTGGCTATCAACGTGCAGGCTGCCGCGATGCTCTTCGTTCTTTATCACGGCCAGACAGTCTTTATGCTCGAGCCCCATCAGATGAATCCCGCAATGAAGTGGTCGACTCGGACCGTAAGACTAAAGATCGAGCGCGTCGAGCGAATCGATCAGGTGATCGAGTCGATCTTTCGGCTTGCATTGCTCATCTTTTTGCCGCCGTTTCAACTGATCATCGAGTCCCACGGCATCACGACCCGCGAGTAGCAACTGTTCGTCGCGCTCCCTGGCTGCAGTTTCGATTCCGTCGCCATCGCTTTCCGGGGCACCGAAGAGCTTAGAAAGATCGATTTTGAATCCTTCGTTGCCTTCGACTTCGGCGCCGGCGATCGCGGGAGCTTTGTGCTGTGGAAAGATGATCGCATTCTCGGGGCACACCCTGCTGCAAGCGGGGCACCCCTTTCGGCAATTATCGGGCTGTTCGACCAAAATGGTCTCGGCCCCATCGACGCCGTAAACTCCGAACAAGCAAAAGTCGATGCATTCCATGCAGTTGGTGCATCGATTGAAATCGATCACGGGATACCAACGCCGTGACGTGTTCTCTTCAACCTGCACCAAGTTGCCGCCGACGATGGGGAGCGACGGCGCCGAGCGACTCAATATCTGCCGCAGCTCCTTCAGATAGGTTTCAGGATCGTTATCGACCTTCAAGTCCAAGCAGCGAATCTCGCGGTCGGGTCTTGGGAACAGTTCCGCGACGCGGTCAACGTCATCGCTGGATTCAGCTTCCGGTTCAAGCAAGTCCTCTTCGTCTTCATCTTCTTCGACTTGAACGGGAACGAACTGCCCACGGACCCCATTTCGATCGAGGACCCAATGAGCTGCTCTTGGGAAGATCCAGGAAAACAGGATGAGGTTTCCCTGCAGCTCCATCAGTTTGCCGAGCGACTCACCGCCCTTGGGCAAATCATAGAGATGTGGAACGATCACGACGTTGACGCCATCGATCGCTGCGGCAGCGTCCGCGATTGATTGCTCAAGTGAACGCTTCGCGGGATTCCGAGACTGTCCGCGTGACACGACAACAGTCCATGCATTGGACTCCGTTTCGGTGGAAGCGATGTTGGGGGAGATCATTGCCAATCCAAAGGTTTTTGCCAAGCCGATTTCGCTTCTTCGATCGCCACATCCAGTAGCGTCGAGCCTTTGCTTTGAAACACAATTCGGTCGTTCGGCACGATTGTACCCACTCGGCAGGCCGGGACTCCTTTTTCGCGAAAGATTCCGATGATCTCCGCTTCATTTGCCGGATCGACCTCGATGAGAAATCGGGAATTTGATTCGCTAAAAAGCGAGATGCAGTTTCCGAGTTGCTCTCCGCTTGAAGGATCCGTCAGGGAATCAATGTCAATGGAAACGCCCAAGCCGCCAGCCATCGCCATTTCCGTCGCTGCGATGGCAAGCCCACCCTCACTGAGGTCGTGGCAGGAACGAACTAGTCCCAGATGGATCGCGCGGTGCACGGCGTCAAACGTCGCTTTGGCAACGGGCACATCCACCGTCGGAACCATTCCCCCCTGCAGGGCAAGCGTGACGCAAAAATGTGAACCGCCGAGTTCGTCTTTCGTTTCGCCGACTTGCAGTAGCACATTTCCGTTCTCTTTTGCGTCCATGGTCACCGACTTGGAAACGTCGTCGATTTGCCCCATGGCGCTGATCAACAGGCTGGCAGGAATTGATATCGTTTGCTTCGAACCTGTCTCGTCAAAGAAGCTGAACTCATTGTTCAGGCTGTCTTTGCCACTAATGAAGGGAGTTCCCAAACCGACGGCAACCTCTTGGCACGCGATCGCGGCACGCACGAGCGAACCGAGCGTCTCGGGGCGATCGGTATAGCCCCAGCAAAAGTTATCGAGGATCGCGATTCGGCTCGGATCGGCGCCGACGGAAACTGCATTCCGCATGGCTTCGTCGATCGCGGAAGCTGCCATGTGATAGGTGTCGAAATCCCCGAAGTAGGGATTCATGCCACAGGAGATCACAAGGCCACGTTTTGAGTCGAGCAGCGGTCGAATCACGGCGGCATCGCCGGGACCGTCGCAAAGCGGGCCGACGAGAGGTTTGACGACGCTACCGCCCTGGACTTCGTGATCGTACTGACGGATCACCCAATGTTTGCTCGCGACATTTAAGCTTGCGAGGATCTTAAAGAGCGTTTCTCCATATTCGATTTCCGCGTCAACAGAAACCAAATCAAGCGGCTCAGTGGGCGGCGGCACGTAGACCGCGTCGCGGATGACGGGTGGGCGTCCGTCGTGAAGAAACTGCATCGAAAGACTGCCAACCGTTTCGCCGTGATAGAGCAGATGCAACTCGCCGGTCGCTTTGAACTCACCCAAGACCGCGGCTTCGACACCTTCACTCTCGCAGAGCCTGCGAAGCTCATCCCAAGACTCGCGCGGGACAGCAAGTACCATTCGTTCCTGAGCTTCCGAGATCCAAATCTCCGTGTAAGAAAGTCCGTCGTATTTCAGCGGAGCTTTCTCGAGCCAGACTTCGGCACCCACGTCCTCGCCCATCTCGCCCACGGCACTCGAAAAGCCGCCAGCCCCACAGTCCGTGACGGCGCTGTAAAGTCCGCGGTCGCGTGCTTGCAGCAGCACGTCCAGCACCATCTTTTCCGTGATCGCGTTTCCGATCTGAACCGCCCCGCCGGAAAGCGACTCCGACTCACTGGTCAGCTCTGCAGAACTGAACGTCGCACCGTGAATTCCATCGCGTCCGGTGCGTCCGCCGATTGAAACGATCAAGTCACCCGCGTTGACTTGCTTCTCTTCTTTGCCGACCGGGATCATGCCCACGTTCCCGGCGTACACGAGCGGATTGCCGAGGTATCGTTTATCGAAGTACACCGCACCGTTGACCGTAGGAATCCCCATGCGATTCCCATAGTCCCGCACGCCAGCGACGACGCCCTTCATCACGCGGCGTGGATGCAGAACTCCCGGCGGCAGCTGCTCCGCGGGCGTGTCCGGCGGCGCGAAGCAAAACACGTCGGTGTTGCAAACAGGCTTTGCCCCCATTCCCGTCCCCATTGGGTCGCGGATGACGCCGCCGATGCCAGTGTTGGCACCGCCATAGGGCTCAAGCGCAGATGGGTGATTGTGAGTTTCAACCTTGAAGCAAGCGTGATAGTCTTCGTTAAACGTGACCACACCGGCGTTGTCTTTGAAGACGCTCACGCACCAGTCCTGCTCGCCGAGTTGCTTTCGAATCGTCTGGGTCGCCGCGAAGATCGTCTCTTTGAGCATGTTGTCGAACTTGCGCTCATCACCACCCGGCGACCCGTCCCTCCCGACGCCACGGTAATGAATTCGACCGGCAAGCGTTTTATGGCTGCAGTGCTCGGACCAAGTCTGTGCGATGGTTTCCAGTTCGATATCTGTCGGATCACGATCTAGCGAAACGAAGTGATCTCGAATCGTCTGCATTTCGACCAGAGTCAAATAGAGCTGGCCTTCTCTTGAGAGCGTTTCAAGTTGCTCGTCATCAAGCGAACGGATTGGTACACGAACCAGCTCGAATTGGTAGTCCGCGCCAACGTCCAACTGATCCAGCTCAAGTGAACCGGCAACCACTTGCTCGATGGAGTCATTGGAGAGAGCCCGTTTGCAGATCGAATCGAACGTGTTCTCGTCGACATCGCTGATCCAGTATTTTCGCATCGTGCGAACCGCTTCGACCTCATATCCGATATCACGTGCGGCGTTCATCGTGCTGGCGGCGACGGGGTCCATGACGCCCGGTTTGGGCAAGACATTGACCAGCCGAACGTTTCCGTTCGAATCAATCGCGGGCGGCGGTTCGGAGAGCAAAACGGAGCCCGTCGGCGCAACGACGGTTCGCTCCGTGACCGAATCGGCCAGCAGTCGCCCCGCCAGGCTCTCGGCTTGACCGGCATCCAAGTCACCTTGGACGAGGAACCCCCGCGCGAAGACCACCGGAACATGGTCGCCGAGCCCTAGCTCCTGCACTTCTTCCGTGGTGCGAGCGCCCTCGCGATCCACTTCGGCCTCGGTCGGATAGATGTCAATTTGCCAAAGCGGCATGATGGCTTCCTTGGAATCTTCGAGACGATGGAGTCCCACGTGAACCGATAACACGTGAACCGATAAGAATTTCAGCGTGAGCCGGGAGTCTAGCGAAGAGACGCAAACGTGAGGAGTGAGCGACAGATCGCCGAAAAAAACACCCGATTTCAGTCTTTTCTCGCACCACTTGTCGCGTCAGACCGCCTAGCAAAACAGAGGCGTTTCAGTCTGCAACTCGTAGGGCGGCTCGAAATTGGTGTCTAAACTATCGAGTGAATCACAGGTGGTCGCGAGTCCGGGCATCATCGAAATGAGCGAAGCAACTCAACCCGAGCCATGGGAGCGTTACCGTACTTACCTGGAGTTTCTGGTGAGGGCGGAAACGGATCATCGCTTCGCGGGCAAGATCGATGGTTCCGGCGTCGTTCAACAGTCGCTGCTGGAAGCCGCATCGGACCCGGCGGTTCCGCTTAAGGATGCCGAGCGGACCAGGGCGTATCTCAGGCGTTTGGTCGCGAATAATCTGGCCGATGAAGTTCGAAGGCTACAAACTTTGAAACGCGACATTGATCGCGAAATCTCGATCGAACGTTCTCTCGGCCAGTCATCTGATCGCCTGCAGCTTTTGCTGGAAACCACCGAGCCAAGCCCCTCGACACATCTCATGCGTGACGAACGATTGACGAAGCTTGCCGAAAGACTCCGTTTGCTTCCCGATGATCAACGAAGGGCGATCGAGCTACACCACCTTCAGGAATTGAAGCTCGCCGAAGTCGCACGGCTCATGAGTCGAACGCGAGGCTCCGTGGCGAGTCTGATCTTTCGCGGATTGTCACGGCTGCGGAACCTAATGCAATTCGAAGAGGAGAACTAACCATGGTTGCCGATCGATTCGCATCTTCACCCGGTCAACGACAAGCCGCAAATCCGCTGGCAGTCGATGATATTACCATTGATGACGCCTTCGCATCGATTCTGGCTGATTGGATCGACGCCGTTGACCGAGGGGAAACGCCCTCCGTCGACGCATTTATCGCCAGGCATCCCCAACACGCTTCGCGGCTTCGGCAAGCGATCGAGACTTGGGTTTCGTTTAATCCGATTGGTAGCGATGTCGATTCGCAGAAAGGTGGCAAGTCATCAGTATCGCTACCGAACCGACAGCTGCTTCCCTTACCGGAGCACGTATCGATTGGCGACTATGAAGTCAAAGAAGTCATCGGAAGTGGTGGCATGGCGGTCGTCTACAAAGCTCGTCAGAGAAGCCTCGGTCGCGACGTCGCACTTAAGGTGCTTCGAGGAACCGCCGCCGCGAACAAAATCGACCTCGATCGGTTTCGGTTTGAGGCAAATACAATCGCCAAGCTCGACCATCCAAACGTCGTTTCGATTCATGAAGTGGTGACGAATGGAGACACGGCGTTCTTCAGTATGCAGTGGATCGATGGCTGCAACCTGATGCAGTATTTGTCGGCGATCAAGGATCAGCCGATGCGCGTGGCGAAGATCTTGCAAAAGACCTCTTTGGCGGTGCATCATGCCCATCAACGCGGCGTCCTGCATCGCGACCTTAAGCCATCAAACATCTTGATTGACTCCGAAGGTGATCCCCACGTCACCGACTTTGGACTTGCAAAGTCGATCCATGTGGATGGCGACCTGACGCAGCCCGGTTTCTTGGTGGGAACGCCAAACTACATGGCTCCAGAGCAAACACTTCCCGAATCGGATGCGTCCGCGATCAGCGTGGCGACGGATATCCATGGCCTCGGCTCGGTGCTCTACACGGTCTTGGCCGGCCATCCACCGTTTGAAAGCCGCAGCGTACTGACGACGCTTGCCCGAATTCGTGAACGTGAGCCCGCTTCGCTCAAGCACGTCAACACCTCGGTCCCCAGAGACTTGGAATCCATTTGTTTCCGTTGTCTGCAGAAAAGGCCCGAAGATAGATATGCCAGCGCGCTGGATCTTGCCAACGATTTGGGGCGTTTTATTGACGGTCAGCCCGTTCGGGCTCGCCCCGTCGCGACATGGCGACGAGGAGTCCGGTGGGCTGGTAGGAATCGAGTCACGACGTTCTTGGCCGTCAGCGCACTGGCACTGCTGATCGCATTGATCGTGAATTCGATGGCCGGGCACCGTCAGACCCGAAAAGCGCTCGCACAAGCGAACTCGTTTGCGGAAGAACAAAGCCGGAGAACGCAAGAGCTGAAGGAAACTCTGCATCTCGCGCTCGCCGGAATGACGGAGACGCTTCCGCGAGTTAGCCAAGCTTCACGCTCGGGGCAGTATGGCCCCGAGCAGACGGCGATGTTGCAGCGAATGCTTTCCGTATTCGAATCGCTGGTGGAAGAATCCAGGTCCGACGCACACCTCAAGCTTCGCGCAATCAATGCGTATGAACGCGTAGCATCACTCAAACACTTGCTGGGTGATCGCACGGGCGCGATCGAAGCTCAGACGCGGGCGCTCGATCTGCTATCCGAATTGACTTCAGAACCCGATGCAAAAGCGAAGAACAAACTCTTGCATCGAAGGATCATGGCGATGACGGACCTCGTCCACCTGCTGATCGCTGCCGGTGACTACACCCGAGCTCAAGGAGTCTTTGAGAAGGCCGAGGCGATGCTGTTCGCGGAGCCTTCCGAACGACCACTTGTTTCTGAGGATGACTCTATCCTTGTTCGGGTTCCCTCGGAATCACATTACTTTGCCGCGCATGCACTGGTCGCTGGTTCCTTATTGTCTGAACTGCGTGGCAACTACACGGATTCACGGCGTTTGGCACTCGAAGCACTTCGCCTGGCTCGTTCTTTGCGTTCTGATTCGTCCGCTTCGTCCGCAAGTCGCGCCGCCACGCTGCGGCTATTGATGCGCACGCATCAGCAAGTCGGCGATATCTCACTCCGCGTGCAAGACCTGGATTCGGCAACGAAACACCTGGAGAAAACCGCCGAGCTTGCCAAGCAATTCGAACGCACCCATGACTTTGATGTCGACGTCCGCCCCCAGTTGATCGAGAGCTATTACAACCTTGCCTCCAGCATTGCCATCGCTGGCGAAAGCGAGGATGCCCTTGAGGTTGCGATCGCCTGGAATCGCAAGGCAGTTGAGTGCTGTGAAAGTCTCGTTGCCGAGAATACCGAGGCGAGCAGCTATTCGCAGTTGCTTGCCCGTTGCTACCACGAACTTGCAAAGCACCAATTCATCGTGGGGGACCGAGCGTCGGCGAAATGGTTACGTAACAGGGCCAACGAGTTGTTTCAAAGCATCCTCTCGGCGCAACCCGATGAGATGGTTGCACGTGCCAGTTGGGCAAACATGCTGGCAAGCTGGTCCACGATGTTGAGAAGACACGATCAGCATGAACAAGCAAGCGACGTGGCTGATCATTGCCGACAGACTCTCCAAGAGATTCTTGAACGAGAAGATCGACTCGGCATGCACGTGACGGCATCCGATCCCCATCTCGTCATGGGGCATCTCTACGCTGAAGCTGGTGAGTTGCGATCCGCTGCAAGAGAATTCGACAAGAGGATTCGACGCTTGGAGAGGAATGCATCACGCGGTCGTGACACGGCGCATTTCTCGCTCCGAAAGGCTGAGACGCTTCTAATGTCCGCCAGAACGCACAGATTGCTCGACGAGCCTGAGATTGCCGGTCGAAAACTCGAAGCAGCAACCCTGGTAATGAGCGGCGCGGAGGAACACATCAGCCGTCACGACCGATCCCATCAGGAACGGCATTTGTTTCTACGGGCAATGGTAGAAACGGAAGGTACGGCCCAGCTGATCGGTGTCGGCGACATTGAAGGTATTGTTCGAAAGGCTGATCGTTTTGTACGTGAACCGACTACTTGGGTGCACCGGTTTCGAGCGGCCGATCTATACGCTCACGCGGCTTGGATGATTGAGCAAGGAACGGAGTTGCCTGATTCCGAGAAAAACAATCGCGAAGAGCTGCTGAGCCGCGCGAAGAGCTTGATAGATGACTTGTTGGAATCAATGGAGAGCAAGGATGTACAAAAATACTATGTGGCATGGTTGCTCGTTGCCCATGCTAACCCGGATTTCCTTGACCCTCATCGTGCACTCGAGTTAATCGATTACAAGAGAGAGACTCTTAACCCATCCGATCACACGTCTGCGGTCGTTTGCGGAGCGGCACTTTATCGCAGCGGCAGATTCGAAGAAGCGGCTGAAGTCCTGGCACCCGTCGCGGAACAGGCGTGGCGATACTCGCTAACAACTCCCAGTCGTGTGCCACATGCCATGCTGTTGCTCTCGATGACACACGCATCGCTCGGAAACAAGATCGAAGCACAGGAATGGTTGGAGAGTGCATCAAGATGGGCAAGCAGACTTGACCCAAGCGAAACGGAATTGAAGCGACTGCGAATGGAAGCAGAGAAGGTTCTGGAATTCAATCAATGAGCGGTACGGCGCTCGGCGCCCTCAGGGCAATCATCTGCGGCATGACGCCAAGAAACTGACGTACTTGGGGTTCGGCGGAAGACGCTGAACCAAACGCACCAATAGCGGCGCGGACATTCTGTTGTTCGCGAATGGTCGGCAATTCATCAAACCACTTTTGGCTCAACGTGCGCGCCTATCGTCCGCAGGCTCGCATGACATTTCCCCACGCGGACATTAGAATTTACGAGGAAAGAAGATGTTTGGAATGAAACGAAAAGTACAGCACTCGAAGAAGCCTCGCCGCACAAGACTTTCGGCGCAAGCACTTGAGTCACGAAAACTCATGGCGGCGGATCTCGGGGTCGACCCAGTGCCGAGCCTCGATCTTTCGAAATTCGAGGCATTCAGAGAGGGTGTGTTTGCGGACGTCGCATCGTTGAATGTCGAGAACAGGGGCATTCAACCCAACACCGATTTCGATCTGAACTTGGACCTGGATTTCGACTTGGACCTAAGTTTTGTCGACGTCGATTTTACACCGGTCGACTTGACGGCTCTGAACGTCGTTACCCCATCACCGAACTTTGCTTTTGACAGCGCGACATTCGTCGGCAACGGAATCTTTGCATCTGGCACAGCCAGCGCGACGGGGCCAAATGCCTTTGCGGAAGTTTCGATCGATGTGTTCGGTAGTGGTGTCTCCGTTTCGGGGTTCGCTTCCGCGGGCACCGGCACTTTCAGCTTTGGAACGCCAAGTGTGAGTGTTAGTTCTTCATCGACCGTGACTTCATCTCGTTCGTCAAGCTTCTCCAGTAGCATTGATGTCGTTCGAGATCGCTCGTTCAGCATCGATGTGTTCGATGGAATCGACGCGACATCGATCAACGTTAGCATCTAGCCGGCGTCGGATTGCAATCGTCGCAGAACAATTTCCTGGCGTTCGGTGCTTCACGGCAAGACCTGTGCGTGCAAGAGCCGAACGCCTGCATGTGATTGACTTCGAATCTTCCGGACGAATAGCCATGGTGCTTTTGAGCCGGACTGGAATGGCCAGGCAGCGCGACAGCTATTTGGGCAACGTGTAGGGTGCGGCTTCGAAAATCACATCCGCTTCCATGCGTGGATCGCCGGTCCGGCGAAGCTCGCCAAGCAGTCTTTGTTCCAGATCCGCACGAACGGTCTCGAAAGACGCCTTGGCGGCCAAATTCGTCATGCAGTGTGGATCGGCTTGGATATCGTAGAGTTCTTCCCTTGGACGACGGCCGAACGCGATTCGAAATGCCTCCGGCTCCACGTCACCGTGAAGTGCGATCCATGCTTTTGTCGGGCTAGCGTCCAGGTCAGCGAATGCCGTAAACGTATTCTGAGTCAGTTTCTCCAGCGTCGGCATCTCGCCATCTGGTTTTCCGTAGCCCGGACCATCTCCCATCGGGAAGCGTTCCGGTTCGAAATTGATGATGTAAAGGAACCGTTCTGTACGAATGGCTCTTTGCGGGTAGGGGAGATTCCCCGATCTCGCTTGGGCTACGTGACGTTCTCTGCCCGTGAAGACGGCGTCGCGAATCTTATCAATGTGACCGCTTTGATCACTCCGCAACTGCGGCATCAACGACCGCGCGGACATCGATTCGGGGATCGCCACCTTGGCAGCTTCCAAGAACGTGGGTGCGAGGTCTGGGAGTGAAACAAAGTCATCGATCACGCGGTCGGCAGTCTTTATCCCTGCCGGCCAATGAACTGCAAGCGGAACGGCCACACCCAAGTCATATAGATTGCATTTGCCGCGGGGAAAACCCGGAATGCCATGGTCGCCGCTGATGACCAACAACGTGTTTTCCCATTGCCCCAAGCGTTTCAGCTCCTTTTCCATGACCGCAAGCGATGCGTCGAACGCTTTCACCTCACCCAGGTAATCGGCAAAGTCTTCGCGAATGCTGGGCACGTCTGGGAGATACGGCGGAAGTTTTCCTTTCAGGTCATCGGGATCGATGTTCCAGAGTTTCTTACCGCTGCCCTTGATCCACTTGCGATGACAATTGGTCGGTCCGAGCCAGTAACAGAATGGCTGTTCACCGTCCAAGTTTCCGTCGTCATCGGCATCCAGGAAGGACCGAATGTTTCCTCGAACTTCATTCAACAATTGCTCTTTGGTCGCGGAACGATTCCCTGGTCGCAGAACGTTCTGCGAAAAGCCATTGAATCGTCGCCCCGCCGAATTGAATGAAGTGCGTTTTCCGCCGTGTGGAGCATCGGCGGGTTGGCCGGGACTCCAAACCTTATAAGTATGTCCGATGCGATAGCCGGCTTCTTCCAGTAACAGCGGGTAGGCGTCGTTTGAAAAGTCCCAAACCGCACCTTGCAAGATGGAAGCTCGCTCGCATTGCCAAAAGTGTTTGCCCGAAAGAAGCGAGCTTCGGCAGGGTGTGCAGGACGGGGCGCTGACAAACGCGCGGGTGAAAAGGACACCACGCCGAGCGATCGAGTCGAAGTTGGGCGTTGAGACGACATCATTGGGACCACCGGGTTCCAATTCTCCATAAATGCCTGCGTACTTGCCCCAGTCATCCGCGAACACCATCACGATGTTCGGACGTGTTCCGCTCGTCTCTTCGGCCGCCAGTCCGCCGGCGCAGCAAAGAAGGAGCGGGGCGAACGCGGCCAGAATTTGGAGTGTGAAGTGATTTGCCATGTCAGCGGATTCTCACGGTGTCGGTCAAAGGTGGACGGGAAGAAAAACCTTACGTTCCCCGGGCTGCTTCGGCATCGGCGGTTCGATCAGGTGAAAACCGTTTTCGCTTGCAATTCCCTCGCTTATTGCTCGCCTAAACTGTTTGACAACTTCCCCGAGCACGGACCGATCGTCAGAGCCGTCGACCTCAATGCCCTCGAGATTCGCAACGCGTCCGCGAACGCCAGAACCGGATTTGCTGAGATAGACGATGCATCCGAACGAGGGGACGTCGGCCGGCTGAGAGCCGATTGGCATGGACGGAGGCTTGGAAGTCATTGCTGACATCGACGGTATGGACGGAAATTTCGCCGCAGTGGTCACAAGTCTGGGCGGTTTTTCTTACAATAGGTGGTCCGCAGAGTGGATGAAAGCCTTGAGGCGTCCCGCCCATGAATCTGGCGGGTCTTCATTCGAGGAGACCACCGGAAAGTCTCCAGCCTCTGCTTCCGTGACCACCTACCTTTATTTCTCCCTCGATCAACCGTTCATCCGCATCTACTGCGGTTCTTACCCAGGAATTGATCGACGCAACGAGTCCAATAGGATCCAAAGATGGAAAATCAACCAAGTCGAAGAACCTTTCTGAAAACGTCCACCGCAACTGCCGCGACGGGAGCCCTCCTCTCCAGCACCGTTGCCCGCACGGCGCACGCCCAGGGAAGCGACGAAATCAAATTCGGCCTGATCGGTTGTGGCGGACGGGGAAAGGGAGCTTCGCAGAACATTTTCAGCACGGACGGGAATACGAAGTTGGTCGCAGTTGCTGACGCTTTTGATGGTAAGGCTTCGGAAACGATCAACTTGTTGTCACGCCGCAACAAAGGAAAGGTCGATGTCCCGGCGGAACGAAAGTTCGTCGGCCTCGATGCCTACAAGAAGCTGCTCGAGCAAGACCTCGACTTGGTCATCATCGCGACGCCACCCGGATTTAAGCCGCAACAATTCGAAGCCGCCGTCAATGCGGGCAAGCACATCTTCATGGAGAAGCCCGTCGCGTCCGACGCACCGGGCGTCCGGCGGGTACTGGCCAGCGTCGAAGAATCGAAGAAGAAGAACCTGATGGTGGGCATCGGACTGCAACGACGCCATGAGGCCCAGTACTTGGAAACGGTCGGGCGGATTCAAGA
>JBCCOI010000047.1:0-21671 GCA_039025515.1 Planctomycetota bacterium
CGAAATCGGGCAACGAGCCGGTTTACTTGGTCACCGATATGTCAGCTGGGCACGGTGGAGCATCAGGCAGATTCGACCGTTTCAAGTTGGTAGCGAAGCGATTCGCATTTCTTTTGAGCCTGGCAGGAATCGATGACTGAGGAACGGGCAAACTGAATCGTCGGTTCCCTCTCCCTGCTCGTGATTGGGACTCGTCGAATTAGCCTTCAAATGCGTCTAAACTTCGGATCGACTTGTTGAATCGCGAGATACCGATGATGAACTTGCGCTGCGTTTCATTTTCTGCATGGCGTTCGGTGTTCTTTGTCGCTTTGAGTTTTGGGATTGCACCCGGAAGTCTGAGGGAACTTTTCGCACAAGCCAATGGGTCCGAAGAGAGTCGGCGTTCCGTTGTGATTTCAACTTGGCGGCATGGCTTGGCGGCTAATGAGGCGGCTTGGAAAATCCTGGCCTCCGGCGGTCGGGCCCTTGATGCGGTCGAAGCGGGCGTTCGCGAAACTGAGTCTGACCCGAACGTCCTTTCGGTCGGCGTCGGTGGTCTTCCAGACCGTGAAGGGAACGTGACACTGGACGCTTGCATCATGGACGAAAAGGGCAACTGTGGAAGCGTTGCGTTCCTTCAGCACATCGAACATCCGATCTCTGTCGCACGTCAAGTCATGGAAAAGACGCAACACGTGATGCTTGTCGGCGACGGCGCACTCCAGTTCGCGATCGATCATGGATTTGAGCGGAAGGAGCTATTAACGGATAAAGCGAAAGCAGAGTGGGAGAAATGGAAGGCAGGGCACCCCGAAGCCGTCAAGGAACGCCAAGTCAATGTTGAGAATCACGACACGATCGGCCTCTTGGCGATCGACGACAACGGAAACCTCTCCGGGGCCTGCACCACCAGCGGCATGGCATGGAAACTGAAAGGCCGCGTCGGTGACTCACCAATCATTGGTGCCGGACTCTATGTCGATAACGAAGTCGGTGCGGCAACCGCGACGGGAACCGGTGAGGCGGTGATTCGGGCCGTGGGAAGCTTCTTGGTCGTCGAACTGATGCGGCAAGGCCATTCCCCGCAGGACGCATGTCGAATGGCGACCGAACGCGTCATCGAGAAGAATCCAGACTGGAAGAACATTCAAGTCGGCTTTATCGCCCTCGACAAGCAAGGTCGCTTCGGCGGTTATTGCATTCAACCCGGATTCAATTACGCCGTTTACGAGAAGGCTGATGGCAACCGTTTGATCGAGTCAAAGAGTCGAGTTCGACCATGAGCATTTTGCTGGAAGTCTGTATCGATTCGATCGAATCGGCGATGGCTGCAAAACAAGGAGGAGCCGACCGTTTGGAGGTCTGCAGTTCGTTGGCGGTCGAGGGAACGACCCCAAGCTATGGACTGGTGAAACGATGCGTCGACCACGTACGGCTACCGGTCATGATGATGATCCGACCGCACGACGGTGGCTTTGTCTGCAGCGATGCTGATATCGATTCGATGCTCAGCGACATCGAAATCGGTCACTCGGTTGGCGTTCAAGGCTTTGTATTTGGAGTGTTGACGGAAGAGAGAAAAGTCAACGTTGAGAAGTGCCGGAGGTTACTCACCGCAACCGGTTCTCGAGAAACGACTTTTCATCGAGCATTTGATGTTGTGCCGAATCCGATTGAAGCATTCGACCTGATCATCGAAATGGGTTTCAATAGGCTTTTGACTTCCGGACAAGCAACGGACGCAGAACAAGGCATTCCTTTGATTCGGCAGTTATGTGACCGTGCCAAGGACGGAATCGTCGTGTTGCCCGGAGCGGGAATAGACGCGGAGAACGCGAAAGCGATCGTCGACGCCACGGGAGTCAACGAGTTACACACCGCAGCCCACGTTGAAGCCAAGAGCGGGCAATCGGGAGAGCACGTCTCTTTCGGCAATCATCGAAACGTCGCGAGCGATAAGGTCATAAGCGCGATCAAACAATCCGTCACACCGTGATCGATCCGTTGATGGGTTTACTAGCCACCTCGATCTTCGCTCGGTGGAGCTCATGACGACTCCTTAGCGACAGTTAGAATGCGTTTAAACTGATTTCCAGTTCTGAGACACCCTCCGGCGTTTGAATCCGAATTTGGTAGACTGCGACGGTCGTGGATCAAACTTTAGAAACAGATCGAGGCGGTGCGTCGTGAGCTTGCAACGGGGAAGGCTACTTGGAATTGCGTTTCGAGAGAAACCTCGTGGGCCGATGGTGGAGATCGAGTCTTCTTTGGTGACCACTGGAGCTGGATTGTTGAGCGACTTTCGAGGCAAACCGGGAGCTCGCCAAGTCACGGTGCTCGCGCGGGAAGATTGGAAGTTGGCGTGCGAAGAGCTTGCAAAAGAACTGCCATGGACGCTACGACGCGCGAACCTTCTGGTCGAAGCGATCAAGCTCAAGGAGACCACGGACTCGATTATCCAGGTCGGTGAACTCGCTCTAAACGTGACTGGGGAGACCGATCCATGTGGACGAATGGATCAGGCTGAACCGGGATTGATGAACGCGCTCATGCCGGATTGGCGAGGCGGCGTGTGCTGTCGTGTGATTGAAGACGGACAAATCTCAATCGGAGCGGAGGTCACGTTGGAATCCCCGATGGTCGCGGGGTAGCGGCCGTCCTGGCATTGCAGAATCATGCGCAGACAATTCGACGCGATCGTGCTGGGAGTGGGTGGTGTCGGCAGTGCCGCACTCTACCACCTCGCCCGTAGGGGATTGAGTGTTCTTGGCATTGAGCAGTTCGAGATTGCACATGATCGAGGAAGCTCGCATGGTGAAACACGTGCCATCCGAAAGGCGTATTTCGAACACCCGGATTATGTGCCGCTCATTGAGCGAGCTTATCAGAACTGGTTCGATCTAGAAGCACGCGTGAGCCTTCCAAACCGTCTTTTGGTGCAGCAAGGCATTCTCGAAATCGGTCCTCCGGACGGTGTCCTCATTCGAGGACTCCGAGACGCATGTGCCCATCACGATCTGCTGTTGGAAAACGTCGACCCGCAGGATTTCGAAGAGAGGTTCGCAGGCTTTCGCCTGCCCGATGGCAACGTGGCCGTTTACGAACCAGACGGCGGTTTCTTGCACGTTGAGTCGTGCATTCGAACTCACACGGAACAGGCTCGGGCTCATGGTGCCCAGTTGCTACTTGGAAATTCGGTACTCAAATGGAAAGAAAACGGTCAGTGTGTTGAACTAGAGACAACCGGCGGCCGGATCAATGCGGACCGCCTGGTGATCACGACGGGGGCGTGGTCATCTCAGATACTCGGCAACCTGGGACTGAAGTTCAAGGTGTTGCGAAAGCACCAGCATTGGTACGAAGCAAAAACGGAATACTACGCCGCGTCGGCGGGCTCTCCCGTCTTCTTTTACGAGCGACCAGAGGGCTACTTCTACGGTTTTCCATGCATAGGTGAACAATCGGGATTCCCAACTTGCATCAAAGTCGCCGAACATAGCGGCGGAATAGAAGTCTCGGATCCCGGCATGCGTGAGCTGCAGCGAGATGCCGCCGACGTGAATCGCATCGAGCAATTCCTTTCCGATTGCATGCCCGCTGTCACTTTGAAAGCTCTTGGCCATGCAACCTGCATGTATAACATGAGTCCAGATGAACATTTTGTTGTCGACGGTCATCCGGAATCCGAGCGGGTCGTCTTCGCGGCTGGCCTATCCGGTCATGGCTTTAAGTTTGCTTCCGTCTTGGGCGAGATCCTGGCAGACTTAGCCGAGTCCGGCCAAACGGATTTACCGATTGACTTTCTTCGACTGAAGCGTTTTGTCTAAGCATTGGAAGTGGGCACAGGCGCTCAGCGTTGGTCTCGTCGTTGGCTGAGAAACCATTTATAGAGCGCTTCATTGGCGTACGTCTCCGTCCAACTGTCATGGCCGACGCCCTTGTAGACGGTAAGCTTCACTTTTTCACCGCCAGCCTTCTTGATCGCATCGACAGCGTTTTTTGATGCTGAAATTGGGACAACCGTGTCGGCGTCCCCGTGAAACGCCCAGATCGGAACGTCTTTCAGCTTTTTGGCGTTTTTAGGATCGCCACCACCACAGATCGGAGCGACCGCCGCAAACAGGTCAGGAGCCTCGGCGGCAAGCGCCCAGCTTCCGTGGCCCCCCATGCTCAATCCGGTGACATAGACTCGATCGGGATCGATGTTTCGTTGCGTGATCGTGGTCTTGATCAGTCGAAGCAGATGGTCAACGTTCCAGAATCCGCCTGCGGGACACTGCGGGGAAATCAGCACAAACGGAAAGTCTGGGTCGTCCGCCACGATCTTTGGCGGGCCATGCTTTTTCACTTTGTTCAGGTCATTTCCTCTTTCGCCCGCTCCATGCAAGAACACCAACAGCGGCCACTTCCCATCGGTCTTCTCCTGCCGCGGTTCGTAGCCCGATGGCAGGTAGAGTAGATAGTCGAGCTTCTCTTTGATTTCGAAAGATTGTGCCGTTTGCCTTTGCTCCGCACCGGAATTCTGCGTCTCTGTGGGCTCATGCGATAAGATCGGTGCATTGAAAGCGAAAAAGACCAATAGAAAAAACATGTCGTCTGATTTCTCCAGCCAGGTGAATGAATCCGCCAGCAAGCAGTATAGCATCAGGCCGGTCGCAACCCGCACAACTCGCTGCGGCTCAACTCCCGGAGAAACCCCTGCTTGGTGGCATGCAGCAAGAGTTTCTCTCGCCGCACCAAGCCAAGGAACGGTGAATGATTAAGCCAGCGTACTCGTAGGCCGTAGTGAACGAGGCCGCGAGTCCAGAGGTTTGGGGGATTCGTCGCCTCACCCACTACCGACCGCGTTACTCAAACGTGGGCCGCTCCCAAGATCATGGTCCGTCTGCGTCGACGGCGATTTACGGCTGATTCAATCGACGAGCTGCTAGACGACGATGACATCGCCCAAGGTGGTCCCGAGTGCGTTCTCGCCCAAACGGGCAAAGAACTTGTCTTTGGCGTGCCCATCGGCAACATCTCTTCCTTTGTTACCAGAATCATTGATGGAGCCATCTCCGACGAGCTTCTGAACGGCTGGTAACAACAATCCCTCAGCAGCTGGTGGCTGTACATCCGCCAGAATCATTCCATCGGCTGCGAACAAACGACGCCCCTCGAGATTCTCGATGGCTGCTCGACGAAATTGAGAACGGCTCTGACTCCGATCGTTCAGTGAGTTTGGCATCGCGACACCCTTTCTTTAGTGATTTGGCATTGATGAACAACTTCCAGCACAATCCGGAAGCGAAGCACGTGAATTTGTGCTTCAAGAGTTCATGCGAAGTCGAGATACCAACCGGATCAACGATCTCTTCAATTAATCCGGAAGAGAAACACATCTGGACCGCTTGAGGCCCACGCGACACGTCGGTTGTCACTTTATGGCTGCTGGAAGACGTGGTTACTCGACGCGGGCTCGCCGCAGTAAAGGCAGCTCAGTCGCCGTCTGCTCATCGGTCGCCCGCATTTGCCGCACATCGTTGCGTTGCTTCCCATCTTTCCATCGGCCACTCCGTCACGCAAATCGATTTCGGAAACCTTGTCGCGTAGTTGTTCGTCACTTAGCCCGGCCTCGTCACGCACGATTTCCCACAACGCCTGGCACGTAAGTGCCAGCGATTCGATTTTGTTTTCCAGACGCGAGATCTCGATCTTAAAGTCGTTTGATTTTGAAACCGCTCTGTTGGCCGCTTCCTGCGCATCGTGAATCTGTGACTGTTGATAGAGTTCCCAGAACATAGGCATTCTTGTTTAGGTTTCTAATTGAACGAATTCGCATCCTTCACCACCGCCCGGATTCGTAGCTATTTCAAAAGCGTCTCAAGACCTTCCGTTGCAGCTTTGTTTCCCGGATCTAACTCAATCGCTTTCTCAAAAGCCGCTCTCGCTTGCGACGTCTTTGCCACTGCAGCGTACGCAGTTCCCAGACTGGCGTGTGCGTTCGGCGACGCCGGGTAATGCTTTGTGTTTAATTCGAGAAGTGGGAAGGCGTGCTTTCGAAAGTCTTCATCGTAGTTCAGGAAAGCCATGCCCCACATGTCGATCAACTGTTCGCGTGGAAGCATCCTCAGCCCCAGGTCTTCCGACAACTCTCGGAATCGTTCTTCGATTTTCTCCGGCATGCTCAAAAAGTACTCCGGTGGCAGTTCATAGCCGTCAAAAACATGACGCAGTCCATGGTAGAGCGTTTGTACGGGCAAAGAGTGATGTGTTTCCGCATCAAACTCTTTTGCCCGCAGACGTATCGACTCCACCTGCTTGAGTTTTTCCCCAAAGTTCCGCACGGACTGCTCGATGTTTTTGAATCCTTGCTGAAGTAGCTGATCGCCGGGCGCCAGATATGCGGGAACATTGGAAACAAACATGGTGGTCTGTCGATCTTGAAGGCCTCCGGATGAAATGACCTCCTCCAACATTCTTAAAACGACCCGATCATCCCACCAGAGGCTCGGATCCGCGAGGATAAAGGCGTTAAAAGCGTCGTCGTTTTTTATGAAAGCGTGCGCCGCAAGCAATCCGCCGTAAGAGTGACCGAACAGAATCCGGTAGGGACGTGTTCGGTAGTCTGCATCGATCTTTGGGATAAGTTCTTCCGTGATGAACTGGAGGAATGCCTCGCCTCCTCCCGAGTCGCTGTTTTGCTGTGTGGTTTTTCCTACCCGAAAATCCTTTAGCGATCGCGTGGGCGTTAGTTCGTGCGTGCGATTCCGCTGGGTAATCCCAACGATGATGAGCTCTGGGATTTGCCATCCGTCTTTAGCCATGTAGTCAACCATTCCCGTGACGAGATGAAACTGAACGTTGCCGTCAAAAAGAAAAAGCACGGGATACGACTGTGGAAGGTATTGATTGGCGTCGTAAGAAGCAGGCAGATAGACGAGATACTCGCGTTTTTGATTCAGAACGTTTGACTTGATCGTCAGTCGTTGTCCGATCTCTATAGCCACCTGCTCTTCTACAGTCTCGGACGAAGCTGCCTGCGCAAGGGCGCACGTGGGATGGCTTGACTGAGTGAGCATCGCAATGAACGGAAGTGCGACAGCCGCCATCGACGATTGAAAGTGACGTTTCATGGAATCAAGTGATAGGCAGAAGAAGCTGGCAGACTGAGGAGTAAGTGATCAGTTGACGGGTTTGAGCTGGAAAGACTCTTCGGCATAAGTCCCGTCTTCATTTTTGAGAGCAACCCAAATGCTAAGCGAACCGTCTGCTTGAAGTTTGTATGTCAGACCTTGGAAGTACGCCGCCTTTGACTCGACTTTGACCAACGGAAAACTCACGTCTTCGGTTTTCTCTTCCCAACCCGAGAAGTCCGGGTTGAAGTGCTTGAGTCGCAAGACGATGCCGCCCCGATCCTCTCTATGGATCATGCAAAACTCTGTGAACTGCAGTTGGCCATCCTTGACCATTCGGAAGGTGCCCAGCATGCAGTCTCCCGCTGGAGTAGTCCACATCTCGTCACAGTCCGCTCCGAATCCGGTTCCCCTCCACGCACCCTGCAAAAACTTGAACTCCGCAAGTTCCGCTTGAGCGGCCAACTGACTGGACTGCAATTGAAGGGTGTGTTCCGTGAGCTTTTCGTCGTCGGAAGGGGTGGCGAGGAGGAGTAAAAGCAGGGTGATGATCATGGCAATCTGATTCTTGACGTGGGATTTGTGAAGTAGTGAGTTCCCGTTTAAACCGGCTCTACGGAAGAACGAATACGGCGAAGCCGTCGGGACAGAAAAAGCAAGAATTTCTTGTCGCGGAAAATGACGCACGACGAGCCCATTGCAGAACGTGAATTTTCCGACAGCCGCTTTTGCAATGAGCTAAGAGAATGAATCTTCAAATCTGGCTACTCAACCCATACGAACTTCATTTTGACTGGAAGGGCCTGACGAGCCGGGTCAAACATCTTTTTCAGCCGGTCGTGAAGGAAAAGAAGTTCAAGAGTCATCACCAGTTTCGTTCCGTGACATGCAATTCGACCTTCAAACGTCCAAAGCTGGGCCGCTGGGATGTCGCCGTTTACGTCGTTCCGGTTCAAAACTTTGGGTTTGTCGGCGTGGACTTCGGACTTTGCAGCAACCCAGACTTCATGGATGAGCACTTTGACTGGTGTGGCCGCCCCAAAGCCGGCGGATTGACCGAACTCGCGAAGGGAAGCGCCTGTTCAGAAGTCTACGTTGCCGATGCTTTCGTCGAAAACGGATCACAAAAGCTTGTGATTGACAGGATGGACGAACCGGTCTGGAACGTCGATCGACGACGTACGACGAACCATCTCGCGAATCTCGTTTATCACGAAATCATGCACAACATCATGGTAAAAGACTTTCACCACGCCCCGAAGGTGCGTTTGGGAAGGGAGTTCCCGCCGGAAGACGGCGTCGCCTCTGAGGGGGATTCCATGATCATCGCTGAGCACATCGGTTCCTCCAAACGTCGGGATCAGTGGCTCGATGGATTTACCGTTGTCGACCAAAAAGCGGCGCGGCAAAGGGCGCCACGCCCACAAAACTCGACAGCGGGTTGAACCGGGATGATCCCGGGTGGCGGATCTGGGACCGAGGAGATCATTAAGCATTCGCAATTGTTTCGGCCTGGTCTTCGACGGCTCATGTTCTGGCAGCGTGAGTCGTTATAATCGGGTCGAAGTCAAAGCAAGCTTTTGACCCCTTCCCACACGAATGAACGACATGAAGATCACAACACTCCTGCTAGGTTTGGCGTGCACCACGCTCCTGACGATCAACGCAACAGCTGCGGAGAAGCTAACACTCGATGAGAGCAAATCCTCCATCGAATTCGTCGGCACGAAGCCGGGTGGCAAACACGACGGTGGCTTTAAGAAAGTCAAAGGAGTCGCGATGGCTGACTTCGCGAATCCGAACGATAGCACGATTACTCTCGAAATCGATGCGAAGAGCATTTGGTCCGACAACGACAAGCTGACCAACCACCTCAAGAGCCCTGATTTCTTCGACGTCCGAAAGCACGGAACGATCAAATTCGAGTCGACCAAGGTCGATGCTTCCGAAGGAACGAAGGCGAAGATTACTGGCAAGTGGACGATGCTGGGCAAGACGGTTGAGATCGAGGTTCCCACGATGGTGAAGCCAACGGAGAAAGGACTGGAGATGGTCGCCGAGTTCAAGATTGATCGCACCAAGTGGGGCATGACCTATGGGCAAGGAAAGGTCGACAATGAAGTAAGCGTCAAGGCGAAGTTGATCTTGAACCGCTGAGCGGAGCATCGACAGTTGCCGTTTGATCAATCCGTCTTGCTTTGGTGTGTCGTCGCGCCCGCTGCGATTGCGGCGGGTGCTTTCGTGCTCGGTTCTTTGCTCGACAGGATCCTGGCACGCTCGGATCGAGCGAAGCTGGGCGTCCTCATTTTTGCACTCGGATGGTGGGCCGCGATCGCAACGTCGCTCTCCGCCCGACTGGAATGGCAGCTCTGGCCGAGCGAGTGGTGGCGAGACGGGCTTTGGCCGTTGCTGGGCTGGAGCTTTCTCTGTTTGGGCTGTCTTGATGAAGAGGATCGCTCTTGGCGTTGGATGATCGTCGTTTTGGTCGCCGGGCTGACCGCTTGGATTTGCCTGCCGAGTGGCGATGACTGGACAGACCTTTACCACTTGCATGGACCCATTGGAATTGTCGCGACGCTGAGTTTGTTCGCGAACACATGGTCTCTCGACCAGATGTCTCGCGGGGGCGCCGAACGTTGGGTGTTGCTGGTCGCGCTCGCCTCCCTTGGTGGCCCGCTAACGCTTGCCGCGAGTTGTTTTGCGAGTTTGACCGAATGGTCGGTTTCCATGGCATCCGCCACGGCCATTTTTGCAATCGCGACGATCGTATACAAACAAACGACGGCATGGGGCTTAGCTGGAATGATTGCCGCGGCCGGAACCTGCATCACGATCGCGGGACGATTCCAAACCTACGAAACTCATCCAGTTTGGCTCTATGCCCTGATGTTCTCGTTGCCGAGCATATGTGCATCGGTCGACTACTTCCTAAGGGGGCGTTCCGGTTGGATGCGAGTCGCGGTCAGCGCCGGTCTTTCTGCATTCGTCGTGGGCGGTTTAGTCTGGTTTCTTCTCATCCGTGAAACGGAGCCTTGGTAGCCGGATGTGGGTGCCGTTTTTCCTGCACCTCGACCAGTCATGCCAGCGGCAATTGGCTTGCGTGAGAACGAATAAATCGCGTTCTTTCGAGAAAGACCGCCCACACGCGAGTCGAAAGCCGCCACGATAAGCATTCGTTGAAAACCGCTTTCGTTTCTGAGGACCGTGAAATGCTTGCCACCGCCCAACCCAAGAGCCAGGTACGACCTTCCATCGTGCCGGCTGACTCGGACCCCGGATTTACACTTGATCAGGAGCTCAGCGTTTTCGCGCGTTGGTGCTCCGACACGATGTGGGTACCTTCAAGAGACTCGAGTCGCTGGATGGCTGAAACGCTTCTGGAGAAGCACACGCCGAATTCGAGCAAGTCCGCGATGTGGAAGACGATACGCCAGAAGCATGCGGAGACATTTACTCAGGTTAGACAGCTAAAAATGGCTGAGGCATCCATTCGTTTGCCCGAGGCCAAGCTGTTCGTCCAGGTCATCCCTCAAGACCAGTTCGACACCATCACCGATCCGATTCCACGCTGTGTGCGAACACGCCTCGACGAATTTGTAAGCGGTCCCCAACAGCAGCTTGGTGCGAAGGTCTACTACGTCAAGCCGCTTTGTGTCGAGTTGGGCAACGAGCTTGTCTTCACCGAAGAAGATGAAATTCGAAAGGCGATCCGTGACATTCAAGAAGAGGCGTTTGCTGAGTTTCGCAAGCAATACTGGCGTCAAATGCCGACACGCTTTCTCGCTGGATTTATCAATGCGGTATTGTGGCTCCCGAGAGCCATCGCCCAAGCCTACGTGAAACGTAAGCAATGCGTTCTTGACGCCTACCATTCGAAACTTGAGTTTCAGCGTCGCAAAACCGCCCGCCGTGCGATGCGTCTGCATCAACGATGCCGCACCGATGGTTGCACCTTCGATGAGATGCTTTCGCTCACCAATCCGCTGAAAGTCGATGATGTGGTCGAACAATTTGCCGAAGAACGACAGCTGTCCTCCATCAAACGGAAGCAGCTGCTGGCGATCGCAGCGAAATCACTGCCTTGGTTTGCAACCCTTTCCATCACTGCCGCCAAACTGACCGCATTTGTTTCTTCGGTGTCAGCCGCTGCAGCCGTTGCACCCATTTTGGTATGCGACCCCGCGTTCGTCGCCGAAGTCCCCGGCAGCAATGGTCAATTGCTCAAGATCGGACACTTCGACGAAGTCGACGGCGTGATGCACGTCGAGATCTAGCTTCCCGCTAACAGACAACGGCCGCGGATTGGATCCGCGGCCTCGATGTCACCGATTCGCTATCGCCTGGATTCTCCGGGAGACTTTGAGTCACCAGTCGACTTGCTATTGTCCACCCGCAGTTCCTGTTGCGAAGCCGTGTTGTTCTGTTCGTAACGCATCTGCTTACGAGAAGAAGACCACTGCACGGGGTCTTTGATTTTCTTGGACAACTCCATGTTCAGCGTCGCATTGCGAACAATCTCCGTCTTCAAATAAGCCGGCAGCTTCTCGCCATGTTTGGTGTTGACTTGCTGCAACTGGTTGCAGTTCAGCCGGAGCAGTTCTTCTGCTTCTGCGATCCGTCCGGCATCTCGTAGAGCCGTCGCACGAATGTTGTTGTCGTTGGCGAGCTGAAGCGCACAGAAAGCGACCGTTTGATGATCGCGATTTGAAGCGATTTCCTTTTCGTCATTGCTGAAACGAATCGCCAAGGTGTTGCTGAGCGTGTCGGTCACCTTTGTCACCATGTTTTGGTACTTGGTGGTCACTTTTGCGAGATCACGCGTCGTTCCGTTTTCACCGGCCTCCACTTCCACTTCCACCACAAAGTAACGTTGCTGGCGTGAATAAAGCTGAGTGAGTGGGATGCGAATGTCCTGACCACTGATATCCGCTTTCGTATTCAGCACGCGGACGGGACGGATTCCCTCAGCGACTTTCGCGTGGATTTCGAACTCGCTCGCAACGACACTCATCAAGTCGTTGAATTCCTTTTGAAATACGGCGACCAAATCGTCTGCTTGTTCGACGAAAACGTGATTTCCGCTACCGGCGGCAGCGAGTCGGCTCATCAGGTCTTCGTTGTAGCCCAGCCCCAAGCCGAGAGTGCTGACGCTGATGCCTTGCTTGACGAGTGAAGTCCCCAGTCGCTCCAACTCGCTCGGGCTCTTTGGACCCACGTTTGCTTTTCCGTCGGAAAGCAGGATCACGCGGTTGACCGACTCTTCGTCCATGAACTTTTGAACTTCGGCAGCACCTTTACTGACGCCTGCGAACAACGCCGTGCTTCCACCTGCTGTAACACCACGGATCTTCTCAATGATGGATGGACGATCGGTCGCTTTGGTTGCGGGGACCAACACGGTTGCGGAATCCGAATACAGGATGACGGAGACGATGTCGTCATCTCGCAGCCTTTCGACGGCGGCAATCGCGGCTTCTCTGGCCCGCGCGATTTTGTCTCCGCCCATCGAACCACTTCTGTCAATCACAATCGCGGTATTCACCGGTGGTCGCTTTTCTGATTCCGGAACATCAAATCCGGTCAGCGAAATTCGCATGTGGTTGATTTGCATCTCTCCGGATTTCATCACCGGGTTCGACACACCGACTTCCATTTGCACCTGCTCGGCGTTTGTCGTGCCCGCGAACAGCAAGGCGACGACGGCGAACGAGGCCGCGAGGTTCGTCCGTTGATTGAATGTTGCGATCATCTCTTCGTTCCTTTGGAAAAGCGTTTGCTTGGAATCAAAGCGGCCGCACAAAAGAGCCGGCGACCGTCACTAACAAGTAAACGACCAAACTCACTTTTGATGGTCGATCAACGCTCAAAACAATGTAAAAGGAATGTCAAAGCCGCAGTGGTGGCTTTAACCAATTGAAAACCCGTTCTCTCGATCAAGTGATTCTGTCCAGGTCACATCAACCTGATCGATCGTCCCAGCGGGCCGTTCTTTGATTCGCTGAAGCAGTTCCTGCAGTTCGGTTTTGGTGCCATCCGCATCAAGCAAAACGGTGCCATCTACCTCGTTTCTGACGAATCCGTTGACATCCAGACCATCGGCGTAGTGAAGTGTCGTCGCCCGGAATCCGACGCCCTGCACCCTTCCTGAGAACTTCGCGATCAATCGAACGAACCCTGACATCGCGTTATCACCATTTCTAGGAGACGTGCTCGTCCACCGTCTCGGCCGCTTTTCCGGAAATAAAGTCATCGACCGCTGCGGGGCCCGTACGACGGATCACGACGAGACACATGTCGTCAAACGGAGGAGCTTCCCCGATGTGATTGAGAACTTCCGTCACGATTCGATCCTTAATCTCCTGAGTGTCGTCCACCTCGGAAGTCAACTTTCGAATGGTGTCGATACCGAACTCATTGTCGTCGGCATCCATGGCTTCATTGATTCCGTCGGTGTAGAGCAACATCACGTCGCCGTCGTCGAATCTGGTCGAAACGGCTTCGTAGTCCATTCCCGAATCGATCGCGATCGGAAGGCCCGCTTCTTCTTCGCCGGGCTCGACAATCACGCCGTCTCGATGTTTCAAAATTGGCGGCATGTGACCGGCGTTGACGATGGTCACTTCTTCGGCGCGCGGATCAATGACGACCAGCAGGAACGTGACAAAACGCTCAACTTCGAGTGCACTCATTCGATCGTTCAAGCGTTCGACGGCCTTTGCGACGTCCGTTTCGCCTGCGAGACAATATCTCGTCTCAGCACTCAGCTTGGCCATAAACATGGCCGCCGCAACGCCGTGTCCCACGACGTCGGCTACAACAATTCCGATGCGACCATTTGGAAACTGGATGTAATCGAAATAGTCGCCACCGATGTGGTTGGCCGCTTTGTAGTAGCTGTCGACTTCGTACCCGGGCAGCCTGAGAGTGGATTGCGGTAAGAAAGCTTTTTGAACATCCGTTGCCAGCTTCAAGTCGTGCTCAACCTCACGCTGCTTGAGGGCTTGTTCGTGCATCCGCGCGTTGTTGATCAAAATTCCCGCTTGTGAAGCAACGCCGACCAAGAGATCGATATCCTCTTCGACAAACTGCCCTCGGCCCTGTGTCGAGTCGACTTGGATCGCGCCGTAGATGTTGTCTTCACCATCACCTAGCGGGGCGCAGATCATACTCTTGATGGAAAAGTCCGCGATCGACTCCGCGCTGTCAAAGCGACTGTCTTCCATCGCGTCGAAGGAAAGTATCGCTTCGCCGTTGGAGATGACTTGGTTGATGATGGTTCGGCTGATTCTCACGGTCTCGGTTTCATCCCGAGAGTGACGTGTTTTGACCCAGCGAGTTTGCAGTTCTCCGTCATCCGTCTTGACGACGATAAAGCCTCTATCGGCGGAAGGGAAGATTGAGAACAGGCCGTCCAAAATCTTGGGCAGGACTTCGTCGAGGGTGATCGAGTTTCCGAGGTGACGATTGATTTGCAGCAACGCCTGCAACTTCGCTTCGGGCGTCGCCCGTAACTTCAGCCCTTCGCCATCTTTTTCAAACTCGACTTTCGGCGAAACGACCCTGCTCGATTCAGGTTCGTCATCGACCATCAGGATCCCGAAGCTGGAACCGCTGAAGGAGACCTGTGAAGACTGCCCAGACGCAAATTCGGGAATATCGTTGAAGTGAAACACCAGTTCGACTTCGCTAATGCGAATCCGGTCTCCCTCGCTCAGCGAGTGCTGACCGGAGATCATCTGACCGTTGACGTAGGTGCCGTTTCTGCTTCCCAGGTCGACGACTTGAAACTGTTCGCCTTCGCAGATTACTTTCGCGTGAAAGCGGCTAACTGCGCCGACGTCCACCACGATGTCACAGTCTGGGTGTCGCCCGATCGACATCTCACCATGAGTGAGTTCGAACCTTTCGGCGCCCCCGCTAATCGCTTTGGCCGCCGTATCAACGTTGGCCCGGAAAGCGTTGTTTCCGCTGCTAGTTGATAGGTAAGCCATCGATCTGTGTCAGCTGCTTGGTGGAGTATTGATGGGAACGCCGCGTGCGTCACGGAACGAAAAATCTCGAACCGAATCGGATGCCACTCCTCATTCTAACTTCGGATTCCGCTCTTTCGAGTCTCCGGAAGCCGAAGGCATCATCAGCGGACGCTGCTGCGACTTGAGAACTAGCTCCGAAAGCCTTCGCGGCTTCCGCTACGCTTCTTTATCAAATGTCCAGCTGGGGATTGCAGGATTAATCTTAGTCCTTCTCCTGCTCGGGTTCCGTAGAAGCGGGGGCGTTGTCCTCGTATTTGGCTTCGGGAATCTCGGAATCGTCCTTGGTGCCGACAACGCTGTGCTCGACCGGGAACGACTCGGCGATGCTATCGTCGCTGCTCTCTTTGACGGGTTCTTCCGAAACCTTGGCCTCGGCGGTGATCAACTCGATCACTTTTCGCTCGACGATTTGGTTGCGAAGGGCATCCATCTGGCCGGACTTGTCGAACTGGGCCCTGACGGCACGAACGCTTTGTCCTGACTGTTCGGCGATGAGCTCCAACTCTTGATCGTAATCTTCCGGACTGGCATCAATTGATTCTTCTTCAGCGATCTGCTCGAGAACGAAGTGTTCTTTTAGCGAAGCTTCCGTAGACGCTTTCGCGTTTTGACGGATCGTGTTGACGAACGCCTGAATATCGGTGTCGCTGTAGTGGCTTCGCCGCAACTCCATGACTCGCCGCTGCAATTCGCGTTGTGTCTGGCGTTTCACCAGATCGCTTGGCAATGCGAAGTTCACCGCGTCGGAAAGTTGTCCCAAGACATTGCCGCGGATCGCTTGCTGCGTTCGGTACTCGGCTTGCCGAGTCAACGACTTTTCGACGAACTCGCGCAATTCGTCCTCGGATTCGAAATCGCCAAGGTCGGACAAGACCTCGGGCGTAATCTCGACGGACTCGAGCTTCAAGACTTCGATGACTTCCACATCCGCGGTCATCGAACGTTCCGCAGCGTTTTCAACCTCGGCGCCCAAGGTGACATCGACCGTTGCCGTGTCGCCCTCTTTCTTGCCGACCAAAACGTCACCGAAGGTTTTGCAAACTCCGTCGACGAACGACAGTTCCTTCGCGAGTGTGATTGGTTCTTCTTCGAGCGTCGAAATGACTTGATCGCCTTCCTTAAATTTCATCGTCACGACCAAACGATCGCCTAGGGCGGCCGGTTCATCGGTGGCTTCGAAGGACGCGCGGTCTCGCAACACACGTTCGAGCGCCGCGTCCACCGCCGCTTTGTCGATCGACTCAACAGGCTTGGTCAGCGACAGTCCCTTCCACTTCGGCGTCTCGAACTGCGGTCGCACTTCGATCGAGAATTGGTACGTGAACGAACCCTCGCCGGGATCTGGGATCGAGTTGTAGTCGAAGTCGGGTTCACCGATCGCGGAGAAGTCTTCGCTTTCCGTGACCTGAGAAAGGCTCTCCATCAACAGTTGACCTTTCACCCGCTCGGCGACCGACTCTCGGAACTGCTTTTCGACCAGTTTCCGCGGGGCACGTCCGTCACGGAACCCAGGAATCTTTGCCTCCGGCACAACCTTGTCGAATTCCTGTTTCAGGTATCGCTGAACGTCTGGCGCCGCAATGGTGACAACCACTTCGCGAACGCACGGTTCCGGCGAAGCAAATTTGACCTCAAGCTGCAGGGGGATGTTTTCGGTTTCGGTCTCTGCGTTTTCGATGGATGTTGACATCCTGAGGCGATCCTGCATGAATCGGGATTAAGTCGTTTGATTTCGAAGCCCGCAATTTATCGCTTCCGAGCCAAAATCGGCAAGGCATTCTCGCGGACCGTTGGAGACGAAATCGACGAAAACTATCAACGCCCATCGGGTCGTGTCCCATCGCTCCGTGGATTTTCGGCATAAGTTCCGCCAAGGGGCTTGCCGATCTCATCCACCTGCACATAATCCGAGGCTTGCGCAGGATTACGCGGCTGTAGCTCAGTTGGTAGAGCATCACGTTGCCAACGTGATTGTCGTGGGTTCGAATCCCATCAGCCGCTCTCTTTTCAGGGTCGCGCTTACCCAATTCTCTCGCGGGGTTCTACATCACGCGGATGAGGCAGCTACCTCATTTGATCGCGTACGCTTTCCTCGCTCTGCAAAGCGATCGCAAAAATCTGGCCAGACTTCTCCTGTAAACTTTTCAGACCCAAGGCTTAGCGTTTCATTCACGTTCAGATTGCCCTCCAAGATGTGGGCTGAGTTGAGCGCGTAAAACCCCGGTACGCTGGTCACAATCGGAGGAAGCCGAGTGCTATAGTCCACGGTCGAAAGCGCGGCGACATATTTGGCGCGGGCCACCTTGAAGTCCAGCACGTCGTCTCGCGAGAAGTGGTCATACATTTTCTCGAGCGTCGAAAGGCAACGTTCGCGGTATGCCTCGTCCGGCTCTTGCAGATCCGGGTGGTCGTCAATCATGTATTTGGGAAGGTAGACCAAATGCTTCCCGTCGAGCTGCGACTGCGAATCGACAATCGTTGACATCTCGATCACACCCGTCAGCGGAACCCAAGTGTCGGTGATGTTGGTCACGTAGTAGGGACTGATCGGCTTCTTCAGAAGCATCGACGCACAGACGACACCCAAATAACGCACATCCCGCAAAAGCGTTTTTTCGCGATTCGAGAGTTGTTCGCATTGGTCCGCGATCAAGGGTGATGCGATCGTTGAGACCACATTGTCGAACCGACCGATACGACCATCGCCAAAGTCGACGCGGAGCCGACCGTCGCCGTTTGACGTTGCCGCTGTTTCATTCGGCTCACCGTCGCAAGATTCAACTTGCAGGACAGGATGGCCCGCGAGCAACTCGACGCCACGCTGCTTCAAAGACTCCAACCAAACGTCCAGGACTCGGGCATAACCCCCGGGGACGTAACCGAACATCTCTTTCTTGGCGCCGCTGCGACGCGCCTTATACATCCGCTGAGTGTGTGCCCAGATGAATGCTGCCGACGTCTGCTGATAGGCATCGCCGAGCTTGGCTTTCAGGAGTGGCAGCCAAACCTTTTCGAAGGCCCCGCTTCCGCTCCATCGCCGCAACCAGGACTCGACGGACTGTTTCTCCATCGCGCGGAAGTCGCGGATCTTGCTGGCCAAAAAAATCGTTCCGCCAAGGCGGAGACGCTCAAAAAGACTGAGCGGAGGAAACTTCAAGAACTCGAGCGTGTTGCTCATCGAATACAGCTTGCCGCCTGCGAAGAATCCGGTTTTTGTTTCAACCCACTCGATTTCATTTTCCAGCCCCAGGCGGCTTAGCTGCTCGCGGAGCACCGAATCGCTGAGCAACGTGACGTGGTAGAACCGATCCCATGTGACGCCACCGAGATTCCAAGCACTCGTCAAGCCACCGAAGGTCGGGGCGGCCTCGGCGATCGTGACGCGCTGGCCCTTCTGCAACAGCTCTTCCGCGATCCGAAGCCCCATCACGCCGCCACCGACGACTAACCAAGACGCGGATTTTGTGTGCGTCGAAGCCGTGACGTTGTCGTCCACGCCTATGTCCTCCCCACTCGATGCCGCCCCAGCAGCTTGAGCGTGAGCCAAATCGTTTTGAAGACCTGCATCTTGCTGGCGCCACCCTTCCGATCATATCGCAGTCGAAGAGGCGCCTCGCCAAACAGTGCTTTTTGCTTGCGAAGCTTCAAAAGAATATCCGCCATGCACGAGAACCCTTTTTCACCGACAAAGTCTTGCCCGTGGTCGGCGAAACCCTGGCGAATCACCGAAGCGCGGTAGGCTCGATAGCCTGACGTGTAATCGCGTACGCCGCGTGTCGGGAACAGCACTGTGAATAACAAGCGTGCTCCCACTGACAACAAATGTCGTTCGAAAGGTACGCCCACCGCGCAGCCGCCACTTTCAAACCTGGATGCGATCACAACGTCACATCCCTCATGGATCATCCGCACCATGCGGTCGATGAGTCCCGGCGGGTGGGTGTTGTCGGCATCCATGGTCACGATGATGTCTCGTTCACCGGCGCGATCGACGGCCTCTCGAAGGGCGTCTCGGATCGTCGGGCCAAGACCTTGGTTGACCTTGTGCTGGACGAGGTGGATCGGCATCTGGAATGACATCTGCGAGACGATTTGTGCCGTGTCGTCCGTGCTGCCGTCGTCGACGATCACGACTTCGTATGGCAGATCATTGTCGGCAAACGCCTCACCGATTCGCTCCAGCAGTTCGGGTAGCGCCTCCTCCTCGTTGTAAGCCGGCAGTGCCATGAAGACTTTCGCGGGACGAAAGCGGCGGGCAAGAGCTTCGCTGGAAAAAACACCCGCTTGAGTTTGATCTTCAAGCCCCGGGGCATTCGCGGGATGCTGGAGCGCAGGCTCACGCTGCTGTGATTCACTCATGCTTCGACACGCCTCAATTCACTGTTGCCATTCATGTTGCGAGAAATTCCGGCTGCCCACATCGAGCCGGCGTGGCGTTGCTTCGGCCACCCTGTTCACCTAGCTGTCAGATTCAAACTCCGACCGGGTTCTGCTGCAGCTGGCCTCTGTAAGGCCGGGTCGCTGCTGTAGCTGGCCTCTGCGAGGCCGGGTCGCCGAAACGGAGCAGATCCGCCCTTCGTCACTCGATGCCAGTAGCATCAACACTGAAGCCATGGAGTTAGCACGCAGTGTAGATCAGATTGCGGGTGGGGCAATCGATTCGGCTGAAAGAATCTATACCGAATACGTGGGTTCGGCCGTTTGCATCAAACAGTCGGATTCTGTCGGCGCGGCACCTTTGGCGGTGAGAGTGCCTGGGTGGGAAGGGCGTGATGCCAAATGTGCGTCTCAGAGGGTTTCTGGATGGCGCTCTTTGTCAATTCCCTGCCGCATGTTCGTCGCACGAAGACTTCGTCATGGCGGCCGACGTGGAGCCGAGGCTCGCAGTGGTGTTGGCCCCAAAAAATGGTGTTGCCAGAAAAATCAGTAACAGTTTTTGGCTTTTCCCGCTTTGCAATCAGCGAGCCTTACTCACTCCTCAAACACCGACAGGATCCAAGCCATGACCAGTCCAGCTCAATCTCGGGGGGCGAAGAGTCGAAAAGCCGGTGCACGTTACCAAAGTGTGACAACGTTTGATTTGACCTTTGCTCGCGCCGCGTTTTCCGAACGTGTTTTGCAGAAAGCGATCAAGGGGAAGCGAGTTGACACGTGGCGTCTTCGTTTTCTGATGGAGCTGGCCTCTTTCGGAGCCGTGATCGGAGCATCCGGGCCGGACGTGGAGAGCGCTATGTTGGAATGGCTTGCGCAACCGACGCCGTCTTCGCTGAAGCGAGCTCGGTTGCGCGTGCTCGCCAAATCGCGTGGCTACGACGAGGCGGCAATTGAGTGCGGGCTGTCTGCGAACGAGCTTCTTGAGTTCGATGCGCAGATTCAGGCGTTCGGCGGTGACGCCGAATCCTTGCTTACAGATCCCAAAACGTTTCAGACCATTCGTCGACACGGCGTGGATCGTGTACATCAGGAACAGATACGAAAGGACTTTGGGCTGCCCGCCAACGCGCTCGAAGTCGGCCTCACCGCCAGCGAGTTACTTGACATGGCCGCAACGGGCCAGCAGTTGGGCGACGACCAACTGGTGACGGACCCCGAAACGTATCGATTGATCCGAAAACACGGCAAGAAGCGCGGGACGGATTTGGCCTACCAAAGGGGCGTGCGACGCGCGTTTGGCATGCCCGCTGATGCGATGAAGGGAGAGACCGCCAAAGACCTACTCAACCACGTGGCGTCGGCAATGAAGCTCGGGCTGGATGACCACCTCGGCGACTCCGAATTTTGGAAAGACTACCGTCGATTGGGACGTGAAGCGCTGATGAAGAAGTGGGCGAGCGGAAAACCGGTGCAGCCTAAGGCTACGCCGAAGATGCCGGAAGCGCAGACGCAACCGAAGCAACCGGAACGGCGCGCAGAATCTGTGATCGAAATCGAGCTTGTCATCACGAGGCTAAAACGAGTCTCGCACGACGAGATCAAGTTGAGGGACGGAAAAAGCGGTAAGGCCCTCTTGGTCATTCGAAACTACACAGACGGCACCTCGGAACTTCTCGTCAGCGACGACGGGGATCGTTTGTTGCGTTGCACTGAAACGCATCATCCAGTCGTCGCCGGGAGTAGGCTCGCACAACCGGTGCGCAAGATCAGGCGTCCGGGTGCGACCAAGGCGGATCCAATGGGTCACTGTGTTGAGGTAGGACGGCTGTCTCAGTAGGCGATACGTTGGCTCGGCAACCTGTGGGCCTTCACGTCTCGCAGAGGGCGGCGAGCGATCCGCCGACACGTCGGCGCAAAAGCAGCTAACATCAGGGCCGCCGAACTCGAATACGCTCCCCAAGGGCATTCGAGCTGACACTCCCAAAAGCTGAAGCACTCAAAAAAGTGCTCGCCCCCCAAACCCGCTCTCCATGCCGGTCAACGCAATGTCTTTCGTATTATCCCGGATCGGTCCGAGGTGGATCGCCGGATTACTTTTGCTGCTCGTCGGTCCGCTCGCCGATGCCGCGGACCGACCCAATGTGATCGTCGTCCTCACCGACGACGC
>JBCCOI010000048.1:0-21409 GCA_039025515.1 Planctomycetota bacterium
CGATTGCTGCATCGTCGTCGCCTTGGGGGCTCCTCGATGACAGTCTACTTGAGTTGCAAGCGAGGTTTGCACGCCAGGAGACTTGAGATAGGCGAAGTTGTAGGCCGCATCCAGTGAGCCTTTGCGAGCGCCAATGCGGCAGGTATCGGGAGTGTCGTCGCTGTTGTCGCGATTGCTGCATCGTCGTCGCCTCGCGGGCTTCTTGATGACAGCCTACTCGGGTTACAAGCGTTGTTCGCACGCCAGGTAGGCCGCATCCAGTGAGCTTTGCGAGCCCCAATGCGGCAGGTATCGGGAGTGTCGTTGCTGTTGCCGCGATTGCTGCATCGTCGTCGCCTTGGGGCTCCTTGGTGACAGCCTACTTGGGTTGCAAGCGAGGTTTGCACGCCAGGAGACCTGAGGCGGTCGAAGTTGTAGGCCGCATCCAGTGAGCCTCTGCGAGCACCAATGCGGCAGGTATCGGGAGTGTCGTTGCTGTCGCCGCCATTGCTGCATCCTCACCGCCTGACGGTTCCTTGATGGCAGCCTTTCTTCAGCTTGTTTGTGCGATGGATTTTCTCCGTTTGCGATTCTTCCTTTTTGCGAGGTAGGGAAACGCAAACAGGTACAACCCCGTCGCCCACAGCACGATCAAGACAATCGCTGTCGGAAAGAAGACCCAAAGCTTCACGAAGTCATGGAAGAAACTGCCGTCGTGGAGACTCTCGATTAAATCGGATCGCCGAAACGCCACCTGAAGGACTTCACCGTTGTTTGCATCGATCTGTATTTCCCAACGGTTTTTGCAGCGAACTTTGACCATCCCCTTGCCGGGGCGCACGTCCAGACGATCCACATCATCCCAGCTTTCGACGTCGGATTCGGGGACGGTTTTCGCGGTCGCCAGGAGCTGGTCAAAGGAAAGCGAAAGACCCGGAGCCTCGCCCTTGATCGTCGCGGGTTGAATCCAAGCGGACTCCTTTTTGAGTTGCAAAATCGCGCCGGTTAGAAGGATCACCGCCGTGGGAACCAAGATCGCGATGGAGCCCCAGCGGTGTACGAGCCGGTTGAGCTTAGAAAACTTCATCAAGCACTAATCACGCAGCACGCGTGCCTTCGATTTCTGGTTGACATGGAGTCACATTCTATTGTCAACCAGAGAAGATTTCACAGCGTCAGGCTGTCGCAAGGCCCGCCCGCCACGCGAGCACACGGGTGCGGAGTGCGGCTTGCCAGGATTCCGAACGGAAGGTGGAACTTAGTTCCCAGGCGCGGCTTCCGCCCTCAGGGGGTGTCGCCGCAATCCTGCTTCGCGCGCACAATTGCAACTCGATCGTTGGCGGGGTCATTCTTGGTTGCTGCTGACGCGGATTCCTTTTGAATTCTCGATCAACCGCGCGGAAGTCTCAGTGAATCATCGCAGTCTCTACGTCGGAACCAGTGGCAACGCGACGGGTAAACGGATGGTCGCACTCGGCTTGATGGAGCTCGCGTCACGTCGATTCGATCGCGTCGCGTTTTTTCGTCCGGTCGTACGTGTCGGGCCCGAACAAGACCAAAGCATCCGCATGATGCGGAAACGATATGGGCTGACCCATTCGTTCGATTCGATGATGGGCGTGACGCGAGCCGAAGCACGTCGCCTACTCGCGGCGGACCGGTACAGCCAGTTGATCCAACGAATTCAGCAGCGTTTCAAGTCGCTCGAGTCCGAGGCCGACTTTGTGGTCGTGGAAGGCACCAGCTATCAAGGGCTCGCGCCAACGCTCGAGTTCGAACTCAATGCCGATATCGCCGTCAACCTTGGTTGTCGGATCCTGGCCGTTTATGCAATGGGAACGCGTTCGATCGAAGAATGCATTCAGTCGGTGCGGATTGGAAACGACTCCTTTATTGACCATGGCGGCACATTGGTCGCAACGATTATCAATCAGGTGCCCGACAAGGACGCAAGCACTCTTTACGATGCGTGCCAAGATGCGTCACTCGATTCCACTGCGCCGGTGTACTTTTTGCCGGAAGAACCTCTTCTGCGTCAGCCGACGATTCGGGAGATTCAAGTCGGACTTTCCGCCAAGTTGTATTCCGGAGAGGAAGCGAGCCTTGATCGAGAGGTTTCGAGAAGAACGGTGGCTGCGATGTTGTTGCCGAGTTTCTTGGATCGTCTTTCCAATTCGAGCTTGATAATGACGCCTGGTGATCGGTCCGACATCATCGTCGGCTGCTTGTTGTCCAGCTCACAAGGTGAAGTTCCGGCTCCCGCCGGTGTCGTGTTGACCGGTGGAATTCTTCCGCCGTATTCCGTGTGCAGGCTCATCGAGCTTTGCCCGACACTTCCGATTTTGAGTGTTCAAGACGACACGTACACCGCGGCAGCGAAGGCTGCCGAAGTTCGCGCGGAAATCGGCGAGCACGCGCCTCGCAAAATCGACTCGGCGATCGGCCTGTTTGAGAGATACATTGATACCGACGCACTTGCGACACGGATTCAAGCACCGTCGCCGCAGAGAATGACGCCGATGCTTTTTGAGCACTCATTGATCGAACGCGCCAGACAGCAGCGCGTCAAAATCGTGCTCCCCGAAAGTACGGAGCCGAGAATTTTGCAGGCGGTGGACGTGCTTCATCGCCGCGACGTTGCCGACCTCGTGCTTTTGGGTGACGCCAACAAGATCGCTCACGCGGCATCGCAAGCCGGAGTGACGCTTCCGGATCACGGATTGGAAGTCATCGATCCGCAATCGAGTCCCTGGGCAGAGCCTTTCGCGGAAGAGTACTTTCGTTTGCGTCAACACCGCGGCGTCACGCTGGATGTCGCACGTGATCGGATGCTCGATGCCACCTACTTCGGCACGATGATGGTCCATCGGGGGTTGGCAGGTGGTTTGGTTTCCGGTGCTGCGCACACGACCGCCAACACGATTCGCCCGGCGTTCGAGTTCATCAAGACACGGCCCGAAGTTGACGTGGTAAGCAGCGTGTTTTTGATGTGCCTCAAGCAAGGTGTGCTTGTTTATGGCGACTGCGCGGTGATCCCCAACCCGACCGATGAACAGCTTTGCGAGATTGCCATCAGCAGCGCTGAGACGGCGATGCAATTCGGCATCGAACCGCGGATCGCCATGCTGTCTTACTCGACCGGTGAAAGCGGTCAGGGTGCTGACGTCGACAAAGTACGGCGTGCGACTCATTTCGTTCGCCAGCGTCGACCAGACTTGCTCGTAGAAGGCCCGCTTCAGTATGACGCCGCAGTCGATCCGAGCGTCGCGCAAAAGAAGATGCCGAATAGCGAAGTGGCTGGTCGCGCAACGGTTCTGATTTTTCCGGATCTCAATACGGGTAACAATCTCTACAAGGCGGTTCAGCGTTCTGCGGGTGCGACCGCAATCGGGCCGGTGCTACAAGGACTGAATCGTCCCGTAAACGATCTTTCGCGTGGTTGCACGGTGACCGACATCGTCAACACCGTTGCCATCACTGCCGTCCAAGCCCACTCGGAGTCGTCATGACGATCCTGGTTTTCAACGTCGGCAGCACAACGCTGAAGTACTCACTCTTCGATCCGAGCAATGGTTTTGCGCGTACCGACGGTTTGGTCGATCGCATCGGGCAACCGGGCGGTGACGCCGCGGACCACGTCTCGGCGGCTCGTCGTGTGATGGATGAAGTTGGGATGGAAACGATCACGGCGATCGGGCACCGGATCGTCCAAGGAGGAGACTGCTTCAGCGAACCGACGGTGGTTAACGAAGCCGTCATCAAGCAACTGCGTCGACTTGACGGACTTGCTCCACTTCATAATCCAGCCGCGAGGATGGTTGTCGAAGGATTGATGGGAGCGTGCGTGCCACAAACGTTGGTCTTCGATACCGCTTTCTATACGTCTTTGCCTCCCGAAGCATTTCGCTACGCGGTGCCCGGAGCTTGGTTTCGAGATCACGGAGTCCGGCGCTATGGTTTTCATGGAACATCGCATCAGTACGTCACTCAGAAAGCCTTGCTCGCGATCGGTCGAGCAAGCGAACCGGTTCGCATGGTGTCCTTACACCTGGGCGGCGGCGCAAGTGCGACCGCGACGATTGATGGCGTCGCGGTTGATACGTCCATGGGGATGACGCCGCTGGAGGGATTGGTGATGGCAACGCGATCCGGTGACTTGGATCCGGCGATCATCTTTCACATGATGCGGCATGCCGACATGTCGATTGAAGAGATTGACGGCTCGTTGAACAAGCAGAGCGGGCTCAAGGGTCTGTGCGGTGACGCGGACATGCGGGTCGTGCTTCGTCGTGAGGCGGACGGAGACGCGGACGCGAAACTCGCCGTTGAGATGTTTATTCGACGAATCACCAAGGTGGTTGGAGGGTTTGCGGCCGTCCTGGGTGGCCTCGACGCATTGATCTTCACGGCAGGTATCGGTGAGCACTCGCCCGAAATTCGAGCGCGGGTTTGCGTAAGATTGGCGTTCCTGGGGACCGAGATCAATGACGAAATGAATGCCAATTTTCCCGGTGATCTTTGCGATTTGTCGACTGCGGGAAGCCGTATTCGCACGTTGGTCGTCAGGACGGACGAAGAATTGGCGATCGCCGAGCAGGTACTGAGAACGCTCAACTAATTCACACTCTTGGGAGGTCGCGGAGGAGCTTGCGACGACGCGGGGAGGAGTTTCGGCGAACCGAGAAGGCATTTTGAGTCAAAAGTTGCCGTCTCGACCCTCCCCAGGGAGGGTGAAGGTTTTTGTGTAGACACCCATGCCCCCTTGTCGGAGTGGTCAGAAGCTTACCGAAGGTGCGGAATGCCATTCTCCGAGGGTTCCGCAGTGTTTATACTTCTGGTGCGCCGTGTGCCGCCGCGGCGTCTAGTCACCGATTCATTGCAGCGATGAACGCCGCACCATCCAGTCTGGAAGAGATGCCATATGCAAGTGAAGCTCAAGGTCATGACGGGGAGTCACGAAGGTACTGAGATTCCGATCTCCGGAGATAAGTTTCTGATCGGAAGAAGTGAGTCTTGCCAGCTGCGACCGAAGAGCGATTCGATCAGCCGGAAGCATTGCATCCTGGTCATCCGCGAGGGTCGCGTGTTGATCCAAGATTTGAAGAGCCGCAACGGTACGTTTGTCAATGAGAAACGCCTGCCCGCGGATCGAGCAAAGATCGTGAGCGCCGGTGATGTTTTGAAGCTCGGAAAGCTTCAGTTCGAGCTTGTCATCGAGCACGGGTTGCAAGGGAACAAAAAGCCCCAGGTCCAAGGTGTGGGCGACGCCGCGAATCGGACCGTCGAGAGCGGTGATAGTCGTTTCGAGGAAGTCGACGTCACGGGTTGGCTTGACGAAGCTGATCAGATCGATCGAGTTCGAAAGTTATCCGATCCTGATACGCGGCAATTCCGCGTGGAGGATTTACAGAAGGCCGAAGAGGACTCGTCGGTCGTGTCGGCTGAAGACAGCACCGAGCTTTCCGTCAACGACAGTTCTTTGCTGGAAAGACTTCGAGAACAAAAGAAGCAGAAAAAAGGCAAGCTTCCGGACGGATTGAAGAAGTCCATGAAAGAGAGTTCGAAAGCGGCTGCCGATGACGCACTCAAACGATTCTTCAGTGGTCGTTGAGATTGTCGCGTCGATAACATCGCGTTGATCGGCGAGTCGGCGACGATCAAAAACCGGAGAACCGTTTGAGTCATCTCAACCGAATCAGCGAACATCAGGAGTCGGGGGCCTCACTCGCGCGTCGGGCACTCCGCCAAGATTCCGGCGCGACGACGACCCTGGTCGCCCGCTATCAGCCCTTTGTGTATCGAATTTGTTTCGCGATCCTTCGGCATCGCGAAGATGCCGAGGATGCGACACAGGATACGCTCAGCCGGATCGTCAAATATCTTGACCGCTGGGATCCACGACGTCCGTTGGAGCCTTGGATCGCCACAGTCGCCGGGAATCGTTCGCGTTCCAAACTTGCTCGTCGTAAACGCTATGCTCCGCTGACAAGCGTTGCCGAGCCGGCAAGTTCGGCATCCGTCGAGCGGCAGTCTGCCGAGGCGATGCGTGAAGAGATGGATTTGGCAATTCGCAAACTGCCGCCTCGCCAAAGACTCGCCTTCGAAGCCTTTCATCGAGACGCGTTGGCGTACGCCGAAATTGCCGAGCGTCTGAACTGTCCGGTAGGCACTGTCAAGACCTTGGTGCATCGTGCTCGTAAGAGATTGATCGATGAGCTGTCGGAACGAGAAGTCTTCGCGACACGTCGGAGGGGTGCATGATGAACTGTGAGCAGTTTCTCGATCGGCTCAATGAAACTCTGGATGGTCGTTCTTCGCCGTTGGCGGACGAAGCCTTGATCGCCCATGCCGAGGAGTGTCCGCACTGTGCCCAAACGTTGAGTACTTGGTCGGAGATCGACCTGACACTTCGTACCCAGGAACTTCACAACGAGTCGTCTGGCCGGACGACTTCAAGATTGATTCTGGCGATGGCGGCAGTCCTGGTTGCGTCCGCAACGTTGGCGATCGGTTGGGCAACCAATCAGCCGCCGACACCGGTGGCAAGTGTGAACCAAACGGAGGTGCGTCAGCCAATGACCGTCGTTGATCCAGTTGATGGCGAACCCTCACGCGTGACGTCGGTCAGTGAAACCGTTGCCGTCAACACGTTTGGTGAAGAGCCGGATTCGTCGCGTTGGTGGCAGAGTGTGTCGCGGGAAGATTGGGTCGCCGGTGCAATGCCAACGGTGCAATGGGTGGAGGACGGTGTGGTCCCGATCGGCCGCTCGATGCGGCGCGCATTCGCGATTTTGTTGGTCCCGGCCGGCAACGCTGATGGTGAATCGTCAGCGATTGGAAATCCGATTGAAGCCGGTGAATTGGATGCATTTCGCGAACAAACGTCCAGCGCCGTGCTGCAGCAACGTATCTTTGCGTAGCGCTTATTGCGCTTCCTAGCCAAAGGGGTTTCCGCATGCGCACAAGTCATTCGCGAATTCGAAAATACGCCATCGGAGCATTCGCCTGGCTCTTCTTGCTCGTTGCGGGTTTCGACAATGCGAGCGCCGATCAACGCGTTGTGCTCAAAAGCGGACTTGCGCTACAGGGATTTCTCCAGGATCTGCCGTCACTCAAAAAGAATGCGTTAGTTGCGGGAGGGCAGGGTGCTGCCCGGCCGATCCTATTGGTCGACGATGGACTCCGCCGTGTCTATGTGCACCGGAGGGGAATGGTTGCCGGTCCGCCGCAGGAAGTGCGCGGCTTTCAACGGACGATCGATTTCAAACAGGACGTTACCAGCGGCACAGACGTCCAAATTGTCGGAGACATTTTGGCGGTCTCAAAGTTTAATGCTTACGGTCATCGCACGATCACAATGCGTGGTCCTAAAGGAGAAGTCATCGACATCGTCCAGGGTATCACGGAGATCAATGCGGTCTATGCGAAGGTGGAAGCACTGAAGGCCAAACCGGCATACGAATGGGACATGCGGATTTCGACCCGTTCGCTGACGGATGAAACGTTGCAAAACATCTTCCGTGGCAGGATGGATCAAGATGACATCAAAGAGCGTCTGGATGTGGTTCGCTTCTTCATCGATGCAGAACGCTATCGAGCCGCTGAGGAAGAACTCGTCCGCGCGATGCGGGCTTTTCCGGATGAGCTGGCCGACATGGGGGCGCAGTTGGTCGGGATTATTCAGCGGCAAGCCGCGCAGCTTCTCGATGAGGCCGCCCTGCGTGCAAAGGCTGGTCAGCTTTCTTACGCCAAACGCGTTTACGAACGTTTTCCGATGAATGCAGTCGGGCGGACCAAGCGTGAAGAGGTCAAAGTCGCCTATCAGAACCTTCTCGATGCTGAAAAAGATGTTGAAAAGATTTTGGTCTCTCTCGAAGAGGATTTGTCAAAACTGCCCGCCGATCGCTCGGCCGCATTGCGAGTGATCTTTGACGAAATCAAACGCGGGCTCAGTCCCGCCACCCTGCCGAGGCTCAGTGACTACACGCGACTTCGTGGCGCCGAGAATGTTGCGCTCGACAGCCGCGTTGCATTGGCGATTTCTGGTTGGTTGATGGGGCCTGGGTCGGGTGAAGCAAACTTGGTTGTGGCCGAATCACTCGTTCAAGTTCGTGATTTGGTTGCCGAATATTTGGGGACGGCGGATGCGGTTCGCCGGGATGCGATCATCGAACTGCTCAAAGGGATGGAAGGATCGCAGGCGGAGTACATCGATAGATTGCTGCCGTTTCTCGAGCCCGTGAAAGATTGGCCCGCGAATTCTGCGGATGCGGAAATTGAGGGCCTCCACCGGATCGGCATATTGGCCGGTGACGAACAGGTTCGGACCGTGGCGCGGCAGCCCGATTACATCATTCAGTTGCCGCCGGAATATGACCCGCTGCGAGAGTATCCCTGTCTGCTGGTTCTGGCACCGCCGGGTGCTTTACCGGAACAAGAACTCTCGTGGTGGGCCGGCGATTACTTCAAGGAGCTTGGGGCCCGCAACGGTTACGCGACGCGACACGGGTACATCGTCGTCTCGCCGCTATGGTACCGCCCCGGGCAACGGTTTTATGAGTTCACGCCTCGCGAGCACGATAAAGTGCTGGCCGCGATGCGTCATGCGATGCGTCATGCTTCCATCGATTCCGATCGCATCTTTTTGGCCGGACACGGAGAGGGCGCGACGGCAGCATGGGATATCGCTTTGTCCCATCCCGAGCACTGGGCGGGCATGATCAGCATCAACGGCGAGCCTTCGAAGACGATGCAGCATTATTATCACAATGCAAAGACCGTCCCGATGTATTTTGTCATGGGTGATTCAGCGGGACCCGCGCCGGCTCCGCTCGTTCGAATGGGTACGGAGCTGGACAACCTGATGCACGTCCGCCACGACGTAACCGTCGTGATGTATCGCGGTCGTGGCCGAGAAGACTTCTACGAAGAGATTCCGACGCTCTTCGAATGGATGAATGCTCCGCTTCATGTCCGGCGCGAGATTCCGACAGAACTTGACCACCGCACCATGAGAACGGGGGACCAGTATTTTTGGTGGATGGAACTCGGCCCGCTAAAACCACTCATCGATTTGAACCCGATCCTCTGGGACAAGGCGGCCAAACGTATCGTCACCGGGGAAATCAATGCGACCATCGGTGGTGGGAACACGATACGCGTGAATTCACTGCCGAGCGAGGGTTATACGCTTTGGTTGAGACCCGGCATGGGTATCGAACTGAATGAAACCGTTGTCGTTCGTGGAAAAGGTGCCAGCGTGCCGGTGCGCATCAACTACGACGGTGAAGTCAAAACACTCTTGGAAGACACTCGCCAACGGGCGGATCGCAAGCGCCCGTTCTGGGCCCGAGTGGACTTTCTGCGATAACGCAATGATGGTAGTTCGCTTGTTCATACCTACCTTGACCGGTTAGGGGTATTTGGTAAGATTCGCGGCCAAGGCAAAGCTGGCAATTCAGAGCAATTCGGAGGTTGCTAGTGCCTGCGTTTTTCACACAAATTGGTAGCGGAATGCTCTTGTGTGCAAGCGTGGGGCTTTTGCTAAAAGACGACGTGTGGTGCTGGTTAGGTGATCGGCACAAAGCTTGAGGTGCTTTCGAGGGTCTCAAGCGAACATCTCACCGGGTGAGTTCGACGGCGGACTGACCTATTGGAACGCACAGGTTGGGAAACGGCTCGTCCTGCAGGGAGGATGGTTTCTGCGATGACCACAAAGACGGTCTTTACGACAGGCGAAGCGGCGAAGATTTGCAAGGTTAGCCAGCAAACGATCATTCGTTGTTTCGACAACGGTTCGCTGAAAGGGTTTCGGGTTCCTGGCAGCAAGTTTCGGAGAATCCCTCGAGACCAGCTGTATCTGTTCATGAAGGACAACGGCATCCCAACCGATGCGCTCGAGAGCGGCAAGAAAAAGCTACTGATCGTCGATGATGATCAGGACTTGGTCGAGCTGATGCGTGACGGTTTCGAGCGGGACGGTCAGTTTGACATCCGAACGGCGAACAACGGATTTGATGCCGGGATGGGCGTTAAGGAATTTCGACCGGACCTGGTCGTGCTCGACGTGATGCTTCCCGACATCAATGGGAAGGAGGTTTGCCAGCGAGTTCGCAGCGATCCGGCACTCGACATGGTGAAGATTCTTTGCATCTCGGGGATGGTGGAGCACAGCAAGGTCGACGCACTTAAAGAAGCGGGCGCGAATGACTTCATGCAGAAGCCGTTTGCAATCGATGACTTGGTGCTTCGAGCGTGCGAGTTGCTCGAAATGGAACGCAATGTTGCCGGCTAAATGACGGCGGTCGCCAGTTCCGACAACTCGCCGAACCTCCGCAGCACGACCCGCACGGAGCGTGGACAGGGCTGGTGGGGACTGCTACCCGACATCCGTCTTGGCGACCATCGTTGTTGGTTACCGCTGTCTGATCGAGCAATGAATGGGCTCGGACTGGCGATGTCGGAAGTCGATGGTGATGGGAATCTTCTCGGCGTCGCGCGCCGCAATCTAGCGCGGACCCTGTTGTCCGACCCACCGCTCTTTCTCTATGCGCTCCTCGAATTGAAGGAGACGCACATTGCGTCGGAGCTTGAGCTTGCCGAATCCGCCTGCACATCTTTGTTGACGCGGTGCGCAGGAGGTGATTGGATTTTGGCTGCACCTGAGATTCAGCCGAGTGATCAGCTGAAGTGGTCGCGGTTGATGGCCCGGACGCTCACAAGAGAACCGAGCGACTGGAGCGAATCGCTTACGGAATGGCTTCACGTGAAAACACCCACGCTTCCCGGCAGCGCGATACCGAGTCTGCCAAGGGTGTTGCTCGACAAGGCCTCGCGGAACTCGCGTGATGCGAACGCGGGGGCGCGGCTGCTTCAGCGCATTGCGCGTGGCAAACGGAGGGAACTGGAAACGGAAGATGCAATTGAGAGGCTGGCAACGAAGCGAAAGATGGCGGCGGCGAAAGAGCTTGCTTACGGCCTGAGCCACGAGATCAACAATCCGCTCGCGAACATCTCGGCCCGCGCGCAAGCTTTGGAACACGAGGAAACGGACCCAAAACGACAAGACTCGCTTCGCCAGATCGTCGCCCAGGTTTATCGCGCACACGAGATGATTGCCGGACTGATGTTCTTCGCGAATCCTCCGGAACCAAGTAAACGGGCCGTTGACTTGCATTCGCTTGTCCACAGTGCCAAGGAAGAGTTCACTGACGTTGCCGAAGAAAGTCACATACGCTTGCTGACGGAAACATCCTCTGAAGCCGCGTGGGTTCGCGGTGACCGTGCAATGTTGTTCGAAGCCGTTCGAGTGCTGGTGCGAAATTCGATTGAAGCGATTGGTGAAGGCGGCACGATCGTGATCTCGACGGAGCAAGTCGGCTCGGAAGGGTCACACGAAGCGATTCATGACCAGGATTCTACCACTTGGATGCTGCACGTCGCTGACAGTGGACCGGGCCTGAGTGCGAAGGAATCGCTTCACGCGTTTGATCCTTTCTTTTGCGGTCGCGAGGCGGGCAGGGGACTGGGGTTGGGGCTATGCCGGGCCTACCGGGTCGCACAATTGCATGATGCGACGATTCGATTGAGCGGTGGTCTTGCGGGTTGCGTCGCGACCATAGAACTGCCCGCAGTTTCTGCACCTTGAAGGCACGTATTTCAAGATCTGACGCTCCACTAGGCGATCTCGAACGCATGCTGGATACTCTCGGGACTCGCAGTTTTCGCAACCCGTCCAGATTGTTTCCGGTGTGCCTTTCATGCTCGACTCCGCTTTCAAACTGCTTCAACAACAAGCCGATGGACAGCGAACAGCGGTAGAGATCGCGACCGACGCGCTCCAAGCGGTCAAAGCTTCGCAGCCGATTCACAACGCGTATACATCGTTCGATGAGGAGTTGGTTCTAAGGACTGCCGCATCGGTAGACGAAAAACGTCGCGCCGGAAAACCTTTGGGGATCCTTGCCGGTGTTCCCGTCGCCGTAAAGGATGTTCTTTGCACAAGTGATTTGCCGACGACGTGTTCGTCCAAGATGCTCGCGGACTTTCGGCCGCCGTATGACGCAACCGTCGTCGAAAGACTTCGCGCCGCGGATGCGGTGATACTCGGCAAGACCAACATGGATGAATTCGCGATGGGCGCTAGCACGGAAACGAGCGTCTTCGGTGTAACACGCAATCCCTGGGACCAGCGTTTTACCGCCGGGGGAAGTAGCGGCGGTTCTGCTGCGGCGGTGGCGGCCCAGACCGCGCCACTAAGCCTTGGCACGGACACGGGAGGATCGATCCGTCAGCCGAGCGCTTTCTGTGGTTTGACGGGAATGAAACCGACGTACGGTCGTGTGAGCCGATATGGCTTGGTGGCATTCGCCAGCAGTCTCGATCAAGTCGGTCCCTTTGCTTGGTCCGCAAGGGAGTGTGCCTTACTAACGCAAGCCATCGCCGGTTTTGAACCTCGTGATTCGACATCATTGGATCAGCCAGTCCCCGACTACGTCGATGCACTTTCCAGCAACGATCTTCGCGGTGTGCGAATCGGTGTTCTGCGTCAAGCGATGGAAACCGATGGGGTCGCCGATTCGATTCGCGCAGCGGTCCACGACGCGTCCGGCGTGTTTGAGGAACTCGGGGCAGAAGTGGTGGACATCGATTTGCCGCACCGTGACTACTGGGTGCCGACTTACTACGTGATTGCACCGAGTGAAGCCAGCAGCAATCTTTCGCGGTTCGATGGAGCTCACTACGGATACCGTAGCGAAAGCGGAAGCGACTTGGTGTCGATGTATTGTCGAAGTCGCGGTGAGGGTTTCGGCGCGGAAGTCAAACGCCGAATCATGATCGGTACTTACGCCCTATCTGAAGGCTACAGCGATCAGTACTACAACAAGGCCCTTCGTGTTCGGCGACTGATTCGCGGTGACTACGACGCCGCCTTCTCGCAAGTCGATTTGATGCTCGGTCCCGTGACACCGACGCCCGCGTTTGAGTTGGGCGATAAGGTCGACGACCCACTGCAGATGTATTTGTGCGATCTGTTTACCGTCGGCGCGAACCTTGCCGGCGTCCCGGCGATCGCGTTGCCCGGCGGATTTGACTCGCGCGGGCTACCGCTTGGGATCCAACTGCAAGCACCTGCGCTCGAAGAATCACGGTTGTTTTTCGCGGCTTCGGCTTATCAATCCATCACCGACTTTCATTCGAAGCGACCATCCAAACAGGCAGGAAATTAGCGATGGTGATGTTCCCCACGACCACCATTATCGGGTTGGAAGTCCACGTCCAACTCAAGACGGCGACAAAGTTGTTTTGCGGTTGCCTCACCAAGTTTGGCAGCCCGCCGAATACTCAGGTGTGTCCGGTCTGCCTCGGCTTGCCCGGTGCTTTGCCCGTCTTAAACGAAGAAGCAGTCGAACTGGCGATCCGTGCCGGTTTGGCGATCGATTGTGAGATTCCGCCGCTGACCAAGTGGGACCGGAAGCAATACTTTTATCCTGATCTGCCGAAGGGCTATCAGATCAGCCAGTTCGATTTACCCATTTGTGCCAGAGGATTGGTGTCGATCGATGATCCCGCGCGTCCGGGTGAAACGCGGCGTATCGCGATCACGCGAGCTCACTTGGAAGAGGATGCCGGCAAAAGCATGCATGATGAAGCCAGTGGCATCACCAGCAGCCGCATCGATCTGAATCGTTGTGGAACGCCGTTGCTTGAAATCGTTAGCGAACCAGACTTGCGGACCAGCGACGAGGCTGTGGCCTATCTCACCAAGTTAAAGGAAACGATGGTGCACCTGGGTGTTTCCGATTGTGAGATGCAAGAGGGCAGTTTGCGCGTCGATGCCAACGTGAATCTGCACATCGAAAAGCCGGGCGAATTGATCGCAACGCCGATCGTGGAAGTCAAAAACATGAACAGCTTTCGTAACGTTGCGGCTGCGCTCGATTTCGAAGTGGAACGTCAGTACGCCGAGTGGGAAGAAACCGGGCGCTCCATAGCGGACCAAGGAAAGCGAACCTTCGGCTGGGACGACGTCAAGCAAATCACGTTTCAGCAGCGTGAAAAAGAGGAATCCGCCGACTATCGGTATTTTCCGGACCCCGACTTATTACCCGTCCGCATCCCCTCCGAGCGTGTCGACCAGATTCGCAAGACGCTCGGAGAATCACCGCAGCAAGCACGCGATCGACTGGAAACTCAGTACGGAATCAAAGCCTACGATGCCGACGTCATCGTTTCGCAAGGTCGTGCGATGGTCGAGTACTTCGATTCGGCCGCTTCGGTTTGTGGCGACGGGAAACGTGTGAGCAGTTGGATTCAACAAGACGTCATGCGGGCATTGAAGGACGGTGAGGGTGAGATCGAAGCGTTTCCGATCCGCGCGAATACGCTCGGGGAGTTGCTCCGCCGCATTGCGGCCGGAGAGCTGACGAACGATCGCGCCCGCGACGTCTTCAAGCACCTGTTAGAGAATGGCGGCGAGATTGGCGACGCAATTCGATCGCTCGGAATTGAGTCAGTCGATGAGTCCGAAATCGAATCGCTCGTCCAGGAGTTACTGGACGCGAATCCAAAAGTCGTTGACGACGTGAAGAATGGCAACATGAAAGCGGTCGGAGCGTTGATCGGTCAAGCGAGGAAGAAGAATGCCAACGCCAACCCCCAACAAGTCCGAGAAATAGCGATTCGATTGATCAACGAAGGATAAGTGGCGCGGTTGGTTGTGGACGACGAAATGAGTTCGCAGGCATGGGGACTCATTGCCTCATACTGATTGCCCACAAGTGATAGCCCGGCGGGCGACAGATTCTTGCCGGTGTGCGAAAGCCACCGGTTGACGCGAAGCGCTAGTCTCTCTGGCTTTGATGCACGTTCGGACGGACGTATCGCGACAGCAGTCGGAGGCTACTCATCCAAGTCCTTCGGCCGAAGCGTGTCTTTGGTGACTTCATCGCTTCACGAAAGAGCATTGCAAGCGCGGTATGCGGACGCAGACTTTGGTCGTCCAAGACTTCGGCGACACGGTGTCGCCAAATTCTCCGTTGCCTTCCTTTTTGGGCGAGGCCGGCGAGTTCCGAGGGGAGCATGCTACCGAGCTTCTCGCAAATCCGAGCGTTTTCGAGTTCGAACGCGTTCTCGTGTTGATCCTTTAGGTTTTCGGTCGCAGTCTTGGAGGCGTCGTGTACGCGGAATGTGGCGCCGACCTCGTCCCGACCCTGAATGATCGGATGCGAAGCCAGGTAGCGAATCATCAAATCCCAATCGAATCCGTACTGAAGATTCCGATCGATCTCGCCAACGTCGCGCAGTGTTTCCAACCGAAGCCAGCATCCCGGTTGAGCGAATGAATAGTCACCATCGAGCAACATGGTTTCTGCGGACAGATTCCGATTAGCGATTTGGTAAGTGGGCCCGTCGCCGAGGACCTCGACCGGGAAGGTCACCATTTGGCATTCCGCCGCTGATCGCCGCCTGAGTATTTCTAGCACACCTGGTGCGAGTATGTCGTCCGAGTTGATCCAATTGAACCAACCGCGATCCGTCGCTTGAATTCCTTTCACGATCGCATCACTTTGGCCTCCATCGGGTTCGATGATCAGCTCATCGATCCAGGGGCGATAACGCTCGAGGATCTCCGGAGTCCTATCGTTGCTGCCGCCGTCAACGACGACGTATCGGACCGAATCCGTCTTTTGCAACAGCACGGAGCGTAGAGTCGCTTCGATGAACTCGCCTTGGTTGAAACTGGGGGTCACCACTAGGATGGGTTCGGAGTGCCCATCCGCGGAGTCGCCAGTTTCGCCGCATTCGTCGGTCCACGGCCATCCAGTCTGCTCGACATGTGGTAAATCTTGGCAGGCGACCATGGGGGGATTTCAGGTGACGGGCAAACAATACCGCGAAAGACCAAGAAAGTTGCTTTCTGGTCCGCGTTTCAGTGGAAGCGTTGGTCGATCAAATGGTAGGAGATGTGTGTCGCTAAACGGTAGCCTAGAGTTCAATGGAACCGGTGGTTCCTTCCTTTTCGGCAGCGAAAGTCGAGTGAAACGATGGAACAACACAAGCAAAGTCGGCGAGACCCACTTTTTGTCGGAATCGTTGTTCTCGTTTGCGTGGTGACCGTTTGGTTAGTGCTGATGCCGTTCTACCCGGAACTCGCACGAGTCACGATGAAGCGTTTTCATTTGGAAACGGATTCCTACGTGAAGTGGGCAATGCAGGCTCCGATCCCAGCCATGTACAACTTCGCCAACGAATACGAGGTTCGCGATCTGCCGGAAGACTTGGTGACACCGGTGCTCGATACCCGCCGTCCCCGCTACATCAATCACTTCCCAGTCCGGATCCTCACTTTCGCGAATTCACGCTATGTAATGCTCGAGTCGGGGCAGGATCGATGGTTGACGGTCAGGTCTTCGTATCGCGGGCAGACGTTGGAAACCAAAGTTCATGCCAAGCCGGTCGGTGAGGGTCGGTTCGAGTGGATCAGACAGTCTTCGCGTTTTCTGTCGCCGGATGATGAGACTGCCGAGACTTTGATGGATGCGGATCTGGAACGCCTGCTCTCCACGGATGGTGAATGATGGCGGACGCAACAATGGTCGAAACGAAGAATTCGAGCTCCGAACAATCGATCGAGTTGCCTCCGCCAGGCAGTGGCCGCGTCATCTCGGCATACCTTCTCGTGCAGGCCACGTTGTTCGTCGGTTTGGCCTGGAAGTACGAGTACTTTCTGTTGGCGGATGAAGTCTACCATCGCTACCAGATTGAGGATTCTTTTTTTCCGACTTGGTTGCAGTCTGCCGAAGTAGTCCGGTACGCGTATCTTGGTTCTCTCGCGGCAATTGTCTTGGGTGTTGCCGGGATGCTTCCCGTGCTACGTAAGCTTTTTGGAGCCTGCTTAGTCGGCTGCCTAGCAATTCTTCTGATTCATCAAGCCAGTTACAACGACATGACATTCGCGACCAGTTGTTGGGCTGCGATTTGGTCGTTCTGGTTCGCCACCCGGATGGATATTGATGAGCCGTATCACTTGATGCGTCGTGGCGCGTTTCTCGGGCGAGTGATTGGTTCAATGGTTTTGCTGGGCGGGGCCGTCGGCAAGTGGACGCCGGAATATTGGTCAGGTGAAGTCTTCTATGACATCTATTTCCGCGAGCGTAACTATTGGGTCTTCAATTACCTGCGTGAAAACTATGCGGTTGAAACTGTGCGGGAGATTTCAACGTGGTACAGCCGAAACGTGATTGTGGTTGAGACTTTGGCGGGGGCGTTCCTCTGGCTGTTGTCGCCTCGGATCGCGGCGGCTATCGGCGTCATTCTCTATTTCTCGATCGCGTTTTTCTCAAACTTCTATCTGTTCTCAGTACTCACCTGCATGGCCGGGCTGATGGCCGTCGGCTTCTTTGTAAAACGTTTCGAATCGGCCGACCAATCGTGAAACTACGGCGTGAAACTGAATTAGGTCGCTGACTCATCTTTCCGGTTTTAGGAGTATTTTCCTAAAGTCAAACGTGCGAGTGGCCGAAGCGACTGCGAGCAGGACGCTAGCGGTGTTTCAAAGGTCAGTCTTGAGGCAGAACGCACCAAGCGTTGTGGCCTTGATTGACGAAAAGGAAATCTCTGAAGGTTTCCGCTACCGCTCGCCCCAGTTTTGATCGTGACAGACCGCTAGCGTTTGTGATTGCAGGAAGCCGTGAGTCGAATTCTTCTGATACTTGTGTCGTGCTGGATCGCTGTTGGCCAAGTCCAACGGGGCAGGGCAGGGGAGCCAGCCCTGCCGGATACGGCAAAAAACGATGCAACGAAAACCGATGCTGCGAAGCGAAACGCACCGGTTCCGGAATCCCAGTTCGAAGCTCCGCGGCTGGTGACACGGATGCCAATGACGCTAGCACCCGACGTCATCGAGACGCTGGCCGGCGGTGAGGAATCCTGGGCCAGTCCCGAAAATGTCGGCGGAAGCTTGCGGACGATTTTGGCGCTGTCGGTGGTGAGTCTCGCTCCTGCGATTCTGCTGATGTCCACCTGTTACGTTCGCATCATCGTAGTGTTGACGTTGCTGCGGCAAGCAATTGGGCTGCAGACGCTGCCTCCGACTCAAGTATTGACCAGCGTTTCGCTCTTCATGACGCTGTTGGTGATGACGCCCGTTTGGTCCAGCGTCTACCACGATGCGATCAAACCGTACCGCGATCCGGCGATCGAAATGTCGGTCAGTGAAGCTTATGAGGCTGGCGCGCTGCCTGTTCGCAGATTCATGTCCCGCCAAATTGCCGCCGCGGGGAATCACGCCGATGTGTCACTATTCTTTCGGCATGCATTTCCCGACGAGCCACTACCGGAGAGTTTTGGCGACGTTCCGATTCAAGCTTTGTTGCCGGCGTTCGTGATCAGCGAACTCAAAATTTCGTTCCTGATGGGATTCAGCATCTACTTGCCATTTCTGGTCGTCGATCTGGTGGTTGCCAGTGTGACCATGTCGATGGGCATGTTTATGTTGCCGCCGGCGATGATTTCGCTGCCGCTAAAGCTACTGCTTTTTGCGATGGTCAACGGTTGGCATTTGGTGGTTGGAATGTTGCTCGCGAGTTTCGGTCAAGACAGCAGCCAAAGCGTTGGTGAGGCCAGCTATGAGGTGGGCGCGAGCGCGATTCATTCTGTTTCGTTGATGGTCGGAGGTTAACGCAGATGCAGACAATGGACGCGATGGAATTGTGCCGACAAGCGCTTCTTCTTGCCGCCGTGCTGGCAACGCCGGTTTTGGCGATCGGGCTTTTGAGTGGTTTGTTGACGGGTATTTTGCAGACGCTTTTTCAGGTCCAAGATCAAACGCTTTCGTTTGTGCCGAAGCTGATCGCTTGTTCGTTGGTGTTGCTGATCTGCTTGCCGTGGATGTTCGGGCGGTTGATGGAGTTCAGTCGAGCGATGTTCGCCGGTGCCAGTTTTTAGAGGCTTGCGGTAGCAGGCGTTCCCGGAACACTGGCGCACGATGAATCAAATACCTGAGTTCCTTTTAACGAATTCGACCTGGTGGCTTCCATTCGTCGTCTCATTCGCTTGGATTGCGCTGCGGATCCTCGGGTTCTTCCTTGCCCTGCCGACGCTGATGTCGGGGATGGATCTTCGCATGAAGGTCGGGTTGGTCTTCGTCATCGCATGTTCGATCACGCCGTCCGTTGTTTCATCGCAACCGGCAGGTCTCGCGTCGACGGTCGACTGGATCGACTTTATGATTGCCGCGGGTCGAGAACTGTTGCTTGGCAGTCTGCTCGGCAGCGTTGTTCAGCTGATGATTGTGGCGATGCGCTCTGCGGGTGAGTTGATTTCCATCGTCAGTGGCATCGGGCTCGGGCAAACGGCAGACCCGGCGACCGGCGAATCGACGAACGCCATTTCTCGTTTGGTCGTGTTATTGATGCTCGCCCTCTTCTTGCTCAGCGGTGGCCATCGACTGTTCCTGGACGCGATGCTTGATAGCTTCAAAGTGCTTCCTGCGGGAACCGGGCTCGATGCGGACTCGGTCACCGGTGTCCTGGTCGGAAGCTTGGCGAATGCGACCGCTTGTGGCTTGCGACTTTCCGCGCCCGTCGTCATTTGTCTTTTGATCAGCAATCTGGCGGTCGCTTTGGTGAGTCGCATCACACCGCATCTCAATGTGTTTGCCATTGGGATGAATGCCAACATGCTTTCGTTGCTCATTATTCTCGCGTTCACGATTGGCACGGCGGGCTTGTTTTTTGACCACACAATCGCGGATCAATTGCGTGTGCTGTCGGAGCATTTTCGTTGATGAGCGAACGGATCCACCCGCCGACACCTCGGAAACGACAACGTGCGAGAGAGCAGGGTAGGTCGCCCAATCTCGATGCCGTGCAATCAAGCCTGCTCATTCTGGGGTCGTGCATGGTGCTTTCGTGGCTCGGCCCCCGACTCGCCGCAGGCTTGAGCCAGCTGATGTCGGAGGCACTCGCTTTTCCATCTTCTCAATCGGATGCTACAGAAAACGCTATCCGTTTCAAAAGGACGTTGCTCCAAGCCGGGTCGTTGTTGCTGCCCTGGCTGACCGGCTGCATGGTGATCGTGCTCTCCATTCGAGTCTTGCCTCGCCGGTTTCAGGCCCGGTTTCAGCGTTTGCAACCTTCACTGGAGAAGCTCTCGCCGATTGCGAGAATGACTTTGCTACTGAGTGCGAAGTCGCTTACCGAGTTCATGATTCGTGTGCTGCAAGTGATCACGATGCTGGTTGCTGCGGCGCTTTTGGTACGAGCCAGCTTGTACGAGATCGTGTCGCTACCCGGACTTCCGCTTGCCCAGCTCGGGTCGGCTGTTTTTGGATTGCTGGTGCGGTGCGTGGTTTGGTCTGGAGGCGTAATGCTGATGTTTTCGGTGGCTGACTTCGCCCTCCAGTGGTGGCATTTTGAAAAGTCGCTGATGATGACCGAGCAGGAATTGCGTGAAGAAATGCGTGAGATGCAGCGAGCGTCTCCGGCCGGCCAGAGTGCCCGGTCAAATCGTGTCGAAGGTGTCTCGGGCTAGCGGCGGCAGAAAATCGAAGCCGATTTTTCGGTTTTGCTGTCAGATCGGCTAATTTGGGCGGGTCTTGGTAGAGAACGGATGTTTTCGCCGTCCCAGAGCCCCAGCGTTTCCATGTCATCCTGGCCCGATACCGAACCGACACTCGTCCACCGCTTGGGCGACCGTTCGGATGAAGCGGCTTGGGCCCGATTCGACGAGCTCTATCGGCCGGTCATCTATCGCTTCGCACGTTCGGAGGGCCTGCAGCACAGTGATGCCGAAGCGTTGGTTGCCGAAGTCATGTCTCGCGTCTTTCGTGCCGCGGGTCGATGGGCATCCGGCGCGGATGGAGAGCGACGCATACAAGCCGATGCAAGACCGACACGGTTTCGAGCGTGGCTGTGTCGAGTCGCGCGAAACGCGCTTTTGAATCTTGTAACGCGACAGCTCAAACAGCGCGGCACCGGTGGCACGAGCCACCAACTTTCCATGGTCGGCCGGCCCCACCCCAACGACTTTGCTCGCGAACGTTGGGAAGCGGAGCACCGCCAACACGTTTTTCGATTGGCGGCGTTGCGCGTTCAGGCTGGTGTCGACGATTTGCACTGGCAGGTCTTTTGGCAGTCGCACATCGAAGGGATGTCAATTCCCGATGTCGCAGCACAGTTCGATCAAAGCATCGGTTCGGTCTACGCGATTCGAAGCCGTTTGCTCAAACGGTTGAGATCGGCAGTGGAGCAGATCTCATCGCTCGAGGAAGATGCGGAGACCGGCCGATGACAAACTGCGTTGGAGGATGTCCCGCAAGAGACACGTGGCGTCAATGGCTTGATCGAACGTCGATCGGAGAGGCGACGCACGATTCCATGCAGAGTCGTCTCGATGGATGTCAACGCTGTCGTGAGTTGGTTGAATC
>JBCCOI010000049.1:0-21399 GCA_039025515.1 Planctomycetota bacterium
AGACGGACTCCCGACGAGAGCGGCCACGCTTTGGCGACTTCGTCGATCGTGCCGGTCAGTGGGTCTTCGTGCGTACCTGAACTCGATCGACGCCTCAAATCAGGCAAGAATCGGAACATCAGATCAACCGACCAATGAGACATGGGATCCTTGATCGAAGGCTGTGAACTCTGGAACGTCTCAGGTAAACCGATTTCCGATTGAACACGATCGAGCATCATTGCCGTCAACCAGCGCAGGACGGTGGCCGACCAAATCGATGCCTCCAATGAAAGTTCCACTGCGGCTCCTGGGGCATGTAAAGCGGCAACCCGATCGGCATCGCGCAAGAGCGATTCAGAACGCTCTCGATCCGCATCGCTTGGTGAGTTCCACATTGTGGAAGGCTGCAACTTGATTGCGGCACCTCCGTGGATCGCTTCGATGAATTGACTAAGTTCCATGCGTGATTTCATCAAGCTGCGCAGCCAACTTGGCTCCCAACTCCGGGTTCGTGTAGGCGATGTGTGCGATCAAGCCTCGGAGATACTGCGCAAAGTCGGGATGGTTATCGCGGTTCTGTGCCGAAAGCCCACTCATCTTCGCTTGATGAAGAATCGCGCGCACTCTCCGTCTCGTCTTTCGATTCACCGAGACCCGGTCGTTAACCGTCAAGCCTGTAACATTCTGTCGCTGGTGACGCCGTTGGACCCGTGTCTTGCCCTCGCTGATCTTGAAACCCGATTCGGCGGCAAGGCCGCGTATGCGATGCATCAAGTAACCGACGCCTTCTGACTCAGGGTGGTTCGCCGAAAAGGTCAGATCGTCCGCGTAGCGCGTCCAAGTCCAGCCAAGCTTCGTTGCCAAACCACTCACACGGCGGTCAAATGAACTGCAAATGAGGTTGCTAATCGCCGGGCTGGTGCAAGCTCCTTGTGGAAGAGACGGAGTTTCGCCTTCGCCGGAATCCCAGACGGTGGCACCAACGGAATCGATCCTCGGGCTTCGAATGACATCTGTGCAAAGTAGAGCGAGCAGCGACGAAACTCTCGAACAATAGCCGTGCGATTGAAACCAACCTCGGACACGCACGAATCCAATTGATGGGAAGAAATCCCGCAGATCCATGTTGACGACAATCTCTCGTCCAACGTGGCACGACGCGGAAGTCAGAATACTTCGTCCGGGTACAAATCCGTGAGCAGCTTCATGAGTCTGTAACCGATCCAGAATCTCGGACTTAATGACACGCTGACAAGCCGCCATCAGCGGTCTCGGTGCCGAGAGTGTTCGAGTTCCGCCGGACGACTTCTCGATCTCGAAGTAGACGTAGTGGGTCGATCGAACCGAAGATCGAAAATACGCGAGCCAGTGCAGTTGCCTTGTCGTGATTCCAAGTCCATCAGCGACGTCCCGCGGCGTACGCCACTCGGGAAGCTTGAACTCTCGAATCCGTTCGATCTCACCATCATCCTCGCGTAGTCGCGAAGAGACACCGTGGCCTAGAAACTGAAAAGGATCCGCAAGACGCTTTTGACGAATGGGGCGGACCGGTTCAACGATTGGAGCCGTAAGTAATCGGTCGGTCGCAATGAGGCGTTCACGCAGCCGCTGGAACTCCTCGTCGCGATCAACGATTCCGCCACGCAGTGCCTTGAGAGGGCGTGGCGACGTTGACGTCGATGGATTTAGCCCGAGCAGTTTTTTAAACCAGTTCATCAGCGCGAAAGCGTCAGGGGGTCAAATTCAGATGCCGATGAAAAGGGGTAACGAGTTGGGGCGGACCAGCAATCGCCAACTTCGCGTCTCATTCCGTCGTGGAAGCGACTGGTTGGCAGTCGCTTGATCGGGAACGAACGTGCCGCCTGCTCCGACGCAAGCGACTGCCAACCAGTCGGCGAGCGATGGAACATGCGATGAGTGAGGAAACGCCACCACGGCGGATCGCCGCAGACCAAGGTTCTTCGCGTAGCAGGTTTCACCCCGAACTCGTACCACTGCTGATTATATCCGATTTTGCATCGTGTCAGCCCACGCTCTCATCAAATTCGATCGAGCCTCTTGGGCGATGCGAGCCAGCTCTTTCTTTCCCGCATCGCTGGACCAAAGATCGATGTAGGCGACGTCGGTGGGGGCGAGATCTGAGATCAGCCGTTCGAGTGTTTTCTCTTCTCGAAGCTGAACCCGACGTGAAGTCCACTTGAGTACGGGATGATGCCGAAACGCGAGTCGCAACAGCCCTCGACACTGAAGCAACTTTGGGTTTGATCGCAGCAAATCATCAGGATACAGACGCATCGCGTCGCTCGCCGCTTTGACGTAATGCGTGGAATCTGTTTCGAGATCATTCTTCGCGATCTCGCGAAATGCTCGCCACAATTTGTTCTGAAGAAAGCGACGAGTTGGTAGAGAAAACAGCCGCCAAGAATTTGTACTTTTGGAATAAGCCCGTTTCACTCGTTTGCTAATCTTCCTCGTGTCCGGCAGGCGAGGTGGCGACGTGGTTTCCATCGAATATCGACCGTGAATCGATCTAGTCCACACATGGCGAAACTTCGTTCCTCGGATTGCCGACTCATCGATGAAGACCATTGCAGGTGCAAGCACGGACGGCAAGCCTTCCCGGCATGCCAAATCGATCAGTCGACGCACAATCACCTCGTGCCCGAGCTGATGTTTGCGGAGCAACAAGTATCGCCGCGCCTCTTCGCGAGTCCATTGATTCGATTCTTTCGCCGTCCAACACCCGGCTACCTCGGCCAACACGGTTGAATCAGATTCGGCAAGCAACTCCGAAACAAACCGGGGATCGCGTTTGCGAAGTCGGTCTTCCAGTGCCGCAACGGCTGCTTGGCTGTTCGCATTCACCAAAATCGCACCTTCATCGCCGATCAATGAATCTCTTCAACTTCCGCACGCTCCTTCGCTCAACGCGACGACACCTTTTTGCTCATCCGTTCGGCGAGATTCATCAGTGTGTTGCTGCCGTCTCCTTCAACCAGCTTGGCATGAATCAAATGAGGCGAATCGGGATCCTTCCAAGCCTCACTCAATGCATTCTCAAACTCAAGCTCCGTCTCGACGAGGTAGCTCTTACCACGCCCGTAGACCTCCAACAGCTTGCCGTAGTTCCAAGGCAGTATTTCGTTGTATTGCCACTCGCCGGCGTGCAAGTAACGTTCGGTGCCATAGCCATGATTATCCAGAACAATCACGATCGGATTATGGCCTTCGCGTATCGACGTGCTCAATTCTTGTCCGGTCATTTGAAACGCGCCATCGCCGACGAGGGCAACGATTCGGTGATCCGGACGGGCCGATGAAGCGCCGAGCACAGCAGGCAGACTGAAACCCATCGACGTGTAATAGGCAGGGCTGAGGAACTCGCCACGATCATGGATCGTCAACTCGGTTGCGGCGAAGAGCGAGTCGCCCACGTCGGCAATCACGATGGTGTCCGCATCAATGAACTTGTCCAAACGGCTCATCATCCAACTCGTACGGAGGCCGTCCTCAGATGGTGGTCGGTCTTCAACCGTCGGACCTTTGTTGGCAAGCAAGTTGTCCGGTAGGGACTGCGGCGTGCGCGGCAACTCTGACTCGCAGAGTCCGACCAGGAACTCCTTCAGTCCGACGTCGTGGTAGTGATGGTGCGAGATGCGCAGTTCTTCGCTAGTGACATACACGCATCGCTTCGGTTCCAAGTTCGCTGAGAAAATTCCCAAGTTGATATCACTCATAAAAGCGCCCAACATCAATACCAAGTCGCTTTCTTCTACGAACCGCGTGACTTCTTGATCGCCCAACGCACCTTCGTAGAGACCAATAAACATCGGATGATGCTCGCTAATCACGCTCTTGCCCAGCATGGTCGTCGCGATCGGGATGTTCGCGACATCGGCGAGTCGTTGTAGTTCGTCTTGAAGTCCGAATCGGTGCATCTCGACGCCCGCCAAGATCACCGGGTTCTTGGCTTTCAAGAGACGTTGGCGAGTCTCTTCGATTGCCTCCGCCGTCGATTCGGGGTTATTCGCATGCACCGACCCGCGATAGCCATGTGCGACCGGCGGAACGACGTGAACCATGTCACGCGGCAACTCCAGATAGACGGGTCGTTTGAAATGATCGCATGCGTCGAGGACACGATCGATTTCTGCAAATGCCGTCAGCGGATCGCTCAACTCCGCGCCGGCAATCGTGAACTTTTCAAACACTTCGTACTGCGTTCGAAAGTCCCTGACCATGTGGTGCAGAAGGGCCCCGCGAGAACGCTCGCTCAAGCCCGGTGAACCGGTCACAACGACCACGGGCGATTTTTCGGCAAACGCCCCAGCGATCGAATTGCAGATGCTCAGTCCGCCGACACAGTAAGTGACGCAGACAGCGCCCATCCCACGAATTCTCGCATACGCGTCCGCCGCGAATCCTGCACAGTCCTCGCGTGTGCAACCGACCATTTCGATCGGACTCTTCTCAAGTTCGCTGTAGAGTGCGAGCACGTAGTCGCCCGGGATGCCGAACATATGTCCGATCCCATAATCCTGAAGCCGCTGGATCAAATACTGACCGATGGAAAGGTTCGCGGTGCTCCGGCGAGCAACGGATACATCCGCAACAGATCTGAACACTTGATTGGTAACTTCCACGTCCTATTCCCTCCGCGGCCGCCGGCCTACGATGACTGAGTAGCGATAACGATCAATTCTACGCGGAAAGGGTAGTGAGTTGGCGCGTCATGCCAAAGGACCAGACGGATCGAAATGGGGGGACTTCGAGTCGCACCTCGAAGAGCTCAAGAAATCGGGGCGTTTCCGTGCGTTGAAATCCTCCGCGATCGAAGGAGTCTTCGTCAAACAACCGGACGGGGAAAGGCTGGTAAATTTCGGATCCAATGACTACCTGGGGCTAGCTTCAAAGCCGCTTCAACCAGGTTGTCGACTAGGAAGAAGCTCCGAATGGAGCGACCACGACCATCAAACAAAGGGCGTTAGTGCAACGGCGAGTAGTCTGATATGTGGTTGGACGGATCGACATGAACTCTTGGCACAGCAGTTAGCGGACTTTAAAGGGTCCGAAAGAGTGCTCGTCTTTCCCAGCGGGTTTGCGGCTTGCGGCGGTGTCATCGCGACGCTCGCAACCAAAGATGATCTCGTCGCAAGCGATGAATTGAATCACGCTTCGCTCATCGACGGATGTCGGTTATCGAAAGCAGATCGATTGATCTATCCGCATCGCGACGTTTCGACGCTCCGGCAAGGACTGCAACAGAGGCTGGCTACCGGTCCGGGGCGTTATCGGCGGATTTGGATTGTGACTGATTCCGTATTTAGTATGGATGGTCATCTCGCGCCACTTCCAGACCTTTGTGAAGTAGCCGAAGAGTTTGGTGCCGATCTCATTATCGATGAAGCGCACGCCACAGGTATCCTGGGCAAGGGCCTGTCGGGTGCCTGTGAAGCATTCGGATTGAAGGACCGAATCGCGATTCGAATCGGAACGCTCAGCAAGGCCTTCGGCGCGCAGGGCGGATTCGTGGCCTGCCCTAACGTAATCGCGGAATACTTGATCAATCGTTGCCGCTCGTTCATCTACAGCACGGCGCTCTCGCTTCCTTGTGTTGAGGCTGTTCTATCCGCAATGCAAAGCATTGAAGACTTGGCTCGCCGTCGTGATGCGGTGTGCCGACATGCGCGTAGACTTCGCTCTTCACTAGGAATTACGGCGATGACTCCGTCAGACCTGATGACGATGGAAGCGCACATTCCGATTGTGCCGATTATGATCGGCGACGATCGATCAGCCGTCGCCGCCGCGATGCAACTTCGTCAGCGAGGCTTCTTTGTACCGGCGATTCGTCCTCCAACCGTTCCAGCTGGGTTGGCGAGGCTGCGAGTTTCACTTTCCGCGAGCCACAGCGATGAGATGGTTTCGCGGTTGATTGAGGGTTTGCGGGCAATTTGATTGACGGACACTTTTCAGGGTTTCGCTTGACTCTAGTCCGTCGTGACCCACTGTTCACAAGAAGAAAGGCACTGTTCTGACGCCGGTCCTGTGAACTTGGTTTATTTGCAAGGCGGGCGTGACGAACGGTGACTCGCGCGCCTCGGGCTTCCCTGGGCCTCGCGAAATGGCAAGCCGGTCGTGAGACCGAGCACGCAAAGCGACGGGTCTCGCACGGTTGTGAGATGGCCGCGTTACCGAACGATCCAGCAGCAAACCAACTCCGACGTCCGTACCCAGGGACGTGGGAACCCGGAGCCACCGCGACAATGACCGCAATGATCCCCGCCGGTAGTAAAACGGATGCATCATCCGGCAATCCATCTCGGACGGTGCTGGTCGCGGATGATAGCCTCACCGTCCTCCGTCTGATCGATCGCACGTTGACGGACGCAGGTTTTGAAGTCGTCCTCGCGGAAGACGGCAAGCAAGCGGTCAAGCTTGCGATCGAGCACAAACCCGATCTGGTTGTGCTGGATATCAACATGCCAGAGCTGGATGGATACGGCGTCTGCCACGATTTACTCACACATCGCTCGTGGAATTCGGAGACACCGGTAGTGTTTCTGACATGTTCCGACGCGCCCCATCTACCGGCTCTCGGCGAACAACTTGGTGCCTTTCTATCCAAGCCAACCGAACCCGACTTGCTGTTGGAGACTGTGGAACGGTTGATCGGCCGAGCCAGCAATCCGTAATCAACGCCTTTCGGGCAGACGCCCACGAACGACGCACACGCCGGCAATCTGGCGCGAGTGACTCGAGGAAGAAAAAGCGAGCACTGATGAACAAGCCTTCGGACCTATCGATTGAAGACGGTTTGGAACTGTCTTTGGATACGCTCGATCAGTGGGAACAGGAACTCGACGATTTTGCAACCAACATCCTCCGCCGTATCGGAAAGGTAAGCGGGAAAATCCAACCCTCGACCAGCGAATCCTCCGAACCCTCAGTACCAAACACGAGCCAGCCTTCGGAGTGATCAAACCCGCTAGCGGCACATTCAACGAATCTTCTCACACGACCAACACATTAGCCACAACAGCAGATATGGAAAACGTGATTCCTAACCGATCGCGAATCGCCAACTTGAGCGACAAGCATTGCGTCTTTCGTTCCGGCGACGCCATCTTTGCGGTCCCCGCGACGACCGTTCGCGAAGTCACGATCATGCCCATCGTTGTGTCAGTCCCGCTCAGCCATCCGGCGTTGGCAGGGATCGGAAACATACGAAGCGAGTTTTTGCCCGTCATCGACCTTGAACCGCTCGTCGGCGATCAGGCGCGACGCAGTGAAAAAAACGGGCAGCTGCTGGTGATCGATAGTCCGCTAGGAAGTTGGTCCATCGCAATCGACAAGGTGATCGCAATCGACGGCATCGAAACGCATATCGATGCAACGCAGCGTAATGAGAACTCGATCTCCGTGATCCTCGGTACCGCAACTCACGCGGGAGCAGTGATCAGCGTGTTGGACGTCAACTCGCTGCAGCGAATTGCCCAGCAAACTCTCGAACAACAGTGGAGCGGCGAGGCCGAGGGTCTTCCCGCCGATGCCACCGCCAGCCCCAATCCTTCTTCACAGTGGACCGTCGCATGAAAACGAACACAGCCTTCTTAGCCAGTCACTCGTTTGTCGCCGTCGTTGCGACAGCGGCGGCGATGGCCGGGTCTTCGCTTTCCAACGGACATCAATGGATCGTCGTGTTGGCGATGACTCTGGTTGCATCCGCGATCGCATCCGTTCTGCTGACCAAAAAGATCTCGCAAGGCATCGACCAACTGCGAGCCATGTTGCTGGAGCGACAGCAGACAATCGTCGCGAGCGGCGTGCGCGAACTCGATGAACTCGGGTCGGTCGTGATGAAGACGGCCCAACGCTATGACGAGATTGAAGTAGCGAGTCGCCAGAACGCCCGCGAGATTCAGTCCATGCTCTCGCGACTCGCCCAGCGGGAAGGCCAAGACATCGCCGACATGAGCGAATTCAAAAGTGTCCTAAGCGGTCTGGGGCGATCGCTCAACGACATGATGAGCCAGATCGAGAAAGACGTCGTCGAAATCGGTCGATGCAACGCGGACATCCAAAGCGCGAAGCAATCCGAAGCGACTTATCGAACGACCGCACTGCTGCAAAGTCTTTCCTCCGGGATCGAGAAGGTTGGCGATCGTTGCTCGCAACTGCAGACACAGATCAGCACGGCGGAGAAGGCCGTTTCCAAGGCGATCGAAAAGAGCGGCGCGCTCATCGAGGGTGTCCAGCGGATTCGCAACTGCAGCGAAACCAGCAAGAAGAAGCTTCGTTCGCTGGGCGATCCGACACGCCAGATCGGAAACATCGTTGGGACAATCACCGACATCGCTGCGAGAACCGAGATGTTGGCCCTCAACGCGTCGATCGAATCGATCCGCGCCGGTGAGCACGGTCGTGGCTTCGCGGTTGTTGCAGACGAGGTCCGCAAGCTCGCGGAACAAACCGCCCACTCCGCGAAGGAGATCGGTGTCTTGGCCGAATCCTTGGAGATTCAGACCAACGACTCGCTCGCAATCATCAGCCGTGAGCAACGCGAAGTCGAGTCCGACATCACGGTCGTCGAATCGATCCGTGAAAGTTTGACGGAACTGTCGCAGGTTACCGCCGCGGGCATGTTCGTCGTCAGTGACTTGTCACAACAAGGCGACCAGCAACAAAACCTGATTCGCGGATTAGCCGGCGGCATCGACTCCATCGCAAATGCCAACCAGGCCGACCGGAAGCGAGCAGACCATGCATCGTGGGCGATCAAATCGCTTGCAAAGACGGCAATCGATCTCGACGAGAGCATTCATCGACTTCGCGGTTGCACGAATCCGAACCTCGATAACCGCCCGGGTGAACGTCGTCAGCTTACCAATCTAGCCAACCTGACGCCTTCGGTATCAAAGTCGGACCCGCATGGTGAAGTCCTCTCGTCAGGGGAGAAAGCCTAATGAATCCTGATGAAATGGAAGACATCGGTGTGGATTCGATGACGAGCGAGACGCCCGAAGCTTCCGGGCAGTCGAATGAGCTCGTCAATGAATTCTCCGCCTCGGTAGACTTGCTCTGCGAGTTGAGTCAGGGCGGACTGACCGATGAAAACGAAACGCTGCAAACGACGGTGCAAAGTCTTTCAAGTCTTGCAGATTCCGTCGAGTCCTCACTGACAGACTTTAACGACGACGACCCGGAAGTCATCGAACTACTCGGTTTCGTGGTCGAGAGCTGTGACTTGGTTCGAAAGCTCGCGACCGAATCTTCGGGCGATGATCAACATCGGGAAGCGCTCGAAACCCTTCGCGAAGAAGTCAGCGAACGACTAGAAACTTGCGGGGAAGATGCCGCTTTCGGAAACGCATTTGAAGATTCCTTCGAGGACGTATCTTGGGAGGAAGACGACGATGATGGTGTTGAGCTGTCTGGCGATGACGAGGGTGAAGCGGGTGACGTTGCTGCTCCCAGTCAGGAAGAAATCGCGCAGCTCCTCAGCCAACTCAGCGCCCAAACACAAGCCGCGGGTGCTGCGTCGATAGAAGCTGAGGACAACGCCGAGCCGGCTCGACGAGAGTCGAACGAGTCAGAGGCTTTCATTCGTGCTCCCGCCGCTGCCGACGCACCCAAGGTCGGGAACAGCCAAATTGCCGTTCCCGAACCTGACGATGTTGATGTCGACGGTGAACTTCGCGAAGCCTTTATGGACGATGCGACGCGAGGCCTTGAATCAATGGAGCAGGCGTTACTCGATTTGGAGAATGCACCCGGCGATGCAGGTGTGATCAAAACCATTGGTCGCGAGCTTCACACCATCAAGGGCGCATCGGCAAGCATCGGGCTGGCGAACCTTGCTTCCTACATTCACGAAGTCGAAGAGCTGATTCGTGAAACGCAAGATGCCGGAAACCAAGTCACGCCGGAACTGCTGCTGCCGCACGTCGACCTGATTCGTGCACGGGTCGAGGGAAAGGATGCCCCGGAGTCGTCGACACAAGTCACGGCGACCGGCCAGGTGCCGCAGGCTGCACCATCAGCGAATCAGACCGTCGCCGCAAACGCGATGCCCGCCACGTCTCCCAACGCCGCCGTTGCCGCAACCCCAAAGGCGAAAACGAGCGAGTCACACGGCGATGACGAAACCGTTCGCGTGAAGGCGTCCCAGCTGAACCGGCTGATGGACATGCTGAGCGAGTTGGTGATGTTGCGAAACCAACGCGACACAGAGATCTCCGAGCTCAAGGGTATTCATGACGAACTGATTCACAGCGTGACCCGAATCCGCATGTTGAGCCACGAAGGCGAAGCTTTGCTGGCGGGAGACAACCTGACAAACCCCGAGCTCGCCGAGGAGGGGGTCTCGTTTTCGCATCTCAATGAAGTCGCCAACGACGTCTTAGAGTCTGCCCAACGTCTTCGCGATTGCTACCGTCCGGTCGCCGACGGGAACCAAGCGGTTTCGCAGTTCATTCGCAATTTCCGTTTAGAACTGGTCCAGCTCCGCCGGATGCCCGTTTCAGGTCTCTTCCGACGACTTCATCGGGCTATCAGCGATGCGGCACGAAGTGAACAGAAACAAGTTCGTGTCGAACTGATCGGCGATGACACGGGAATCGAACGTTCATTGCAAGAACGAATCTTTGAGCCACTTCTGCACATCGTTCGTAACTCGGTCAGCCACGGCATCGAGACGCCCGACCAGCGTTCATCCGCCGGGAAACAAGCCCAGGGCGTCGTGCAGCTCCACGCCCACTCCGGTCCCGACTTGTTGGTGATCGAAGTCCGAGACGATGGACGCGGACTGGACTACGACGCGATTCGGCGACGCGGTATCGAGCGTGGGCTAATCGAAGGTGACAAGTCGATCAGTCACGCGGAGCTCGCCCGGTTGATTTTCCATCCGGGTTTCTCGACACGCGAAACCGCGAGTCAAATCTCCGGCCGCGGGGTTGGAATGGACGTCGTCGCTTCGACTCTGGAACGGATGCGGGGCTGGGTGGAGGTCGAATCCGAACATGGATTCGGTTCCACCATCCGGCTGTCACTTCCGCTTCCCTCGATGATTCAGCACGCGATGGTGTTCCGCAGCCGCGGCCAGTTGTTTGCTCTACCCGCACAGTCGGTTCGGCGCACGGGGCAGTTCGATGCCGAATGCTCTCCGATCGATCTCAACGAACTCTTGGCACTCTACGATCCGGATTCGGACGATGTGAAATTGGACCCGACCGATCGTCCGATGATCGAACTCGTCTCATCGGATCGCGAAAAGGGCGGCGAGTTTGCTTTGTTGGTGGATCACGTGCTCGGGCCCGAAGAGGTCGTCGTACGTCCGATGCCGCCGATGCTGAAGTCTCATCCACTATGCAGTGGAGCCACACTTTCGGGGATGGGGGAAGTCGTCCTGCTTCTCGATCCGCGGCAACTCGCATGCAGTGCATCGGGTACGAAGCCCTCGGAACGTCCGCAGCGTCGTGTTGCAACACAGAAGCCAACCGATTTGCCCAAAGTGCTCGTCGTGGACGATTCGAAAAGTGCAAGACTGCGTGTGACCCGAGCGCTCGCGAACTACCCCGTCACAACCATCGAAGTCGACGACGGCCAGGCCGCAATCGAGATGCTTTCGCGTGAACGCTTTGTCGCCGTGTTTAGCGATATCGACATGCCGCGGATGAGCGGGATCGAGTTGCTGCAACGCATCAAGGGTGAGCCACGATTGGAGTCCCTTCCCGTCGTCATGATCAGCAGCCGAAGTATCGAAACCATGGGTACGCAAGCCCGTGAAATCGGAGCTTTGGACTACATCCAAAAACCGCTCACTCCCGAACGCTTCGACGAAGTCGTTTCCCTACTTCCTTGGGCGCAAGCGCGCCGCTAGATCCATCGAACACATTCCAAGCTCTTTAGAGAGGATTCCATTCATGGCCGAAAAGAAAGTTCTCGTCATCGACGACAGCGCGACGATTCGTAAGCTCGTCGATACGCACTTGAGCCCCGCCGGCTACGCGGTCACGCTTGCACCGACCGCCGAGGAAGGGCTGCAACTGGCCGAAGAGATTCGTCCCGACCTGATCCTTCTGGATCACCAATTGCCGGGGACGACCGGATTTGAAGTCTGCAGTCAACTCGCGGCTTCATCGACCTTGCAATCGATCCCGGTCGTAGTCAGCTCGACACTTCGCAAGAAGGCGTACGTCGAATACGCCGACTTGGACAACGTGGTCGACATGCTGCCGAAGCCGTACACCGAAAACCTGCTCAAGACGACCGTCGAGAACGCCATCGAAACGGCGGCAATGATCGTCGAGTCGCAGAGCAAGGGTTCGGCTGTTCCCGAGATCATCGGCGAAACCGCCGAGCCTGATTTCGGTGGCCGTTTCAGCGTGTTTGGACTCCGCGAAATCATCGATTTTCTTAATAACGGATCCAAACAAGGCGTGCTTGAAGTCGAAGCGGAGCGTTTGCGACTTTGGATCTATCTGGATGGCGGACGCGTGCAGGGAATCAGCGCCACCGGACTGCAACCGGAAGAAACGCAGATGGTCGTCGACCTGTTGCCGGAATCACTGAGCAGCCTTTCGGAGGTTTTGCGACTGACGATCGCCGGACGCGGAACCGCGGAATTCGACGGCTTCGTTCAGCTGATGGATAAGCGAGTTTTGGACCCGCGTCTGACGTCAAAACTGCTTCGTTTCCAAGCGGCCATGCTGATCGGTTTGGTCATGCGGCGAGAGCTGAAGACGTATCAGTTTCGTGCGAGCAACAACTTCCCATCTCTGCAGCGCGACCTGCCTCTTGAAATCAGTTTGATGGGGCTTTTGGTGGAGCACTCGCTTCATTGCGACGAAGCTTACTTGGGCGACGACGATGCAGCGACGAGATACGTGCGCCGTGCGATCCGAGGCCAGAATCTGGATCGTGCCGGTCTTTCCGCAAAGCACATGAAGGTCATGAATCTGCTGGGAGAACCCCGTTCAATCGATGAACTGCAAAAACGTCTCGGTTGGGATCGCGATGAAGTTCGTCGTGTACTAACGGGCTTCGTCGCGGCGGACGTCTTGGAATGCAAACGAGATGAGAGCGAAGGCAAGTTTGTTGCTTATGAAACTAACTCTGTCGCGGCGGCACAGCTGAGAAGCGGTCTGAAGCGTGATTCCGGCGCGTTTGTCGGAAAGGTCGTCCGCGACACGCTCACGTTGCAACTGCTTGCGAAGCGAACAAAGCCAGACGCCGTCTTCTTTGCCGTCGACACACCTCAGAGCTGCGACGCGATTCGGGAAGCATACTCGTCGGCAACCGACGCGTTCGGCGATTCACGCATGATCGTGTTGGCGCCCGCAAAGGTCGTCGGCGATCCCAATGTGCCATGGAAGAAGTTGTTGGGCTTTGAACCAGATCGACTGATCGAATCTCCCTACACTTCGGAGACGCTCCTCGATGCAATGCGAGGTCTCAGCGAGCTTCCGGTCCGCGGAGATGCTGAGACAACCGCTGGCCCAGAACATGAAGCCGAGCCGCAAGTTTCGGAGGCGCTTTCATGAGCCATTCCTCCACGCCGGCCATGTCCGGCTTCCGCATTCGCATTACCCGAGAGAATTCATCCACGGCCGAGCACCCGCTCGAGGACGGCCGGAGTATCTTCCTCGGTTCGGGAAGTTCTTGTGGTATTCAGATCGAAGGCGACGGCATCGCGGCAATTCACTGCTTGATCGATGTCGAAGATCAAGTCGTCTCCGTTCAGGACTGGGCCAGTGATGCGGGCACCATCGTGAACGGTGTTTCGATTGACGATAAAGTGACGATCAATCCGGGTGATGTGGTGAAGTTGGGAGGCGTCACATTCGAGCTGGTCGGGCAAAAGATCGAACGAGTCGAAGAACCGGTCGTCGAGGAACCACGTGAGGAATCCGTGGGGATGGAGTCCGTCGGGCTGGAAGAAAACGAGCAGCCTCGAAGCGACGGCGAATTCGACAATACCGCAGAGTCCTCATCTGCTTCAAACACTCCACTGCAGCCGCTCGTGCAAGTACCCGCGAATCGCTTGAGCGAACTGCTCGGTACCGCGACTGCCGACACTCCAGAAACTGCACCAGCTCCGGACGCCGCAACCACAAACGGGGCGCCCGCAACGGATTCCGATTCAGCGAATATCGACTGTGATGATGACCGGCCGGCGTGCGACGCCACGATGCAACTCGACGCCGACTTTGATTTCGGCGAACGAGTGCTTGAAGACAAATCTCAAGATGCAGCCTGCTCTGACTCGGCTTCGGATATCGAGGAAAATTCCGATCACGAACCAAGCGATCCGCGTGAATCCGACCAGTTGATTGACGCCGAGGAAGCGATCTCGGAACTCGACGAAGCATTTGGCGACTCCACAGATGACGATTCGAAAACTTCGTTCGGCTCCGACGCCGGATTCGAAGAGCCATCGTCCCCGGGGCTGACCGCGGAGGATCTCGACTGGGATCCGGAATGCTTAGATGAAGAGATCGATCCCGAAATCGTTCAGCTTTTGAAGAACGAAATCGAAGACCTTCGAATTCAGGTCGCGGAACGCGATGAACAGCTCGCTACTCTTCAACACATGAACGAAGAGGAACAGGTCGAAACGACGAATGTTTCAAATGTCGAAGAGGGAAGCACTGAGCTGGTAAGCCGTGTCGATGATCTGTTGGCCGAGCTGGAAGAGCACGATGAGCGTGTTGCAACGATGCAGGAGTTGCTGCAGACGGCGGAGATCCAAAACGATGCCGAGCGTGAAGAGCGGAGTTGTTTGGAAACCTGGGTCGGCGAAATCGAGCAAAGGATCAGTGAACGCGAATCCGAATGGCAAGCCGAAATTGATGCGCTGCGGGAACGTTACACAGAAGCTTGCGAGCAACGTGACGATGTCCAACAGAAATTTCACGCCGCGACGCAGCGTTACGGCAAACTGAACGACCAAGAAGTCGTACCCGACGAAACGCTTAAGACGCTTCAGGAAGAAAACGCAAAGCTGAAAGAGGAACTCGACGCCGCCAAGAAGGAGTCACTTTCGCTTACGAATCAGCTCGAACGAGCTCAGTCCGAAGAACCGGAGAATCTGCAGGAGCTTCGTGCGGAACTCGCTCAGGAGAAGGCCTCCGTGTCCCGCATGCGGTTCGAACTCTCCAAACAGCTGCAAGACCTTGGAGATGCCCCCGCACCGAAGGATCAACCGGACCGCGAGTTTGCGTATAAGCTGCAAACCCTGCGGGCTCATTTGCGCGAAATCCATGAAGAAGAAAAGCAGGAACGCGAGGAGAAGGGTGAATCACTCTTCGGTCGCATCTCCGGTCTTTGGAAACGCGTGGAAGACAAGTATTGAGCACTGAGTGATGAGCGACTGCGAACCAGCCAAGCCGTTTCCCCCACGACCAATCGGTGTCACGCGTCCGGATGTTCAACCGGCGCGACGGCCGATCGCCCATGCCGGCGCGGTAGCGCCCGTGTCGCAGTCCAAGACGGATCAAAGTCCGCAAAACAACAACGCGGCGAATTCGCTCGGTTGCGGCGGCGTGGATTCTGTCGAACAGATCGCGACAGACGTTGAGCAGTTCACACGGGACTGGATCGGAAGAATTCGCCGCCTCATTCATCGGTCGAGCCAACTGGTCGAACGCGAAGCCTTACTCGCGGGTGCGATCGCGAAGCTGAATGAACAAAAAGGCGATTGGAGTAAACGTACCGCCGAGCGTGAACGGAGCCTCAAAGAACAAACCGAACGGTTGACCGAAGCGTGGCTGGACGTTGAGACGGAACGTAGAAAAGCCATTCAAGGGGCGCGGAAATCCGCCGCCAAACAGCGAGTTTCTCAAGTCCAAACCAGTCAAGCACCGGTCGCGCCGATCACACAGGCGACAAATGCGGCCGATCCGCCGCCGAATGAATCCGAGCATCCGATCATCGAATCGCAAGCTACGCTTCAGGAGACGGCTGAACAGGTTGCAGATCCCGGGGCTACAAACGTGACCGATAACATCCCCGTTCCAATCGCGCCGATCCCGACGATGGGACATCCCCTTCAGAACCAACCCATTTCAAACACCGACACCGGTGCGGCATCGAGACAAAAGATCGAGGAATTCAAACGCATGCAGCGTGCGATTCGATCCAGTCGCAATCGATGAACCCAATCGTTGGAGTAACCATTGTGCCACTTGCAAGCCTGATCACACGACCGCTCAGCGTTTTCCGCGCGACCTTTGGAGGGTCACGCTCCGAAAGCGGATCAGCACCCGCGCCGACGCTCGACTTCCCGGGTGCACCGCCGGATATTCGTCGACTCGTTCGCAATCGTCAGTATCTAAACATCATCAGGCCACAAGACGGCGTTCAGTTCGATACCGAATCGCAACGTTTCGCTTGGGATGCGATCGATCATGACATGGCGTACGTTCCCGCCGGGTCGGTCGTCCTGCAAGGTGAGTACGCCACCTCGACCGGCGACGGATTCTTGCTCGTTCCGCAAACGATCGGTGCCGCAGAAGCCGAGTCGGTCTATCTCGACCGGTGGTGCGTCACCAATGCCGACTTCGAGCGCTTCGTGGAAGCCGGCGGTTACGAGGATGTCTCGCTGTGGCCCGAACAGATCCTGCCATCCGTTCTGCAGTTCGTCGATACGACGGGCATGCCCGGCCCCGCATTCTGGGAACGTGGTGCTCCGAAGAAAGGGACTTCGGCACATCCCGTTGTTGGAATCTGCTGGTATGAAGCGAACGCCTACGCGACCTGGGTCGGGAAACGTCTTCCCACCAGTGCCGAATGGCAGCGCGCCGGAACGTGGGGACGCACCGGCAGTGACTCGATCGATGAAGCCCGATTCCCATGGGGGAATTCATTCGATCCCCTCTACGCGAACACATGGGCATCGGGTCGCCACGACACCGTTTCGGTACACGAGTTCCAAGACGGCAACACTCCCAACGGCATTCGACAGTTGATCGGTAACGTTTGGGAATGGATGAATACGCAGTACCTCCTCGCCGCGACGGAAGAGATCAACATTCACTTGACGGACCCGATGGCGGAGATTCGAGGTGGCGCGTTCGATAGCTACTTCCATACGCAAACCACGTGTCAAAGCCGAAGCGCCCAACCCCTTTCGGCACGTCGCAACAATGTCGGATTTCGTTGCTGCGTCTCAGCAGACGGCTTGACCCCTCCACCTGCGACCTGATCCATCAACTCCCTCCACATGCCCCTGGCCGAGCCGACGTTTGGAATATTCGGCCGAAACGATCTCAATCCAGAAGCGGAATGAAACCATGACAGCCACGCAGATCGAAGAACCTGAACTGGAACAAGAGATCTATTGCGTCTGTTGCGACGCCGAGATGGATCCGCGAGACGATTTCTGCAACCAGTGTAGTACTCCCGCGGAAATCACTCGGTCCGTCGCACGACGTAGCGCACAGCCGCACTTCATCTCCGTCGTGGGCCCGAGTAACGCTGGAAAAACAGTGTATCTCGGCCTGCTACTCGACATGCTTTGCGGAGGCGCGCGGCATTTGAAAGGTGTGCCGAACGGAGCCTTCTCCATTGGCCTTCAAGAACAGGTCATCGCAGCACTCGAAGAGCGTCGCTTCCCCGAAAAGACGCCAAATGAATCAGACCTTTGGAAATGGTTGCACTGTGTCGTCACGGATTCTTCCGGGCGAAAAGCCAAGCAGGTTGACTTCGTCGCGCCCGACTTTGCTGGTGAAGCAATCGCGATGGAACTGGAACACCCGGGCACATATCCCGCCGTTGGGCACATTGTCGAACGGACATCCGCGTTTCTCCTCTTATGCGATTCCGTCGAGGTTCGAGACAACGGTGCACGCGAAGATCTGTTTGCGATGAAGCTTGGTTCGTACATCGCACAAATGCAACAACTGCAAAAGATGGACAAGTCTCGTGACTTGACGCCCGCCGTTGCCGTCGTCTTCACAAAGAGTGACACCTGTCCAGAGTCGGCCGCCGACCCGAGACGCTTCATGGAAAACAACATGCCGCGTTTCATGGACTATTGTCTCAACAACTTTCCGCGTCATGCCGTGTTCAGCGCGAGCGTGATCGGATCGTCTGCGCTGCTGAGTAACGATCTGGGTGCGGTAGCCCGTGTTCCGTTTCACATTCAACCACGCGGCGTCATCGAACCGCTTCATTGGGCGATCCAAAACAGTTAGATGCAAGTCGAACGCATTCATTACGGTTCGGCAGATCGGCAGCGGATGAAAGGCTATCAGATCATCGGCAAATCGGCCGGCATTGATGGCACGCTCGCCGGCGAATTCTGCAAATGGGCGCCGTCCCACAGTTCACTGGAAATCGCTGAGTCACAGGATGAAGTCGATGCGTGGGGACTGAGTTACTTCCCACTCGGGCAAACGCACGTCGCAATCGGACGCAGCATCCACGGAGGTCCGGAGTACAGCGGTCGCGGCGGACTGGCCGTTGTCACTTCCGCACTTGTGATGACGCGAAAGCAGTTCGCCGAATACCAGTTCCACGCCGTCGATGTCGCTCGCACCGCGATCGCACTTGGCTACCTCACGCTGCCCCTCAACCAGGAAGATGTTTTGGACGCGGCACGGATGACGGGCAAGCCGATCTCGTTGCCGATGCCCCAAAGTGACTTCATGGACCAGACGGAAGCCCTTCTTCCCTCGCACGTGACACGTTGGGTGGCCCGAGAAACGTGCAGCCTACTGCGTGACGGTCGCAAGCTCATGATCGTCGGTCCTTGTGACCCGCTTCCCGTATTAACGACGCTGCTCGACGAATTGAAGCCCGCCGAACGGTCCGGCATCAGCTTTGCGTGCGGAATCAAATTTTCGAATCGCCGTGACTTCCGCTTGCAGTTTACATTCGAATCAATGACGGCCAAACTTCGAAAAGAACTCGATCGCGCCGGCATCACCGCCATCGATCTCGCACAAGTCCTAATGGAATCGGCGTAGCCTCTCCTCGCGAATCACTAGGGCTGTCTGTTCACGTTCGCCGGCTCGATGGATGCTCCATCTTCATGTAGACGCCTCCCGTTCGCAGCTCATCGAGCATTTGCGTAAGTCGTTTCTGTCTTGTTGTCTCACGTTTCGCGCGTTTGATCCAGCCGATGTAGTCGTTCTGCTGGTAGTCTGGGCGCCGACGATACGCGTCAAATAACGAATTCGATTCGAGTGCCGAGAGTACGAACTCCGGCATTTCATGACGTTCGCGTTTTAAGTTAGATTTTTCCATGTGACAATACTGTTCAACTCGCCTCGAATGTTTGGTCTGCAGGAAAGCAGCCTTCCGGATTCAAAACCTCGCCATGCTTAGCGTCCACCGAGTTCGATTTTCGATACGAGCGCTGCTTTCCGGGACATTTCTTATCGCGGTTGCGATTGCATGCTTTTACGTCGGCTGTATTCGGGAATATCGACGCGACGCGGCGACGGTCATCGAGCTTGAGGCCATCGGCGCCAAAACTCACTCGAACCCTCGCGAACCGCAATGGCTTTGGTCAACGTTTGGAACCGAAGTTGGCCAACGCTGCACGTCCATCATTCTATCCGGGACTGACGTATCGGATGAGCAAATTGTAAAACTTCAAAGGTTGCGCGATCTTCAATCGCTCTACCTCGATAAAACCGCCGTTACTGATGATGGGCTAACCTGTCTGTCAGGCATGGAGGATCTCGTCGCTCTGAGCCTTCGCCGTACAAATATCTCAAAGCTTCCTTCATTGTCACACATGCAGAATCTGGTCGATCTTGATGTGTCGTTTACGAGCATTTCCAACATCGATCTTTCGGGGCTTGGAACTCTACAGACTCTCGCTCTTCGCAGCACCCTTCTGGATGATGCGTCACTGGCGAAGTTTCCTCCGCTTCCGGAATTAGAATCCCTCGATATTTCGGGTACCCCTGGACAGCCAGTGTTGATCTCGGACCGTGGCATTGAAACGATCACATTTGAAAAATTTCCGAAACTTAAGTCAGTCTATCTCTACGACTGTGATGTTTCCGATGCTCAAGTCGACCGGATCAGATCTGAATTCCCTGGCGTCAAACTGTTTCCTTGACCGATGAGAGTCTCCGTTTTCTTCGCGGCCGAAACGCTTTCAACCGACTAGATCGCGTCCGAGTCACATCAACTTGAGTCATGCCATTCTTTTCACCAATGAAACCATCGCCAAGTAGCTTCATCCAATCGACGTTTCTGCTGCTTGCAGTACAGGCAGTCGTTTTTGTTTCGAATCTTGGTCTTTCGTCGTGTGTGCACGCGCAATCCGCCGAGCCAGACGACTTGGACTTTTCATCGATGATTCAGCCGGTCCCTTCGACGGCGATTCTTCGTTCGCCTGAGTATGATATTTGGGGCTGTTCGCCGGTCAAAGGCGACGATGGCAAGTATCACTTGTTTTATTCCCGATGGCCACATTCACTTGGACACCATGCTTGGGTGACCCACTCGGAGATCGCCCATGCCGTCAGCACCTCTCCGTTCGGTCCTTGGAAACACAGCGACGTCGCACTCTCTTCTCGAGGTAACGCGTTTTGGGATGGCTCGTGCACTCACAACCCAACGGTTCTGGAAATTGATGGAAAGTTCTATCTCTATTACATGGGGAACCGTGGTGATCAAGAAGTCCGTAAGCCGCTCAATTGGGATCACCGAAATCGACAACGCGTTGGTGTCGCCGTCGCGGACTCGCCCTACGGTCCCTGGAAGCGATTCGACCGGCCGGTGGTTGACGTTAGCACTGACGAACAAGCCGTGGACGCACTCTGTGTTTCGAATCCTGCGGTTGCAAGACGACCCGGTGGCGGCGTTTTGATGATCTACAAAACAGTAGCCAAGCAATTTCCGTTGCCTTCGGGTGGACCCGTGGGTTTGGGGATTGCGACGGCAGACGACCCTGCCGGCCCGTTCAAAAAGCACAATGTCCAGCCGTTCTCTGTTCCGGGAGAGCGGTTCGCCGCAGAAGATCCCTATATCTGGCGAGGCAAGGATCGCTACTGGGCGATCGTCAAAGATCGCAACGGTCACTTTACGGGCTTGAAAGGATTTTCACTGGCGTTGTTCCAGTCACACGATGGCTTTGATTGGAGTCAAGCAAAGCATTTGCTGGTGACCGCACCGGGCTTCACTTGGGAACACGGACAACGGGAAGACTTGGTCATCATGGAACGCCCACAATTGCTGCTCGAGGACGGGATTCCAACTGCACTCTATTGTGCCGCGGCGAAGACGCGTGACAAAGCGAACGGGTTCAACGTCCAGATTCCGCTGAAACTAAGTGAATAGCCAGCTACCTTTGTTCAGCCTAGCGCATCAGCCTTCCGCTCAACGACCGCTTGGCGCTTGTTTCAGATTGATCCAGCCGAGTGGCTTTCGAGTCGGGATTTTCGCACGCCAAAG
>JBCCOI010000050.1:0-21363 GCA_039025515.1 Planctomycetota bacterium
GCCAAGGAGACGATGATCAGGATGTGCATCGCCATGCTACCGATCAACGCGGTCGACTCATCGGTTTGGAGAACCGCGTCGTCCTCCAGCTCTTCCTCGTCCCAAGCGTCAACGTCATCCACTGAGGAACTGGCAGCCGAGTAACCGGCAGCCAAGGCGGCCTCGGAAGATTCGTCGGCAGGTTGAATCGAGGGTCCTTCCGGGGCGACAAGAGACGAAACGGACGACGCGTCCGGCGTCGGCAGAGCGGATGGGCTTCGACTCATAAACGTTTCCAGTGGAAGGGCACGCGCGGAGGGCGGATGTTCACCTGCTCCGCTCACTAGACAGTCTCGCTGAGCTGACGCAAACTTTCAATGTTAACGCCTCCACAGACGCGGTCCGTTCTCTCCAGCGACACTTACGAAACGCGTAAGCCGCATGCAATGTACCCGCCGCTCCTCTGTCGGGGGGATTATCTCTAGATTGCCAGGCGGATTTGCTCTGTGTCAGCTCGTTTGATCGGTATCGGTGATATTCACGGTTGTCGAAACGCCCTCGAGACCTTGCTGGAGGCCGTCGCGCCCGGTCCCGACGACACCATCGTGACACTTGGCGACTATGTGGATCGCGGTCCGGATTCTCGGGGAGTGATCGACCTATTGATTGAAGTAAGCGAAAGTAGCCGGCTGGTGGGCATTTTGGGCAATCACGAGGAAATGATGCTGGACGTCCTTCACCACGGCGTTTCGCACCACGCATGGTTGAAGTACGGGGGCATCGAAACGCTCGAAAGTTACGGATTTACTGGTGATTTGGACTTCCTGCCGAAGTCGCACATCGATTTTTTCGCTTCGCTGGGCGACTACTACGAGTCCGAGGACTTCTTTTTCACCCACGCCGCTTACGATCCAGAGTTGCCGCTCGATCAGCAGGAAGTCGAAATGTTGCGTTGGCATCCGTTAACCGAAGGGATTCCCGGGGGTCACATGAGCGGACGCACGGCGGTTGTCGGTCACACGGCCAACCGCGACGGTGAGATCCTGGATACCGGACATCTGATATGCTTGGACACGTACTGCTACGGAGGTGGTTGGCTCACCGCGATGGAGCTAACCACTCGCGAGATATGGCAGGCAAACGAAAAAGGTGAAATGCGTCAATGATCAATGACGAGCGAGGTCAAATCCCGACCGCGGCGGAGGTTGAATCCGGAAGGGACCACGATTTGCATGAAACCGATTCCTCGCCGTTTTACATCGTCGGCGTCGGCGCGTCCGCGGGAGGCCTGGAGGCTCTGGAGTTACTCTTTTCTAGCATCTCCGAAGAGAGCGGAATGGCGTTCGTCGTCGTCCAGCACCTGTCGCCTGACTTCAAGAGCTTGATGGTCGAGTTGCTCGCTCGTCATACCCGAATGAAGATCAAGCGAGTCGAGAACGGGATGGTGGTGGAGCCCAACACGGTTTATCTCCTCCCGCCAAAGCAAGAGATGATCATCCAAGGCGGCAAACTTCTGCTACGAGAGCGAGTGGGTGACGGCAACCTCTCACTACCGATTGATCGATTCTTCCGATCGCTCGCTCGCGATCAAGGCCCGATGGGAATCTCCGTCGTACTCTCCGGTACAGGCAGTGACGGCTCCAGAGGCTTGGTCGATGTTCATCTTGCCGGCGGCTTGGTCATCGCTCAGCAACCGGAGACTTGTAAATTCGACGGCATGCCGAAGACAGCAATCGGTACGGGGATGGTGGATGCGATCGCCGCACCCGACGAGATTTCGGACCTGCTCAAGAAGTACATTTCACATCCGTTCGCTTCCGATTTGCAGCGTTCCAAAGTCGATCCGAATAGCGTCGAGAGAATCTACGAGCTCATTCAAAAGCGACACGGAATCGATTTCGCCGAATACAAGCCGGCCACAATCGGACGTCGAATTGAGCGACGAATCTCACTGAACGACGACGCTGACTTAAATCAATACATCAGCCGGTTGGAAGCCGACGAAGATGAACTCGATCAGCTTTTCAGTGATTTCCTGATCGGCGTCACAAGCTTCTTCCGGGACCCTGAAGCCTATAGTGAACTCGAGGACAAAGTACTTCCGGAACTGTTGGCACGTCACGACCCGGAAACGGATTTCCGAGGTTGGATCGCGGGTTGTGCGACCGGTGAAGAAGCCTATTCGATCGCCATCTGCATCCACGAGATCCTCCGTCGTGCGGACAAAGCGATTCCGATCAAGATTTTTGCGACGGATCTGCATCGCGACGCGTTGGGGATCGCCCACGCCGGCATCTACACCGAAGACGCCGTCCGTGAGATGAGCAGTGACTTAATTGATCGTTACTTCACACGCGTTGGTGAGAACTATCAGATCTGTTCTCAGATCCGGGATTGCATCGTTTTTGCGCCCCACAACGTCGTAACCGACACACCGTTTACCAATCTCGATTTGGTGTGTTGCCGCAACGTCCTGATTTACTTCCGCTCACTCGTTCAACGCAAGGTACTTTCGCTCTTTCACTTCTCGTTACGGAAAGGCGGCGTCCTTTTCCTGGGCGCGAGTGAATCACCGGGAGAATTATCAGATGAGTTCTCTGTGCTCAGCGAGCGATGGAAGTTATTCAAGAAGCTGCGTGATTCACAGAATATGCCGAGCGGCCAAACTCGATTCCGTCCCTCGGTCTCAATACGCAATCAAGCCCGTGGGCAATCGCTTTCCCGAGCCATCGACACGACGGCAACACGTCTCGCGACGCTTTATGATCGACTGTTGGAACGGTACATGCCTGCGGCGATCCTTTTGGATTCCGCGAAGCATGTATTGCACGTTTTCGGCGGCGCGGGCCGTTACTTGAATTACACGGACGGCAGACTTTCCACCAACATTCTCGATCTCGTTCACGGTGACCTGCACCTCGCGTTGGCGGGAGGCCTGCAGCGTGTCATTCGCCAAGACAAGCCGATCATTTATCCGGCCATTCAGGCTTTCGATGGCGACCAAATGGTCGTGATCAAAGTCGAAATCAATTCCGTCGTCACCAAGGCGAACACTGACCCGAGCTTCCTGGTCACGCTCACACCGCTGGAGCAGGCTGATTCGGCGGAACAAGCCTTTTCGGGTGAAGCGATCAACCTTGACGAAGCAACGATGAATCGCATGTCGGATCTCGAAGCCGAGTTGCGGTACACCAAAGAAGATCTTCAAGCAACCATCGAGGAACTCGAAACGAGCAACGAAGAGTTGCAAGCTACCAACGAAGAAATGGTCGCCAGCAACGAAGAGCTGCAAAGCACCAACGAAGAGCTTCACTCGGTCAACGAAGAGCTCTACACGGTCAACGCCGAATACCAAAAGAAAATCACCGAGCTCACAACGCTCACCAATGACATGGACAACCTGTTTGTCAGCACGGAAGTCCACACGTTGTTTCTCGATGCCAATCTCGAGATCAGAAGATTCACGCCCAAAATGGCAGAAGTCTTCAATTTGCTTCCTCAGGACATCGGTCGAAGAATCGGCGCGTTTTCGCACAGCATTGTCTGCGACAATCTCGTACAAAAGATCGACTCTGTTCTAGCGGAGGGAAACACTTACGAAGAAAAACTTCAAGACAAGCGCGGTCAGCATTTCCTGATGCGGGTGTTGCCTTATCGAGTTCGCGGAGCAACGACGGGTGCCGTCCTGACGCTCATCGATATCGGGTCACTCATCGAGGCACAGGAGGGCATCCTTCGTGAACGCGAACGATTCGAACGCGCAATCGCCGCCAACCGCGACGGGATCTGGGACTGGCCGAATCTGAACCAAGACGATATGTGGTGGTCACCGACCTGTTGGACGATGCTCGGGTACGAATCGGATGAATTGGAGCCCAAACACTCGACGTGGCTCAGCCTGATTCATCCCGACGATCGAAGGTTGGTCGAACAAACCAGCCTTCCGATGCAAAACGAATGCTACGTCGAAATCCACCGCGACTTTGAATACCGCATGATGCATAAAAGTGGCGTCTATCGATGGTATCGACATCGAGCAATGGTCGATCGGGATGACAACGGACGTCCGATTCGAATGACGGGGTCGGTCGGCGACATTCATGATCGAAAGCAGGCGGAGATCCAGACCGTAGAAGCGACCGAGGCGATCGAGCGCCGCGACCGCTTCTTGGCGATGCTCTCCCACGAGCTTCGCAACCCCATGAGCGCGGTGCTCAACTCGGTTGGATTCATCGATACCATCAAAGAGCGCAAAGCGAGCGGGATTCCGACGGAGTCGTCCTCAGAGCAAAGGACCGAACATGCGTTTCAGATCATCCAGCATCAGACCAAGCATATGGGACGCTTGCTGGAAGATCTGCTCGACGTTTCACGATTCGGCCATCAGAAGATCGGGTTTAAGAAAGAAGTCATCGATCTGATTGCAAACACCCACGACGTTCAACGAGCCGTCGAACATCTCTTCGAGGACAAGCACCAAACGCTGCACATCGATATCGAAGCCGGACCGATCCCGGTTCTCGCCGATCAAGCAAGGCTGAAACAAGCTCAAGTCAACTTGTTAACGAACGCGTCAAAGTACACGCCCGACGGCGGCGAGATCTGGTACTCAATCGCGAAGACGTCGAGCTCGAAAGTGGAAATCGTCGTGCGCGACAATGGTGACGGAATCCCGGCGGAATTGCAGGATCAGATCTTCGATTTGTTCGTACAGTCAGAGTCAACGCTCGCACGATCGTCGGGCGGCATGGGCGTCGGTCTTTCTTTAGCGAAACAGATCATCGACGCTCATGGCGGTAACGTCACGGTCGCAAGCGATGGTCCCAATACCGGCAGCACGTTCACGATCGAACTGCCTCTGACAGACTCGCCGATTGCTGCGAAGAGCAGCCATATGAATAGCGTCATGCCCACGGGAATGAAAATTCTCATCGTCGAAGACAACATCGACGCGGGCGATATGCTGGGCGAAACGCTGGCCTTACAAGGGAATGAGGTGCAAATGGCGACGGACGGCAAAAATGCCCTCGAAGTCTATCAGTCGTTCCGGCCGGAAGTGTGTATCATCGATATCGGTCTTCCAGCCATGGACGGCTATGAACTCGCCAGTCGTATCCGCGACGATTACGGGAACGAGTCTCATCTCATCGCTTTGACCGGATACGGGCGTGCAGCGGACCGACGACGTGCACTCGAATCAGGCTTTGACGCACACTTCGTCAAGCCTCTCGATCCGAATGTGTTCTTCCAAACCATCATTGAACATCAATCGCGGGGCAGTGACGATGGTCGAAAAGAGTGAGCTTGACGACGAAGGCGATCCCGAAAGTCCATCCAAGATCATCGGCATCGACGACAATCTCGAGACGCTCGTTTTCAATGCGGAGCAAGTCGAGACCTTGAGGCACGACATCAAGAACGAACTGAACGCGCTCCGGATGGGAGTGCTATTGCTTCAGCAAATGGCGTCAAGCGAAGACGGTCTATCCGGAACTTCGCTAGAAAATGTTGCCGCTCGAATTGATCGCTGCCTGGATCAGATCAACGAGATCGTTGATCAAAAAATTCGTATCAACGGTGACGCTCAGAATTCGACGCAGATGCACTGAGGCACAGAGACCGCGTCTCTCGTGAACTGCAGTTCGCCGGTATCCTTGGAAATCGAAAAGATCGAGATCGAGTTTGTCACCTTGCCGGCCGCGAGCAGCCAACGCCCCGAAGGGTCGAGATTGAAGTTTCGCGGCCAAGCGCCACGAATCGGCTCTACTTCCAAGAGCGAGAGCTCTCCCGAAGCCTGGTCGACCGAGAACGCCGTCACCGTATCGTTGCCGCGATTAGCCGAGTACACGAATCGGCCGCTGGGATGAACTCGGATTTCGGAGGCACTGTTGAAGACCTCTTTCGATTTTGCCGCCTCATCGAGCGTCGCAATCGTCTGTCCAGGAGTCATCGTTCCGGCATCTGCGTCGTAGCCAAAAACGGTGACCGAGAGCTCAAGCTCGTTGAGCACATAGATCCTCTTCCCGTCGGGACTGAACTTCATGTGCCGTGGGCCACCACCTGGTGGACAGACGCCATAGCCGTGTGGTTCGAGAGTTCCTTTTTCAGTATCAAGCTTGTAGACGACGACCTTGTCCATTCCGAGATCGGGTACGAATGCAAAACGATCATCGGGCGAAGTTCCCGTCCAGTGTGCGTGTGCCTTACCCTGCCTCGAAGCGACCACACCCGATCCAGCCGGATGTTTTTCAAGATCGGACCGTTCAATCAGACTGCCCTTGTCATCCAAGCGAAAACATGCGGTTGAGCCGCCACCATATTGCGCTGTCAGCACGACTTTACCATCGCGACTGACCGAGACGTGTGCCGCGCCGCCATCGCCAATCGGCAAGCTTCCGTCTTTGACAAGGGACTGCTTGCCGTTTGCTCCCTCGATACGATACGCAACCACCGAGGGCACGCCGGCATCGGATGCCGCCGCATAAAGCATCTTGCCGCTGGGGTGCTTGGCCAAAAACCCTGGATTGGCTATCTCGGCTGCAAGCGAAATATTCGAGAGCTTGCCAGTCTTCGAATTGAAAGCGCCGTGATAAATGCCCTTACTCGGGCCGTTTTTGGGCGTGGATGTCCCGAACCAAACGTCGAAGGTTTGAGCAGAAGTCTGGGACGAATACATCAACAAAATGAGAGGAAGTAGGACGTAGAGGCTGCGTGTGTTTGCTTTCATCGATCGACGGAGTCGTGTTGGGGAAGGGGTGCAGTCGAAACGGTAGCGGTTGTTGCCGGAGGGGAAACGCGAGCGTGAAACTCCGCCGCTACCACCATTGAATCCGGCACAACCCGCAGATTCTACTCAACTGATCGATGCGTCGTTCCGATACCGAGATGGACACGTTCTTTTACGCTCTCCACGAGACGCTCGAATGCTTCGCGGACAATTTCATTTGCTCGGTACGCTCACCCTCATCGGTGCGATTCTCGCCCAGCCGGTCGTGGCCGCTACACCGGGTGCCGCTTCACGCCGCAACTCGACGCAAACGAAAACAGCTTCGAGTTCCGCCGGCAACGGCGGAGACGTTCGCAACGCATATGCGGCCACAAACGGAAGTGGAAACTCAGTGCTGCAGGTTGCGGGCCGTGAATCCGTTGGCAAGCAAATTAGCTCGCGAAATCGAGATCCGAATCGGACCATGGCACTGCTGCCGAGCCTTTTTGGTGGTAGCAATGAACAGGGAAATAGCCCGTCGAGCAATCAACCAAAGTCCCAGCGAACGTCATCGCAGTCGAGAAGCTCTCAAACCACACAAGCATCGCCACGTTCGAATGGGATCTTGAAAGATCTGTTCGGTACGGGCCGTCGCGGTTCAACATCGAATCGATCATCGACGACAACATCGTCTGCACCGCCGGTCGAGCAAAAGCCGCGTGATGTCGACTGGAACGGGATTCCCTATCACGCAGCGAAGTCACAAGTACGGCAATCGAACCGCGCGCCCATTCGCGATCCTCGGCCGGGAGAATCTCGAATCACCACGCGAATGGCTGCTCAAGCGACGACGCCGCGGGTAACGTCATCGCGGGTCACCACTCCGGCCATTCCCAAACCGCCGTCGCTGGCCAAGCCTTCTTCGCGGCGGGTACCACAGCTCGCTGCCGCACCGTCTTCCGATTCAAGAACGACGCGGCCACAGTCCAAGTCAATCCTTGCCACTCCGTCACCGGTCTCCAGCAGTCGCCGGTCGGGTCGCAGAGATGTTCCCGCGCTTGACCCCTCCGAGATAGCTGCTGCAACCGCAGGCCCCGCTGCGGAAGAAAGCATCATTCCAAAGTTCTCTCGGCGACCTGTTCGCACACCAATCGAAACGCCGTCGGCGACTGAAAAAGTTGCAACAACCGATCAAGGCGGCGAGAGCACTCGGCGTCCAAAGACCACCCCGTCCGCGAGCGTCGCGACCAATCAGAGCGACGCCGGGGAGAAAAGCGGCCCCATCGAGACTTCAATTGGTGATCTTCCTCGCGAAGAGATGCCGGCGAGCAGTCTGGCGGCCGCGCCGACGCCGCCAGCGGAATCACAGAAGCCGGCCGAACCCGAGATCCTGAACGAGCAGCCTGCTCCCTCAGAACCAAAGCCTCAGCAAACGCCTAGCGCAACGGTTGCGAAGAAAGACCCTCCCAAGGCACCTGCAACGGCGCCCGCCGTGACACCGAACGCTCCCGAGCCGAAAGAATCGAATCCATCTCCTGCATTTGTCGCTTCGACGCCCGCGCCTCAAAGCAAGGTCAATCCGTCGGTAGCGGAACGACCGTTCGTGGCGTCCGAACAGCAAAACCGATTGCCAAATGGCATCGGGGCACCGCAGGTTGCTGAGAGCTCGAATCCCGCACCAAGCTTCTCGCCGCCGAAGCAGCCGACGTTCGCGGATCAGAATCGTTTCGCAAGACCCGACAACTTTAGGCGTGTCGAGCAGACACCGAGTCAAATGCCGGTGCCGCCGAACTTCGGTCCCACCAACACATTTGCGGGACATCGTGTCGGGCCTCCAGTGAGTGCGTATCAACCGAAAGCACCGTTGAAGCCCTTGGGAACACCACTCGCTCCCGCGACCGCACCTATCGTTGGTTCCGGTATTGCACAAGCTCCTGCTGCACGTGCTCCTGCAACACAGCCGGACTACCCCTTCAGCCAAGCCAACGAGAGGATCGCGCAGCAACCGAGTTACATCCCACCGAGCTATAACCCGCCGAGCCATAATCCGCCGACCGACTATCGTTCACAGCAACAAATGATTGGTTCGACGTATGGTCAACCCAACTACGCCCCCGCTGAATCGCGAACACCCGCCGTCGCGGAGCCCCCTACCGGCAGGCCATATTCTTATGCAAATCGTCAGCCGGCTCGCCCTCAGACGAGGCCAGTTGCGACGCCCGTGACATCGCCGCTGCGACCGGAAATGATCGACAACGCATTCCGAGGTCGACCCTTTGACGAACCTCGGACGACACCACGGGTCGCGATGAGACCTGAAGCGACTTCGAGAGCTCCAAGTCGAACGGCTGTGGCTTCCGAACTGCCCGGACTCCGAGTCACGACGAATGGTCCGCGGAGCATCATGATTCGGGAAACTCAGGAATTCGAGATTCAGGTCGAGAACCGTGGTTCCATCGATGCCAATGGGTTGATGATCCGCGCTCGCGTTCCCGAATGGGCCGAAGTCAAGGGTCAATCGGTTTCCCGCGGCCAAGTCGAAAGCCAAACGCTCGAGACAAGCGACCGGCTCGTCTGGAGCATCGATTCACTGGCAGCCGGTGCGAGCGAACGAATGTTCGTCAAGCTGAAGGCAATGCGAAGCGGCATTCATCCGTTGGACGTGGATTGGACGCTTTTACCTCAGAAGAGCGTTGCGAGGATCGAAGTCCGCGAACCGAGGTTGGACCTCGTGATCGAAGGCCCCGGCGAAGTCGTCTTCGGTGAATCTCAGACCTACCGCATCCGAGTCCTCAACCCCGGTGATGGCATCGCACCGAATGTTGTCTTCACGCTTTCGCCGAACTCGAGCAATCCGCAATCGCAAAAAATTGGCGATATCCCAAGCGGAAAAGAAGCACAGTTCGAGGTGGAACTAACCGCGCAAGACCTGGGCGACTTGAAAATTCACGGTTTGGTGGCTGCCGACTTGGGCCTGACGGCTCAAGCCGAGAAGACCGTCCAGGTGTCGTCGGCGCAGCTTGAAGCCGTCTTGGCGGGCCCGGAACAACAGTACCAGGACACCGATGCGGTCTATGGTCTACAGCTAACCAACAGCGGCACCACGGCCAGCCGCAACGTGATTGCCGAACTCGCATTGCCGCGAGGGACACAGTATCGCGGCGGCATCGACGGGGCTCGGATGCGTGATTCCAAGTTGGTTTGGCAAGTCGACTCGATCGCTCCGGGTGAAACGCTTGATTTTGAGTTCACCTGTGCGTTGACTTCACCGGGACGACAGTCGTTCGAGTTCGCCGCGAATGGATCGGCCGCAGGACGAACCAACGTCTCACTCGATACGATGGTTGAATCAATCGCAGACCTCGTGATGACGCTTCAAGATCCGGCCGCACCCGCGCCCGTGGGTTCGGAAGTCGTCTATGAAATCGTCATTCGAAACCGTGGAAGCCGACAGGCCACGAATGTTCGTGCCGTCGCACAATTCAGTAACGGTATCGAACCTCGGCGAGTCGAAGGACACACCGGCCAAGTGCTGACCGGCCAAGTACTCTTCGACACCATTCCGTCGATCCAACCGGGACAAGAGGTTCGGATACGAGTCATCGCCGAAGCGGAAGTGGGCGGACACCATCGGTTCCGCACCGAGATTCGCTCGGGCGAAACGGTGTTGGTCGCCGAAGAAGCGACACAATTCTTGCCGCGTAAGACACAACGAGTCAGCCGCCACAGTAACCAAAGCGTGATCCGATAGTGCTTCGTCAGTGTTGAACACTAGGGTTGCGCCGACGGCACTAGCAACGATCGCTCTCGAAAAACCGTGGCTATCGCCGGCTATCGCCCATCGGCTCAGGAAGCACAAACCCCAAATTCAAGGGTTGACGATGCACGAGCCGTTCTTAGTGCTAGGTTCGTCACGAACCGCAATCAGAAGAACCAGAAACTACGTCTGGGCTTGTCACGTATCTTCAGCGAATCTCGGAAGATCTGTTCTTTTTCAGGTTCTGCGGACTTGCCGACGACCGTGTTCGAGGAGTCGCTGACCTCTTGGGCAACTCCGATGATGATGAGGCGATAATCATCTTGATAGACCTCAACGTTTAACATCGGTGCCTTTCGAAGTTCACCTGCGGCAAAACGAGTGGCTTTCGTGAGTACGCCTTTCTCTCCTTGATGTCCATCTCTTTGGACTGTTCCAATACTTCGATATTCACCACCGGTAACTCGTTCGACGACGGCCTTGAGTGCATCTCCGTTGACTTCTTGGTCAATCTCCGCCACTCCCGCGACGAAAATCGTCCCCAGTGTCGTGATCACACCTTTTGATTCGATCACACCGGGCGTCGGTTGAATCGGCCTTGCCTGCGGCAAGTACACGGAAACTCCGTTGACGGTATAGGTGTCGAATCCTTCCGGCGCCGACGAATCGAGCTTTACGATCTCCGGCAACGGTTGGTCAAACGAACGCTTGAGATAAAAGCCCGCACCACCGAACATTCCCAGCAGCGCGATGGCAGCAAGAGCAGCTACCGTCGTTTCTTTCTGGCCGAACTTGTTGCCATCCTTACGTCTCGCTGCGGATGCGGCAGAGTTATCGCGATCCCGACCGCCACCTCGAACGAATCGATAATACGACGCGTTGTTGATGGCCTGAAGCAGCCCGCCAAGAACGACAACCCTCCTCACCCATGCACCGGGGCTGATTAGGTTGACGGGATTGAGATACATCGACAATATCTCGGCGATCACGAACAAGACGACGGCGGGAATGGAAGACGTCAGCGGCAACGTCATGAAGCAGCCAGCTGCTAAAAAGAAACAAACGCCCAGACAGGTCATCAGCACGTAGCAAATACGAGCTCCATTGATGAGGTCTTCGATGCCTTCGACTCCATCGAGAGCCAAGTACTCCGCTTCCTTCTCGATATTAAAAAGAAACAGCAAACCCAAAACGAGTTGGATCGCACCCAAGCTCACGTAGATTCCAATAGATTGCCAAATCTGCTTCTTCGCATCCTTCATGAATTGCGTATGAGCAGTTGCCTTTTCCCTTTGGTCTTCATTTGCAGCGGACTGCAAGACTTGTTGCTCGCTGTTGGACAACGATTTCACCACTTCGGCGCCGGGCTTGTTCACCGCACGCATCGGCGACATGTCCGCTTCCGTCAATTCGTCAACAAATGACTGTGCGAACTTTGGAGTCTGATCTTCCCAAGGTGGAACCCAATCGGTTGCTGCCGACGACGCAGCGGCCGCGCCATTCACCCGAGCCGGCGCTCCGGCGGCAGCACCACTGGCGGCGCCCACGGGGAACGGCTTCGAACAAGCCGGACACTTGACCTGCTTGCCAACGGCAGCCTGAGAGACCTCAAGCTGCTTGGCACAGTGTGGACAGGTCGCCTTGATCGTCCCACCTGTTGGTGTCGCCGCGGTCTGTGGCGTTGCCGGTGATTGACGCGTGCCGCTGCTCGCCGACGCGCCCGTTAATCCGGCGGCAGGAACCGCAAGTACCGCGTCGCATTTTGGACAACGAACCTTCTTACCGGCCGAATCCGCGCCGACGTTCAATGTCGTTGAGCAACGCGAACACTTGATTTGCATGGATTTAATCGTTGGATTCGCGTTGTATGATCCGCCCGGTTCGATTCCTGAAACGAGGCGAACGCCGATTCTTGAGTTGTCAGCAAAGTTTATCCGCTGTGAATGGGGGTGCAAGTTTGGCGCGATTCCGCAGATCGTTTTGCCTGGTCAGCGGCACCGGTTCTATCAACGATGAAGAGGGGTGAAGCATTCCGCCATCTTGTGAGTAGAATCTCGCCCAGCTTTGCAGCGTTGAAATCCTTCCGACTCCGCACTGATTTGCCTCGATCTACCCGAAGAAGAATATGCACGTCCTTGCACGAATACTCACGATCGTCGTTGCCGTTTGCTCGATCTGGCACGCCGTGCCCCCTCAGAAATCGGTTGCCGCCGAGACGTTCGCGAAACCGAAACCTGCCGATTCAGACACCGCCGACGCGGGACTGCTCCGCACTCCCGATATCTCGAAGACTCAAATCGTCTTTGCCTACGCGGACGCTTTGTGGATCGTTTCCCGTGACGGCGGCACGGCAAGCCCGCTCGCGGATGCACCCGGTGTCGAAGCTTCACCACGCTTCAGCCCCGACGGCACAAAAGTCGCCTTCACGGCGAACTACGAAGCTCGCGGCGATCTCTACGAATTGGACATTGCTGAAGGCACCCCTGTTCGGCGAACCTTCCATCCGGCCGGCGAGCGTCTCTATGACTGGGTCTCCGCGGGCGACTTCCAAGGACTCGTTTTTGAATCAAACCGCGATTCCGGTCTTTCCGCTTCGACACAACTGTTTGTCCTCGCCGATGGTCAGGCATCGCCACAACGTCTTGCGATTCCCTATGGAAGCAACGGAGCGGTTTCGCCCGATGGGAAGTGGATTGCGTACACGCCGATCTCACGTGACCGCCGCACTTGGAAACGTTACCGCGGTGGAATGGCTTCCGACGTTTGGCTCGTCGACTTTGCCGCCGCTCGCGATCCCGAGTCGATCACCGAAGACGTCGAAGTGTCACGCCAAGTGACGGACTGGGAAGGGACTGACTCGTTTCCGATGTGGAATGGCAACACGCTGTATTACCTTTCCGATGCGGGTCCAAACCACCGGTTAAACCTATGGAAATACAACTTGGATTCGGGTGAGAAGGAACAGGTCACCCAGTTTGTCGAATTCGATGTCAAAAACCCATCAATCGGCCCAGGACCGGAAGATCAGGGAGAGATCGTTTTCCAGTGTGGTCCATCTCTCTATCGACTTGATCTGGGCACGCTGAAGTCCACGGAAGTTCGTGTCCGCATTCCCGGCGATCGTCCCGACTTGCGTCCAATGATGGTGGACGCATCCGACTTTATGACATCCGGAACAATCAGTCCTTCCGGGAAAAGGATCGCTGTCTCGGCACGCGGTGATATCTGGTCGCTACCCAAATCGAATGGAATTCAGCGAAACCTCACCGCAAGCTCCGGTTCCGCGGAACGCTATCCGTCGTGGAGTCCCGACGGGCAGTGGATCGCGTATCTATCCGATGCATCGGGCGAGTACGAACTCTGCGTGACCCAAAGTGATGGCCGCGGTGAAACGAAAACGTTGACAGCCGACAAAGCCCCCTACAGATACGACCCGGTCTGGTCACCCGATTCGAAGTGGATCGCGATGACGGATAAGGCCGGCAAGATCCTGCTTCATGAGATCGACGGCAAAAAAACAAAAACCATCGACCAAGACCCGTGGGTGGATAGAGCAACGCTCAGTTTTTCGTCGGACAGCCGTTGGTTGGCCTACGATCGCTCGCTTGATAACGAGGCCCGAAAAAAAGCGATCTTCCTCTATGACCTTGAGAGTGGCGAAAGCCATCAGTTCACGTCGGGCTATTTCAACGACACCGAACCGGCGTTCTCGCCAGACGGCAAGTATTTATACTTCCAATCCGATCGGCACTTTGAGTCACCCGAGTACGACTCGATCGGAACGACTTTCGTCTATCAAAAGACGACCGGCATCTACGCAATCCGCTTGAACGCAGACGTCGACGTTCCCATGACGCCCGAGACGGATGAAGTCACGTGGGAAGACGAGGAATCAAAAGACGATGAAGACGAAGATTCCGAAGAGAAAGAAGGTGATTCGGAAGAAGACGATTCGGCGGAGGATAAGAACGACGAGTCGGACGAAGGCGATTCGAAGTCCGGGTCCGAGCCGAGTGACCCGATTAGCGGCACTTGGCAATTCACTATCGATTCCGTTTTGCTGCCCGCCAGCCAACGCAATGCACGATTCAAACTGGAATTCGACGGAAAGTCATCCGTCTCAGGAAACGTTATCGTCGAAGGAGAGTCGGCATCATTGTCCGGTACCTTTGATCCGGAAACCGGCCGACTGGAATTGAACGTTGACACACCCATCGGGCAGGCGACCGTTGAAGGGACCGTGAAGGACGGCAGTTTCTCCGGAAAGGTCACGCTGAAAGCAATCGGAATGAACGCGACCATCACCGGCAATCGTGAAGATGCGTCCGGGTCCGGTGACGATGATGACGACGAAGACCAAGAATCATCCTCCGTCGAACCGACCGAAATTGATCTCGAGAATGCCGACGACCGTGTAATCGTCTTGCCCGTGAATCGGGGTCGCTACGGATCGATGGCGGTCAACCACAAGAACCAGTTGCTCTACTTGCAGTTCGGATCCGATTCCGGACTGATGATGCTTGACTTGAACGATGAGAAACCTTCGCCGAAAAAAGTGGTCGGAGGTGTCGGCTCTTTCGAACTGAGCGCCGATCGCAAACAAATTCTTGTCAGTTCGGGAGGGCGTTTCTTTGTCGTGAAAGCCGCCTCCGGTCAGTCTCTCGGCTCCGCGATTGAAACGGACCGAATGAAGGTGCGGATCGATCGCAAAGCCGAATGGAATCAGATTTACAACGACGCTTGGCGTATGTTCCGAGACTTCTTCTATGACGCCGAAATGCATGGCGTCGATTGGCTGGCCGTTCGAGACCGCTACGACGAGATGATGCGGGACGCGGCGAGCCGCTGGGACGTGGCGTTTATCATCCGCGAGATGATTTCGGAGCTCAACGTCGGGCATGCCTATTATCGACCGGCCCCCGAAGAAACGGATTCGAACCAGGTTGCCGACAGCGTCGCTGTTCTCGCGGCAGAGTTTGAGGTTGCCGACGAACGCTATCGCGTCAAAACACTTTATCGAGGCGGTCCTTGGGACACCGATGCACAAAACCCGCTCGCGATGCAAGGCGTTGGCGAAGGGCAATTCTTGCTTCAGATCGATGGATTCGACTTGTCGGCAGACGAGAACCTGAGTTCACGGCTGGAAGGCATGGTCGGCAAACCGGTCGAATTGACGTTCAGTCACGACGCGGTGCTGGATGACGATGACAAACGGATCGTCGTTAAACCCATGAGTTCGGATGCGGAACATCGATTCCGGCACTGGATCGAATCGAACCGCAAGTACGTCGAGGAAAAGTCTGGCGGAAAGATCGGCTACATCTACGTCAAAAACACCAGCATCGACGGCCAAGACGATCTGGTCCGGCAGTTCTATGCTCAGATGGAAAAAGATGCGTTGCTGATCGATGAACGATGGAACGGAGGCGGACAGATTCCGACTCGATTTATCGAGCTGCTCAATCGCCCGGCCACCAACTGGTGGGCACGCCGCGACGGACGCGATTGGAGGTGGCCGCCTGATTCTCACCAAGGTCCCAAAGCCATGCTCATCAATGGGCGTGCGGGAAGTGGCGGCGACATGTTCCCCGGCTTGTTCCGTGACATGAAGTTGGGATCACTCATCGGTCGCCGAACCTGGGGCGGTTTGGTCGGAATCTCTGGCGGTCCACGCTTGATCGATGGCGCTTCAGTCAACGTACCGACGTTTGCCTATTACGAAAACGATGGAACGTGGGGTATCGAAGGTCACGGCGTCGATCCCGACATTGAAGTTATCGATGATCCTGGCAAGATGCTGACCGGTAGCGACCCACAACTGGACGTTGCGATCGAACACCTGATGAAGGAACTTGATCGCGCACCCTATCGTCCGCCGGCAAAGCCGAAGTCACCGGATCGAAGTGGGATGGGTATCCCGGAGTCCGATCGATAGGATCACCCAGACTAAAGACCATGCGGTAAGAAGACATGCATGCCGGGCACGGACGGCTCGGGCACGGACGGCTCGGGCATGCACATCCTCCGCGTGTGCACCAACCCTAACGTAGAACGACCAGAGCAATGGACTCACCAGGACAAACCGAGTCATCGACGGATCTGAATACCGACGATCTTCGCATCGTTGCGATGAAAAATCTCATTTCTCCAAAGCAACTCTGCAAGGAAATTCCGATTGATGATTCGATCGCCAGGACGGTCGTCGAGGGACGGCGTGGCATTCAAGACGTGCTGGCTGGCAGGAGTGGTCGGCTGGTCGTGATCGTTGGCCCTTGTTCGATTCACGATCCGGATGCCGCGCTGGAGTACGCCAACCGGCTGAGGGAACAGCAAGTGAGGCACGCCGAAGACTTGCAGATCGTCATGCGCGTCTACTTTGAAAAGCCTCGGACAACAGTGGGATGGAAAGGACTGATCAATGATCCCGGACTTGACCATAGCTTCGAGATCAATCGGGGATTGCGGACGGCGCGCGGATTACTTCGAGATATCAATGCGCTCGGGCTGCCCACGGGCACGGAGTTTCTTGACTTGATCAGTCCTCAATACGTCGCCGACTTGGTGTCTTGGGGTGCAATCGGGGCAAGAACCACGGAAAGCCAAGGCCACCGAGAGTTGGCTTCGGGACTTTCCTGTCCCGTCGGGTTCAAAAACGGAACGAGCGGCAACGTTCAAATCGCAGTGGACGCGATCTGCTCCGCCAGTCATCCCCATCATTTCCTCTCGGTCACCAAGGACGGTGAGTCCGCGATCTTTGCAACATCAGGAAACCAAGACTGCCACGTCATCTTGCGAGGCGGAATTCACATCAACTACGACGCCGCCAGCATCGACATGGCATCCGACCTGCTGGAGAAGGCGGGGCTGGCACCGCGATTGATGGTCGATTGCAGCCATGCCAACAGCCGCAAACTACACGAGCGCCAGCACTACGTTTGCCAAGACGTGTGCAACCAGATCAGCCACGGCGAGCAACGCATTTTCGGCGTGATGGTCGAGAGCAACCTCCTGGAAGGAAATCAAAAGCTGAGCAATACGCCGCTCAAACGAGGCGTCAGCATCACGGACGCCTGCATCGGCTGGGATGAAACATCGGAGGTACTTTCCGACCTTGCCGCCTCGATTCGAAATCGTCGCGAGAATTGCAAGCCATCACACTCAGCTTCGCCGAGTGCCGTTTCTGCGAACGCTTGACGCTGGCTCGAAATAGTTGGTAGAGACTTGGTTTGGACTGTGCTACCGCGACAGCGCTTGCAGAAATTGAATATGCACGCCCGCCTTTTTGTATTGCTATTCGCCGTCATTTGCGGCCTCGAACGGGCTCGATGCTGGTCGCAATCGACGCCAACCGGCCCGCACCGGCCGACACTCTCAACTCCCCTGCAAACACAGACTATGCTGGATGTGGAGGCCAATGTCCCCCGATTTCGAAAGCAATTCTTCCAAGGCTTTGACGTTCGAACGGGCTTTGCAGGAGAACTCAGCAGTCGTGAAACTGCGGTTCACCAGACTTTTGAAGAAGTCCGAGCCAGTTTCGGCGTTCCATTGCTGAGCCTGGATAACCTTCTTGCTGTGAGTCCATCGTTTCGGATCGATCATCTGAACGGCCCCAACACTTCAGATTTGGACGTGCCCGAAACACTTTACAACGTGGGGGTGACGTTCTTCAATCGACGACAATGGACGTCGAAGCTTTCAACGCTGATTCTGGTGACGCCATCGGTTCGCAGCGATTTCACGACCAGCGAGAATGCTTACCGGACGTTCGGACTGGGACTGCTCAACTGGCAATGGCGGGAAGACTTTGCTTGGACCATTGGGGCGGTCTTTCTGGATCGAGCGGACTTTGGAGTTTTGCCCGCGATCGGTGCGACTTGGACTCCCAAACCATGGTGGCGAGTGGAACTGACCATGCCGCGCCCGCGCGTCGCACGGCGACTATGGAAACAAGGTGCAGAGGCAGAATGCTGGTCGTACGTCGGATTCGGAATCGGCGGCAATACATGGTCCGTTACCCGAGAAATCGGAAACGTTGAATCGATCGATGAACTGTCGCTTCGATCCATTGACCTCCAGTTTGGTGTCGAGACCATCCGCGCCGGCAACCGTGGTTGGTTCGCCGAAGGCGGTTACGCGTTCGCGCGACAGTTGGAATACGAAAGCGACGAGTTCCAGCAGGACCTCTCAGACGCACTGTTCATCCGCGCCGGAATCCAATTCTGAACGGAAACCGACCAGCCTACGATGAAAGATTGCCGAGGTCAGACGCGTGGATCGGCACACTTGCGATTTGCTAGTTCACGCGACTTCGAAGTGACTTGGAGGCCATCCTCAGCGGACTACTGCCTTTTATGCGGTGGCTTTTCGGATGGCGGAAGTTCGATTTGGTGCTCTTCCTGGTACCGCCTTCGTTCGACCGGCGAGGCATAGAAGCGGAGCCACGTCTCCGTATCCTCGACACACATCCATTCAACCGCCTTGCCCGGAACATCAACCATCTTTTCGCAACACGGAAGAATGTCGCGGTAGATCACGGTGTAAAGTTCGCGATCGTCCAAATGATCCGTACACCGCAAGATAATGTTCTTGTCGCGGAGCTGCGTGATCGTCTTTTTGAGCAGCTGCGAAACCTGGGTGTCGCCCAAGCTATCCGGCGGCAACAAATGAAGCGGCGGAGAAAACCAATCGGAGATTGGGAGCGCGGGTGCACGCTCCCATGCCAGCATCGACGCGAGGTACTCGTTCTCCTCCTGCAACGACATTCGGCCCGGTGATGTATCGATCGACTCATCACGGTACGGTTCCAACTCATCCCGCAGCCTTGCATTGGCGAGCATCAATTCGACTTCGTCGATCGCTCGTCGGCGGGTGTCTCGCATATCCATCTAGAACGAATTCAGCAGCAAGTGAAAGGGGAGTGAGCAGGGCCGAGTCCATTACTCCCAGATGGTATCTGTCCGCAGGTGTCGCTCAATCAGCTACTAAAGCAAATCGAGACATTCACGGCTTTTTTGCCTCAGCGACTGCGTCGCGACCGTTACGAACGGAAAGAATTAACGCCGGCGGCAAATTGAACGGGCAAATTGGTTTGATTCGTATCGTTACAAGTGCCGGAAGAGAGCGAGTCTGTTTCCGACAGATTGAAGAGATAAGGACCGGGCCATTATTAACTGGCGTGTTTTTGAGAGTCGCCCATCGGCTCCGCCCGATGGAAACGTGTCAAAATCGATCGGACGGAGCCGATCGGCGACAATCATTGATCCCCCGTTCCTAAGTCGGGCCTTCGCAAAGACCGGCGGAAGCCGGCACACCAACAACCGTTGAATCATCCGGGCTAGCCGAGGTGATTAGCCCGAAGTCGCCGGTATAGCTCGACATGTCGCGAGACGAATTGCTCTACCGAGAATTTCATTTGGATCTTCGACTTTGCTGACTGGGCAAGTCGTTCGGCTTGGTCGGGATTTTCCAACAAGTCCATCGACTCCTTCCCAAGTGCAGCGCGGTCACCCAGCGGAAACAAGCGACCCGTGTCGTCATGAATCACCAAATCCCGATTGCCCGGAATATCGGATGCAACGACGGGAACGCCCGAAAGCATCGCCTCAGTAACAGCGTTGCTTTGGCCTTCGTACTCGCTCCCGATCCAGAATAGACTCGCGTGCGGCAGCAAGTTCGCAACATCGGAGCGGGCCCCCAGAAACGCGACGTGAGCCGGCGTCGTCACGCTATCACGGAACCTCAACAACTCATCTTTTTGCGGTCCATCGCCAATGATCAGCAGCGTCGTATCGGTGCGTGCGGCGCCCAAAAGTTCTCCGGTCCAGATCAAATCTCGATACCGTTTTTGCGGCCACAAACGCCCGACCGCCAAAATGACTTTTCGATCGGTGTTCACGCCGAAAATGCGACACGCCTCCTCGCGCGAAAGGGTCGATTCACCTTTGCCCGGAACGCCATTGGGGATCACATGAAACAGTTCACGGGGGACGCCATGAGATGCATAGAACTCTTGTACGCCGACACTGTTGGTTGTGATCGCGTTCGTTCGTTTCGCGAGTTGCCGATCGATCGCGAAATGCCACCACCTCTTCCAAGGATCCACACATCTCTCGCTCGCCATCACAATTGGAACACGTGCGAACCGCGCCGCTACGCGACCGAAACTGTTCGCGGCGAACAACCAAGTGTGAACGATGTCGAGTTGTTTCTCTTTCAAAGCCTTCGTCAATCGGACCAGCGCCGTTGGGTCTGCTTTGAACCGCTTGCCGATCACGCTCACCGCGATTCCCGCATCGCGAAGCTGTTGGCTCCGCGGACCGTCACGAGTTAACAGTATGACATGGACTTCGAATTGGTCGTTGGGAAGACTCGCTGCAAGCAGCGCCAGTTGCTTCTCGGCACCACCTCGATCCATCGTGGGAATCACCAAACCGATCCGTAACCGCTTCATGATGCGCGCTCCGAATCGATCAAAAGCCCAGCCGAATGCCGGGTGGTGCGTGAGTCGGCGGATAGCTTGCGAATGAAACTAGCGTATGCCTCAATGACGCTCCTTCCTGAACGGTTTCGCAGCCAGAGTTGTCGCAGGCAATCGGCTCGCTTTAATGCTAACTCCGGATGAGCGAGCAACTGCAGAATTGCGAACCGCAGTGTGCTGGGACGAGAGGGCTCAAACCAAGAAACCAATGAACCTGCGTTATCCATCTCAAAATCAAGTGGATCGGCCTCGCGACGCGTTATCAGACGCAGTGAAGGTTCCGTGTGAGCGACGTCGAGGCAGCTTCTTGCCGCAGCGTTGTTGGCGAGCACAATTGGCAAGCCAGCTTCGATCGCCGCCGGGACGAGGGCGTCGAAACCGGCTTCGCCGGTCTGAATCAGGAAGTCGGCTGCCTGAAAAACATCTTGGATCAAGCCAAATGAA
>JBCCOI010000051.1:0-21292 GCA_039025515.1 Planctomycetota bacterium
AGCATGACCAACATGGCGATCGCAATCGCGCCCAAAATACGAGGTGAGACTCCCCATCCGACGGCGAATCGGAGAGGGTAGAAAAGCAGACTTCGCACGGTGTCGTGAGACTCCGAAATGGAGGGGAAGGGAGAGGCGGGGAGAACGTGTCGGGCATTGATGCCTCGAACAACGCCAGTATGGCCAAAAAAGCACCTGACGCCAAGCAGAAAGGGTTATCACGATCCCAAACGATGCGGCTTTTCAACCACAATCTGATGACTTACACTCTTCAGCCAAGCGGGAAAACTCCTGTGCGAAAGTGGCAACCCTTGCGACTGTGAATCGTGAACCTGGTCAGGACTTAAGTGGAGCAGCCATAAGCGGTGTAGCTTTGTGTGAGGGTTGCCTCTTCCGCACAGACCTAAAAGGCAACCGGCATTCCAAATAGGCACCGACGGTTGGCCATCTTTATTGCCCGATGATCCACCCGAGCGTCGGCTCGAAATAGCGAGTGGATTCTTCTTGAGCGTCACACTCGACGAACGCGCCATAGTTAATCGTCGCGACGGACAGTGTTTCTCCCGATTCCGTTCTGGCCAGTGCTTCGGCATACGGCGGGTGAAAAGGAGCCAGACAGACATCATCGCTTCCGACCGCGCCCAGTTCACTTAGGTCATCGATGATGCCGTCGGCATTATCGTCAAGGCCAAGGACACCCGGCTTGCCGTCAGGACCACCATCCAGAAGAACGTCGGCCAGCGGATCAAACCGATACTGTTTGAATCGAGACGTATCTTGTTGGGCGGCTTCGAGAACCGCAGATCTCTCAATCGTCACCGGTAACAACGCCGCGAAGTTGGCGGGCCGAATCCTCATCAGCATGGCTGACGAGGCGACAACGACGATCATCACCTCCACGCCCAACAAGAACAGTCTCTGCATCCGAGCGTTCAAAACTCCTGCACGACCGTCTGCTGCCGAATCGTCTCGGCACCAAAGTCATTGAGCCGAATCGAAATCTTGATCGCCCGCAGCGGCTGCGGCACCGGAGGAGTGATTTCAATAGGATTCGCTGATGGCGTCGTTGGCAATGACGACTGTCCAGCATTGGTTCCCGAAAACTCACCTTGCTGACCCACCGACTGGAATTGCGACCAAAACTTCGCAACAACGTTGCGATTTTGTGGAGCAAGGGACGATGCCGGATTGTTTTGAGCGGTCCGAAAGTCATTAAACGCCGCAGTGCTAGCGGAAATCCCACCGATCAACATTCCATAGTTATTCGCAATCGCCGTGAGGTATTCACCCTCCTGATCAAATGGGTCGGTAGCGTATGAGTCCGTCCAGGTATCAAATACAGGTTGATAAAAAGACGAAATGGCGGGGTGCCCAGCAGCATTCTTCAAAACAAACCTGCCGCTCTGCTCCCAAGACGCTGGATAGGTGGATGCGTAGTCCGTCACCGTTGCTCCGACAACGGCTCTGGAAGTGGTGCCGTTCTGAATTCCGCTGAACTCACTCACGAAAAACGCAATATTGCTATCCGGCACTCCATTTCCGCTTTCGTCGTATTGAATGAGTCCACCCATTGGTCCTCCAGATAGCCGTCCGTAGCCAACATCAACAAACTCACCGCGATCAATCAAACTAAAGGGTGAAACTGCGTTGGGCACCCAGTCACCAAACGTTCGATTACCGTTATTGATTAAAACTTGATCCAAGCGCAAGGAGTTAACTCCGACAAACTCGTCATCAGTTGACGGCCATCCTAATTCGTCGGGGTCATCTGGGTTTGTCGGTCCGATCGCGGCATTTGTGGGCACGCCATCTCCGTCGTCGTCACCCACATTTCCTGCTTGCTGGTCTGGTCCATGCCAAATGAACCTTGGTGCTTCGGGGTCAAACACCTTGATGTCGAATCCGACGACATCGGTAGCGATAATGTCAGCCCCCGCTCGATTAACAAGTGCAACGGACGATCCAAGTGAGTTTCGATCGGTTACTTGGTCTGCAAGGTTGAACTCTGGACGTAGAAACGTTGTCATCGTAAACCGACCGTAGACCCCGAGTAGCGGCGTATCCCCCGGAGCGGCCGCTCCAACATGACTTGCTTGCGTGGGAAATGTCGTTGGCGTGTTAGTAAGCAAGGGGTCATTGGGATCAGGCAGCACGGGAGGAGAGCTCTCGCGTGCAGTGATGTAGGCATGCGGCGGGCAGAGCGCCAACTGGGGCATAGTCGAACCCGGAAACCCGTTGAGTAGGGCTTGTGGGATGCGACAATAAGCAAAACGGTTCTCAGGACGGGTAAGATCGCTGAGTGAGTTGGCGCGAACGATCGAAGTCGGCATGCCGTAGGCGATGGGAGGCCCATTCGACCCAAAAAAACTATCTCGCGGGCCAAAGTCGGATTGTGAGGTCCGCGGGCCCCGATCCTCCGTTGTTCGACTGATGGACAGGTCCATCACTTGCTGCATCCTGGCAAGGCCGACCATCCAGTCCGGCGAGGCCGTTGCCATCTGTGCGATATTCGCATCATTCATCGCCACCGGTGCAGTGGCCCCGGATAAGTTCGACCATCGACCCGGCACGGCCAAGGAAACCGGTGCCGTTGTGGGATTGACGCTCTTGTAAAACGCTTGACTAGCCCCACTACCATCTGTCAACGCAACAATCTGGCGTGTGCCCCCATTGTTCACCAAGAATGGGATTGATGGTGTGTACCAGTGCGGCGGAAGTGTTCCCGGTGTCGCGGTACTACCGAAATTTGCCGTATAGATTTCGGCAGGTGTCATATTCAAGTCAGGTCTGATCAGCAGGACCCTCCGATGCAGCGACATGCGATCCGGCAACAAGTCTCCATCCCGATCGCGAAAACGTGGATAGAGCGGAAGCAAACCGTTGGCATCGGGAACATCGTCGTCGGCTGTGTAAACAAGCGTACCATCGGCGGGGTTTCTCTCCCATTCAGGGGAGAGCCAATAAGCGATCTCTGCAACCCGCGAGTAGAACGGTACCAGGTCAGTCGGATCTCCCCACTCCGTAGCTGCACGAGCCGGCCCGGACATCCTCGCAAAACGTTTTGCATCGAGAATCCCCCGGGGGATGAAACCAACGAACGGCGCTCCCTCCGTGGCTCGCGTCGTGAAGGCTAAATAGTCATCGAAATCCCCATATCTGCTATCTGGGAACTCAGAAGCATTAACCGGTGCCGGGTTCGCGATGCTACCCTGAATCGTTGTCGTGTCGGCGAACGGACCCTCGTGATAAACGAGATAGCCTTCTGCGCCCGCCTGACTAGCGGGAGGAGTCATGTCGCATGTTGCCCGACGCAATTCATCGCGAAGCTGAATGGCGACATCTCTCAGCCGGCTGCTGAGATCCAGCTCAGATTGTCTCTCGGTGATCTTATCACCAAGAAGCTTGTAAGCGCGAGCGAGTCCGAGCATCAACAACAACGAGGCCGTGAGCGCGATAAGCACTTCGAGGATTGTGAATCCATCCCGGGAACTTTTTGCCTGAAGCACCGTCATCACTCTGTGACCTCCGAGTAGAGGATTGTTCTCTCAACACCAAGGTTACGACCACGCAAAAAACCAATTGGGATCGTTCGATCCACCATGTATGTGGCCTTGCTACGATTGGCCTCCCCAGTCTCGTCGGTGTACTCCTGCCCAACGGCACCAGTTAATGGGTCAACGATAAAGTAACCCAGCGTCAGACGAATCAAGAATACATTGCTGTGGTGCGTTGTTTGATTTGCCAAGCGAGCAGTATCTGCGAAGCGGAAATGTGGATCATGATCCAAATTCCTAAAGTTGTTGTGCAGATCGGCGCCGGTCCGATCGAAAAGCGTCGTGTTGACTAACGAGGATCGCAATCCAGAAATCGCGGTCACAGCGGAATCATCAAGTACCACATTATTGGTCGATGCTTGACTGGAATCGTTTGCGGGATTCTCGGTCGCGTTCGCCTCAACCCCAAGCGAATACCCTGCGTTAGCAACATCCGCAGCATTGGCACGCTGCATTGGATTCAACGTTCTTTCGTCGAAGTCTGGGTGTGGCCGAAGGATACCCATGTCGTGCGTTCGACGGGGGAACCCAATTGAGAGACCGCCATTCGCAGGTCCTGAGGCGGCGACATTATCCGCCTCATTCTCCTGCCGCATAAAGCGTTGCACGGCAGGTACTCCGGCAGCTCTTGCTGGAGCGAAGAGCCCGGCAAACCGTGTCGGGTAACGCGCGTCGATCGCCGGATTTCCCAAGTTAGTCGCAGGTCCGGCAACACCTGGATTCGTGGAATGGTGGCCTCTCCTCGATTCGATGAAGGCCTTGAATCCACGACCGAAGCTGGTGTCGTTCACATCTGAATAAACAAAATTCTGACCGTTCGTTTCCGGTATTCCAACTTGCTCGTCCAGTTCGAAAGCATTCGACATGCCCCAGCTCAGCGAGCGAAAAACGGACCCGTTGCCGAACAAACGAAGGTGTGAAGGATAGGGTGTTGGAACGGTGCCAAACCCAAGGGGATTCAAGAACTGGATAGAAAAACCATTCCCGTTCGCTCCAGTATTACCAGGGTTTGAAGCGATAAAGCTAGCGGAGAGGGGAAGATTGTCCGGCCGTTCCGAATTTTCCATGTAGATCTGCGCCGCGGTACCCAGCTCAAATCCATCCAAGAGCTCGTTGCCGGCAATCGAACGATCAAACGCATTCGCACGTCGAATGTAATCTGGCGTCGTGTTGAGATTGATCTTCCCGGGAGTGCGATGCCGACCGATATAGTTGTAGGGTGGCTGCAGCGTTTCCACGACTCGATTGTACATTTGGAAACCGAGTTGCTCGCCGGCCGGAAGTGAGGAAATGGCCGTGTTCGTAAAGAAGCGAACCTGACTCGGATCGAACCAATGCTGGCTATCGAACCAGAGCGGCCCGGTGTCAACGAAGTCAAATATCTGCTCGAAGCCGGCCCGTCCACCTGAAGCAACGCCCAGGATCATTCCACCATTTGTATTCAGATTATCGACATAGCTCTCATCAACCATACCCAACGGAAGTCGGGATCGTGTCGGGCCGATCACAGGCACACGTAGTTCGGCATCATTGACTTCCGCAAACTCGTCCTCGAATCCCAATAGATGCTCGAAGGGTACTCGGAACTCCTTGAACGTACCCGGCTCCAACACAGTTCCAGGTCCGTAACTCTTCAGAAGTCGCGTCCTCGAATCGGCTGGAACGTTTACCAGATTAATGGGTGACTGAAACTCTCGGTCCATCCAGGTCGGCATGTTCATCACCACTCGAGCTGGGTTTCCTATCCCAAAATAGACTCGCTGTGGATCGTCCGATCGCACCGGGAATCCATATTCACGATTGACAAATCCGAAGGTCTGTGTGAACGCAGCAACTTCGCTATCGGGGCTTGTCGTTGCACCGTACGAAGTATCGACTGGATCCGAAACCTCCGTGAGCGTTGCTGGTGCAGTCCAATTGGATCCAACTTCAAATGGCCAATAGGCATTTCCCCCAACACTTCTCGCGCTCTCCCGAATGACGTTTACTGAAGCGGTGAGTGGAGAACGAACAACCGCCGGAATGCGGTTGTAATTCGCAAGTGTTGTCCCGGGATTGTTACCACCGGGAACCAGGACAGATGTCGGACGATCCTCATCCCATTCCGGAACCTTGCGACGCGAGTCCATCTTCACGATTGGATTGTAGTTATTTGCCACCGGATCAAATAACGAACCCTCACGCCACATTGACGGACCACCAACTTGATATTCAACCCGACCCGAGTCGGCATGGTAAGGACCACCTACAGTACGGATGTCTGCCGGACTAACCTCTTCCGAAGCGTCTCCATCACCGGTGAAGGTGGTTAAGTCGATCGGTATAAAGTCTTCCGTTAAATATGGATTATCGATCGCATGCCAAGGCTGGGTCGGGTCAGCAAGCCTTTGGAGGAAAATAGTTCGAACTTCTTGATGCGTCCCGACGAAATCCCAGTGGATCGTCACCCCTGACCCAGCGGGATCTGCATACGAATTTTGCTGCAGCGGCGCAGACGCATTCATCGAGACTGGAGGACGGACCGCCAAATTCGGATCAATTGGATCCTGATCGAAAGGAACGTCCGGAAACCCCCCGACCCCGTTTACTGAATCAAAATAGGTATCATAGAAAGGGTAACTTCCATCGATGCGAAATTCAGGTGCAGGATAGTATCCCATTCCCGGCAACGGTGCACTTACATTAAATCCTACATCGACATGCTCACCTGCGTTGATACTCGCATTATTCAGATAGGCGTTCCAGTCAGTTCTCAGGGCTTCGACTTCATGTGGATAGTATCCCTGGCATATAATTGGAACAACGTAGTTGATATGCCTCTCCCCACTCACGCTATCGGCGGACAGAGGATTGAGCGCCGCGGTGGCAAGCGAATCGAAGTAGTTAAACTTGAAAGAGCCGCCAGTGAGTTCAAACTCAAATCGTTGATTACTGGGATTGTAGGGTGCTAAGCCGCCTTGGATTAGACCGAAACGAGTAGATCCCCTAGGAGCAAGAACAGCGTAGTGTCCTAAAGGAAGCAAGACGTCGAGAGGTAGAGCCTCACTCGTCCGTGTCGCCGGACCAGTCCAAATGTCAACGTTCGGACGGCTCCAGTACACGTTACCCGGTCTCATCCCACTCCCGCGAGTAGGGTCCACTACGTGCAGAGTGGCTGGCGTTACAGGATCACCGTCATCGGGTTGCAGTCGACGCGTGAACCACGCAAACCGTTCGAGAAGGATGTTGTGGGCGGAACCATTTGTTGGGTCGAAGTCATCGTCGGCCAGCCGAACGACTTCAGTTCCAGCAACGACTGGCCGGGCAACGTGAGAAACTTCAACGCTGTGCTGTTTACTTGGTACCCAATCAGCACTGAAGTAACTAGCCGGATTTCCAGGATCCGTTTGAGTTGTATCAGTGAAATCAACTCCAGTTCCATTCAAATACGCTAACTCATCAACGCGAGTTGGATCCGTTTGAATGAGCTCGGACAGACGCGCGGCATCGAACAACCACCGCGTACTACGGTCTGGGCTATTAGCGGTTGGTGCCCCCACGGCAACGCGCCAGACGGGTGATTGCCGATCCCCAACCCCGACAACCCGCCCAAGATCAAGCTGGTTCGCCGTGTAAAGTTCTGGCGGCAGGTTAGGTTGATTTGTCCCCGGCGATACCAACGCGGATCGAAGCGAGTGAAATTCCAGAATGGCGGTAGCCTGTGGAATTCGATGCTGGTCCATATCGGCATCTGGTTGGGTACCCGTCGTTGGATCTCCATCGCTGTCACTGTCCGGATCGATGTCCGATGGAACCTGTCCAACCTCGGTCCCAATTTCTGGCGTGAGATTTCTTCGAGTTGCCTTATCGTGAAAAGCGATTGCTTCTGAAATTTCTAACTCGGGACGTTCCATGCCCCAAACGGTATGCCGCGTCGCAATGTCGAGATCAAATCCGTTTGCGTCGAATGGATTGGGATCATAGCGAAGCCTTGTTCGCTTTGCATTGTGATCGCGGTAGTCGACGGCATTCACAGCCCACTGAGCTAGCCGCTTTGCGACATAGGCGTTTCGAATGGCAATGGATGGGTCAAAGTCTGGTGGATAGGGAAAGTTTGGAACCAGTTCTCCCGTCGGTGAATCGACGATCAGCATGAACATGAGGCAGTAGAGATGCCGCGCAAGTAGTTCGTCACCGTCGGCGATTCGGGCACGGCTGTCCGGCGTCGAATCACCGTTCGTATCAAAGAACGTACCGGAATCCAATAAGCCGTCATTGTCCGTGTCAATTCCGTCAAAATCCGGAACACGATCACTCGCATCCGCGATCGTTGGAACGACCGGCCCGACGGAGGTTGGGCCGTAGGACGGCGCTACGGATGTCGCGGAAAGATACGCGCCGCCAAGCTGGGGAAACGGATTGGCTTCCGCCGCCCTTCGATTATTTGCTTGATTTGGAGTATCGGCCAGCAGAGTGGTCGTTTCTGCGGTCTCGTCAACAAAAACACCGTTTTCGTCATTGCCGTTGCCCAAGGAACGATTCAGATTCAACTTCGATCCCTTCCGCAATTCCAGACCCAGCATTCGTTGGAGCTGGATGGACCTGGCTCGACGTTGTTGAGCATTGCCTGCCGGTGGCAACTTGCCAAGCAACAGCTGAACCATCCCGGAGAGTCCGGGAGTTTCGGGTGAATCGACACTTCGACTCTCAACGGTTAGTAGCCGTCGCAAAGCTTCGTTTCGATCGGCGGCATCACCCAAAAGCTGGGAGAGTCGAGACTGAAGTGGTCCGCCCCGAATAAAGTCAATCTGCTCCGAAGCGGAAAACGGTGCGTCGTCGCCGCGAATCTCCGTCGCTCCGAACTCGTAGGGTTGATTGACAACTTCATCTAGAACGCCAGCAACACCGACTCCCGCGACCGAATCAAATCTCTGAGTGTTGCCACGTTCTTGACGTGACTGAATACCCGTCGCTCCGGCAATTTCATCTCGCCGAGTTTGCATAACCCCGGCCATATCGACCGGGCGACCTTTTGTTGAAGCTGCGCTGTGAAAGTTAGCAGTACGACCCGGAAGCGGAATCCTAGAAAGCAATTCCCCATCGGGCCTGGGCTCGGCTCGCGTGCCGATCCCGGGGAACTTCAGAGCATTCGCTTCAAAACTCGTCACCAAACTGTACGGATATGGCCGGGTGTAGTTGTAGACTTCACCGCCGTAACGGGCGTTCAGCAGGTTTCCGTATCGCGTTCGAAGAATCGCATCGAGCGGAAGCGGAGGCCCCGTTTGATTCGTCGAAAGGGGACCTAAAAAACCCAACGGTACGGGACGCTCGTTAGCAAAAAGGTGCGAAAAATCGATCTCGGCGGGCCCTAACCCTCCGCCTCGGCTAAATGTCGAAAGAGCAAGGTGTGCATTGAAGTATTCACCATCATTTGCATAAGTGTTTGCAGCTTCGGCGAAACGATTCGAAATCAACTGGTTGTAGCTACCAGCGAAATTGATATTAATTTTCCCATCCATATCCTCAATCAATGCAGCGATCATTGGCTTAATGAATTGGCCATCAGGTGCTGCGATCGCCGGAAGATTCAAATCGACCCAAACGCTATCCGGCAATCCGTCGCCGTCGTTGTCAACATCCCAAGGGCCATTCACAAGCCATGTCGCAAGTCGCAAAACATCCGCAACGTCAGTGGGATCAATCGTTTGATTCAGAATTGGAGTCGCATTTGATCCGCTGAACTGGGGATTGCCATCGTATGGGCTCCCATCACCGTCCAAGTCTCCATTATGTTCAAAGTTCAAAGGCCTAAGCGTCGCTCTCCTCAGTCTTTGGACTAACAAAGCGAGACGCGCACCATCGTTAAAGGTATTGTCAAAGCCGAATCGAATGTCGTTGAACGTTCGTTGGACCGTCTGTCCATCTTCACCCGGAAGCCGAATCGGCGTGTTCATCAAGTAGTTGATGACCTCGGGCCGATGAAACGAGGGGATGATGTGCTGACCAAGCTGTCGGTTTAGCTCTGCGGAGTTGAAGGTTGTGTTTGGATAGATTGCCACATTTGAACGACGGTGATCACTCGGCTGCCAAGCAAGAAACCAATTTTCAAGATCCGCCGCATCCCAGGGCTCATCGTACTCGGGAGCCAAAGCAGATGCTGTAGAACTCCCACCGCGATAATTTGCGCCGATCAATCGAGAATTGACCGTGAGCTCCATCTGAGCGTGCGGATCATTGACCAGAAACGTCTCCGCTGCGGTTGGATCCGCATCGATTACAAGCCCACGTTCGCCTGATGGATTTGATCCACGACCGTTGTAAACCGCTCCGTTCAACACAAACCGATAACCAATGTCATCGGTATTTGGCCAACCTAACTCGGCCTCATCATCGATGATGTTGTTTCCGTTGTCATCAAAATTGATACGCCCAGGCCCGTTATCGGGACCCGGACCATGCGTCAGTAGATTCGGTGCAGCCGATGCAACTTCGTACAACCGACGCGGCACGCCGTTGATTTCGATTAGCTCATCACCGACTTCAGCCAAATCAACGATAATACTCGACGACAAATTGTATTCGCCTTGAACATCGACGGTTACGCCCTCATCAGGCGTACCGTTGTCACGACCAAAGTAACGCACAATGCGAAACGGCAAGTTGAGTAGCGGCCCCTCCTCGAATGCGATAATTCGGCTCGTGATGGCATCATCGAAGCTAGGAGTCAATAGACTCTCGGCGCGAACTAATTCGGCGGTCGTCGGGTTCGGTACGACACCGTCACTCCCGTTGTCATGCCACCAAGCCATATTGGTCGGGATTTTGAACAGAGTTGTTCGTGGAACGTTTGCAGCATCAATGGGAAGCAGCAAACGTGAACCAGCCTGGTTTTGTGAGAGGTCTGAAGGATTACGAGGAATCGAAGTAGTATTTGCGGTCGCGTTGGGCCGTCGGTGGCCGACTCTCAGCTCAAATCCGTCCACACCATAAAAGTCTTCGAAGAGACTTTTCCCGTAGGCCGCGCTATTGGGATCATCCGTCCCAAGAAGGATGGCATTGACAGCCGCGTCAATCGGTGGATCGGGAAGGATCTCATTCTGCCGGCGGATATTGCTCGCGATCGAAGATTCGGACATCTGCGAGCTGAAAACAACAAAACTAACGATCAGCACCGTGAACAACGAGAGCATACCGAGGACAACCAGTAACACGATTCCGCTCCTCCGCCTGGATCGGAAGGTCTGGTGACTCGTATTGGGGCAGTGATTTCGATTCATTGGATTGCATCCCAGACTGAGTGGTCTCAGTCGGCTGATTGTCATGCGATGAGCTGGATTGTTGACGAGGCGTTCGCTGGTGGGCGACGCAAAGGGAGACAAAGGCGTTCCTGCCGACATTGCTGAGCGATACTCGCGCAGCGGTTCTTATGAATCTGGAAGTTGCTAAAGCTGAATCTGCATCGTGCGAACATTGATCACACTTGGAACGAGCGTCACGATTGTCCCGTAGTCTTGATGTTCGTACACGGGATTCGTGCCGTTCGGATCGCTTCCTCGTGCAGCCATGTTGTCAAAATTGAATTCCGGAGGTGTTGCCCACGTTGGGTTAAAGCCGCTGTATGGGGGCGCGTAGACTCCGCCAAAGTTCACCTGCGATGGATGAAAGACCCAATCGGGTCCGGTAACAGATACTCGTGTTTCGAAACACTGAATTCCACTGCCAAGGCCGGCAGTGGGCTGAACGAGTGTGGGTTCGATGACAATTTCGCGAACGCGAAACCATGCAAAGTTAAGGCGACCAGGAATAATCTGACCAGGAACTCTCACTCCAAGGTTTTCAACGAGAGGCCGCGTGTAATCGCGCCTCATCAACAGGATCCAGTCGCCAACGCTTACGTCCGGTACGACAAACCGACTCGTGCGGAATGCAAACTCACCGGCACCTCCGACTAGTGGCCGATCAGCAAAACTGACGTAGCCGATCTGTTCGCCGCTGTAGAGCAGTTGGTCATCGGTCGGCGGCGGCAAAGTCTCATCAGTCGGGTCGTAGGCCACGTATTCGTCGAGATTGAACGCCGCAACATCCGTAATGGGACGTGAGGTTTCGCCACCAATGACCGTAACAACCTCACGATCTTGCATCGAAACGATCGCGGTGTTGAACAGGTTGCTACCAACATCTGACCGAGCCATCATCACAATCGACGAGAAACGCGAGCTTACCGTGTTACGGGATGGGCTTCGCGCGGCGTTGCCGGCACGCTGAACGAATAAACCGGGCCCCCTGGTTGTGTCCTCAGGGATGACGACCGAAAAATCATCGCTTTGACGCATCAAACGTTCGGCGCCAAGCGAAGACAGCAGACCCTGAGCTGACTCATGAGGGATGGAGACTCGGGTGAAGCGGGGAGTATCCCAATGCGAATTTATCTGCCCCGAAATCGGATCAGATGGTGAGAAACGGTAAGGAATGTAGCGAGGGTCGTAACACGGAAAGACTGTCCGATCGTAGCCATTAGGCTCTACACCGCCGGTGTCATCTCTCAAATTCGTTGACGCGCTCAAAAACCAGGGATCTATACAGAATGCGTCCGGCAGATAGGGCTGGGCGATTGCTGAGGCAGGTGGAACTGTCTGAGCGGCAAGCCCCGGATCGTATTGGTCCAAGTGCGTTCGAAAGTCGAACGTGCTCACGTCCATAAATCGCCGTAGTGACCGGTATGTCCCCCCCGCGTTGAAAGACGAGAGAGAGTTGTTGGCGACGATAATGCTTTCGAATGAATTACGGAGTCTCGCCAAATCGGTCGCGACTCGGTTATTGACTTCCTCAACCGCTCGATCTGTCCTAAGCGTGTTGGCAGCATTGTTCGTTGCGACTGGCAAGATAGACGCAACTCCCAACATACCTATTGTGAGAACCGCGATCGCGAAAAGTACTTCCATGATCGAAAGTCCACGACGAGCCGCATTGAGACTCTGAAACCGATTATTCATTTGATTGCTCCGGCAGAGGCAAGACGACGAGACTGACGTATCCTCGCACTGACGAGAGCTCTTGCCGTTGGCGCAGCTCCAAACCCGTAGTAACTGACTAGTTGTGCCGCGCCCGGCTGGCTGGCGACCGTATCCAGCCGTATCGACCCGCTTGAAGGCTGAACGCTCACCCAAGCACAATCCGTATTTGCATAGTTCGGTACCTTCGGAGGCGCGATTGCGACCGATGTATCCGGCTCGGACAATGCAACATCACCCGGGTGTATGTTGAACTCAGTTCCATTGACCAACTCGGGGAATCTGGCGCCATCGTCAATGTTGTCCAAAACCCCGTCGACAAACCCGACACAGAACGATACCGACGTGGACGGATCGACTCGAGTCAATTGCAGATCTGTAATGTTGCCACCCGTGATAACCGCTTCATCGGAGTAGACGCCATCTAACCTCCCATCCGGCGCGAACATCACGATGATATCATTGAACGTTCTGCCAACATTTAACGAAGACGGAGCGGTCACTACGCTGGGGTCAACCACATCCTGTGCATTGAAACGAAGCGGGTCCGTGGATGGCCCTGAAACGGATAGGTCGATGATTGTGCGCCCCGGAAGTGTGACAGGAGCCAGTGGTGCACGAAGTGGGTTTGTCTGAAAACTGAAGGTGCTCGGCTGAAACTCCGCGAGTCCACCTGGAAAGACAGGGTTCTCCGTAGGCGGCAAATTCCAAAGACCGTCCTCCGGCGAAAAGTCGTACTGCTGAGATGTTGCAATTGGATTTGTCCCGCTGACATCGAACACCATAAAGTCGACTCGCGTTCCAGGTTCATTCACTCCGAGTGGATTGGCCGCTGCACCCAAGGCGGTCAAACCGGACACTTGAAAGACATAATCTGAATCGCCCACCGAAAATCTCGTTCCGATGTCAACGAGACGCCTCGCCGGAGAATCATTCGCGCTGGCAGATGCAAAAAGTAGTCCTGACGACGACTGCGGAATGAAGAAATAGGGCATGTAGTTGAAATTCACCGATGCCGTTATCGGGATTCGCTGGAATACTGGATAAACGTACGACGGCGCGATATCACCGCGATACTCCAACGGCGATTGGACGTAGTACATCCGAGTAGAGTAGTTCGCCGATAGCAGTGCCAACTCGGACGGTTGCCCAGCGCCGACTTCACCTGAACGACGTTCGATCACAATTCCATAGGGCCGACCCGTTCGAATAGCTTGAGCTCGTGCATTGATGAAAGCCCCCTTCACCAACGAGGCACTCCTTGCGAGCGAATTCTGACGAAAGCTATCCTTCAAAGTGGGCAAAGCGATGACCGTTAACACCGACGCGATCGTCAATGCAATCAAAAGTTCAACAAGAGTGAATGCGTTTCGAGTTCGCACGAGTTTCAAACCTAGAAGTCTGTGTCGAGTGACGAGATATTGTCAGCCGCAAGCTCACGATCTAACGTTGCTCCGAGGCCGTTCATCCGGGCCTCAATTGAATCTTCCGAATCATAAATATGCGATGTGAAGGTCCCGGTGATCGGGTAGGCAGCGACATCCAGGTAGGGATCTGGAAGACGGTATGCGATGTTTGGCCAAGCCGGCTGGGGAGTGTTGCGAGTAACAACAACGTTTGAAGAGCTGTAGAACTCCTTTACTCCGTTCTCATTTCCGTCCACTTCCCAATATGTCCGGCGGATACCGAACTCGCCGTCTCGACCGGCGCTAACCACGACCGGAGGAACGTAGATTGGATGATATGGTTGAGACGTCGCAGGACCGGAAGGAAGATTTGCAAGTTCATAACGCCAATCCGACAGCAGAAAATCGAAAGGATCTGGATCGGAGGGGTACTGTTCCGGTAGCGTCGCCGCGCCTGGTACAAAGTTTTTGATGGTCGGAGAATTGAAAGCTACCGCGTTTCGAATGAATTCATAAGGTCGCCCCCAAGCGTCGAGAATCTCAAGGAAGCCATCACCATCCGTATCGCCAATGTTCGAACTCGGGATCTGATCGATTGCGGACGATTCAAACAGGTCCGTCGTAGCCAAAATCAGATAGAGACACTCGGATGATTCATTTTCCCGGCTCCAGAATCGGTCGTCATCCACCGTCGCATCGTCGGTGATGAAGTCAGTGTTCGACGTGCTATCCAGCTCGACAAAACGATCAAATGGCGCTTGGAAAGAAGTCCCGTCATGAGCCAATGCCATCGCATCAATCGTTGCGTCGCTGAGCGGATCATTTGCATTGAAAAATGCGTCGATGGCAGCCGCTGGATAAAGTCCAGCCAAAGACCTCATGCGATCCCATTGTGCCGGCGGACGGACCTGTGCAACGCCAGCACTCCAAGTCGACGGCGCCGTCGCGACACGATACTGCAACGTCGCGGGAGGCAACAATAAATCGGCTCGACATTCAGGAAGCACCATTCTGGCAAGGTCACGTCTGGCTGAAAGAATCAACCTGGCCCGCTCCTGCGCGCCACGCGTTTGTGGAGTCTGAGCAGCAAGCGAGTAACCACCAAACGGCGAAGAACCGGACAGCCCCACCGAATAGATCAAGTTCACTCGAGATAAAGCGACTTCATTCACCCGTGACTGCAATAGTTGTCCAATAGTGAGGACGTCGGCTTGGGTTCTTTTGATGCGTGCTTCGGTGGTCGCCGATGCTAGAGCGAGCGTAAGGATTCCGCCCAGTGAAACCATCACGGTCATCACCACCAACAATTCCACCAACGTGAAACCGCTGAGGCGCATACGTCGCCTCGATTCGGAGGCTCTGACTCGGTTCGAATATTGTCTGATAAACATTCTGATTCTGTGCCGCCCGCTGGTCAGGACTACTCCAATTCGTCTTCGAAAGTGCCACCGATGAAGTTGGCCATGTTGTCTCGGAACGGATTGTCCGAACGCTGGAGCGCACCGCCGGTGAATCCGGTGACGTCAAAACGCGATACGTCGAGTCGCAGCAGTCCAGCGGGGTTCGTCGCCGACGTGAGAGGTTGCACGCAACCACCGTCGACTTGGAAGTAAACCGGGTTGTCACCGGCAGCCGGGTCATTGCTGGGGTCCACATCGACAAGCTCGCCGTAGAACCCGTCAAGCCCGGGTGCCATCACCTGGAAGGTCTTCGCGTTCGCAAACTCCCAACCGTTCAGCGCCGCCCCAACGGTGTCATAGGTCGAGGGGTCTGGATTCAAACTGGGGACACTCGAGTAGACAGGGCGGATACCGTCAAACCCTGTCACGCTGTCATCGGTCGCACGAAGGAAACCGTTGTAGGCAGGTGCGGCAACGGTCCCGGCGTTGTAGATGTAGGTTCGAGAGTCGAAGTAAACGACAGGACTTTGATCTTCTCGCAGTACGTAGGTCGGGAAAAGGTCGTTAACGTTTGCACCGGGATCAAAGTCATTGCTCTGACTGCGATTGGCAAAGCTCTTCGCCACAGCGGCATCGAAGGGGACAGCTGTAATCCGACCGGGATCGAAATCGACTTCTGGAGCGTTACGAATGAAGTTGTACTCGTAGCTGGATGGGTCTGCGGCATCGAGCGAAGCGTCGATTAATTGCAGCGGACCACCAGAACCCGTAAATGGAAACTGTGGGTCGGAGCTAAATCCGCCCAAACTCCAGACGAGTGCTTCGGCGCGATCCATCGCCGTCGGGTCATAGGCATTGGCGAGCGGGTTGGCGACCATCTGAGCCGTCGTGTTATCATCGGCGACGTCATCGAGCAGCCGATACAGCAGATTGAGTTCCGATGTCGCGATGTCCGGAAAGATCTTCAAGTAATGACGTTTGACGATGTTCCAATTCGAAAAGTCCGGCGGATAGTCTTCGTGCTTCGTGTAATACGAATCCACGCCACTTTCGATGATCTTCAACTCGGTCTGCATCGCATTGCGACGCGCGATCTTCAGTACCTGGCCGACGGCGGGAATCGAAAGCGCCGCGATCGCACCGATGATCGTGATCACGACCAAGAGCTCGACCAGCGTGAATCCCTGATTGTGCCTCATGAATGGCAGGTGCCTACGCTCGTTCCTCGCATCCGGCCCAGGGCCAACGAATTCATACTTAGAAGCTTCACCGGTTAGCCGTGACACGGATGTGAGCGGAGCGAACGAAGTGGCCGGGTCTTTTTCAGACGAATGACCGCGCGAGACGCAGAAAGCATGTCTCTTGTGGTTTGCCCGGTGCCTACGCTCGTTCCTCGCATCCGGCCCAGGGCCAACGAGAAGGCCGCCCACGCTCGTCAAACATTGGCCGTGCCTTACCAACACATTTCGTTTCTTATTCATGGGTCGTCGAGGGATGGGTTGTATGGGCGAAATTTGGAAGAGGCAAGCAGTCAGTCAAAAGTGCAGCCGACATATCCGCCGCACTCAGCAATTCGATTCGGCGTTAGTTGGACAGGCTGGTAATCAGCGAGATCAGCGGCATGAACAAACTGATCACGATGAAGCCAACCGAAACACCGAGAAACACAATCATCAACGGCTCGATCAAAGCCGTCAGGCCGTCCGTCATCGTGCGAACCTCTTCGTCGTACGTGTCAGCGACCTTGTACAACATCGTGTCCAGCTCGCCGGTTTCCTCTCCGACGTCAACCATGTTGACGACCAGGTCATTGACAACCCTCGACTTCATCTTCAACACATAAAAGAGCCCCGCGATCACCGCCCCAAGTCCGATACCGTAGGCCCCAAACATCATCAGGGTCTGAACCATCACGCCATCGTCAAGCTTCGTGCCCTGACTGGTGATCGCGATCGACAACAGGATCATTCCCGGGAAGGACCCGAAGAGTGCGAAAAAGAACACCGCCATCGGGTGAAAACCCAACACGCTATGCTCCCGGAGCGGCTTGCTGATCACCTCGCCTTCTCGGACGGCGTCATTCACTTTGACGAACAGCTTCTCGAAGACAGCGTTGCCCGCCGTTTCGCGGGTGATATTCATTGCCTCCAAGATCGGAACACCGCTACTGACCAACGTCCCCAGTGTTCGCGTCGTCCGAGCCAGAATGTTCTTCTCGATCAGCCCGCCAAAGATCGGAACTTTGATGATGAACATGTCAAATCCGATCCTGCCGTGCCTGAACTTGCGAATCAGCTTCACGAATAACAGGAACAGAATCGGCATCACGATCAGTAGCCACCAATAGTTCGCGAGGTAGTTGCTCATCGCGATCAACAGCAAGGTCGGCCCGGGGAGTTTCAACTCGAACTCCTCGAACATCTCCTCGAAAGTCGGCACGATGAAGATCATGATCCCGGTCAGAATCAAAATCGCCACCACGGCGACCACGATCGGATAGATCAACGCACCCTTGACCTTTCGCTTCAAGGACTCGGCTCGCTCGAGGAACTCCGCCAGACGCTGCAGAATCGTTTCCAGAGCACCGCCGGCCTCGCCGGCTTTAATCATGTTGACATAGAGACGACTGAAAACTTTCGGCGATTTACTCATCGCTTCGCTAAGCGTCGCACCGCCTTCGATCTCGTCGCACACATCCATCAAGGCGAATTTGAGTTTGCCTGGCTTTTGGTTGTTCTCGAGGATTTTCAAAGACCGCAAGATGGGCAGACCCGCATCTTGAAGGATCGAAAGTTGACGAGTGAACGCGCAGATGTGCTTCGTCTTCGCGCCGCCGATCGCGAAACCTCTTTTGCGGCCCTTCGAACCGGTCTTCCCGGTCGCGGCTTGTTTCTTGACGGAGATCTTCGTGACGAAGTACCCCATCTGCCGAATAGTGGTTTGCGCCTCTTCTTCGGTCGCGGCATCGATCTCGTCGCGGATCTCCTGACCCGCGGCGTCCATCGCTTCGAATTGATAAGTCGGCATCGCTGATTCGCCTCGGCGTTTTCAGATGAGGCCGGACGCAGCCAGTCGGCGTCCGGGTCTGTGGTAATGAATCGAGAGGATGTAAGGGGTCGTTAGTCGGACACTGTTTCGCGGACGACTTCGTCGAGCGTTGTCACACCGTCAAAAGCCATCTTCATTCCCGCTTCACGAAGCGTCGTCATCCCGTTCTTTTCGGCTTCGTTGCGAAGCTCATCGGTGGAAGCATTGCCCATCACCATTTCACGGATTTTGTCGTTCAGGATCATCAGCTCGAAGAGGGCGATTCGTCCCTTGTAGCCGGTGTTGTTGCACTGATCGCAGCCGCTACCCTTGAAGAACTTTTTGCCGGCGACGTCTTCCGGCTTCATGCCCAGTTCGAAGAGCAGATCATTGTTGGTTTTCGTTTCCTCGCGGCACTTCGTGCAAATCCGGCGAACCAGACGTTGCGCGAGGATCGCTTCCACCGTCGCGCAAGTCATGAAAGGCGGGATGCCCATGTCCTTGAGCCTGGTCACCGTCGCCGGCGCGCTGTTGGTGTGCAATGTGCTGAAAACGAGGTGTCCCGTTAGTGCCGCTTGGATCGCGATTTCCGCCGTTTCCAAGTCACGAATCTCACCGACCAGAATGATGTCAGGGTCCTGCCGCAGAATCGCCCGCAAGCAACTTGCGAACGTGACGCCGACGTCATGATCGATCGGAATCTGAATGATCCCATCGATGTCGTACTCCACCGGGTCCTCGGTCGTAATCAGCTTGTCCTTGATGTCATTCATCTCGGAAAGCGACGAGTAGAGTGTCGTCGTTTTTCCGCTCCCCGTCGGCCCGGTCACCAAAACGATTCCGTTGGGACGGTCGATGGCCCGACGAAAATCACTCATCGTCTCTTCGTCCATGCCAACATTCTCGAGCGAGAGGTTCACGACCGATCGGTCGAGTACTCGCATGACTACGCTTTCTCCAAAGATCGTCGGCAGCACGCTGACGCGAAGGTCGACCGGGTGACCACCCACCATCAATTCGATTCGGCCGTCCTGAGGCAACCGTCGCTCTGCAATGTCCAAGTTGGCCATCACTTTGATTCGCGTCGTAATGGCGAATGCCAGGTGACGTGGCGGAGGAACCATCTCGTACAAGACGCCTTCGGCCTTGATCCGAATCCGGAATTCATCCTCGAAGGGTTCCAAGTGAATGTCGCTGGCGTGGTCTTTGATTGCCAACAACAAAACCATGTTCAAGAGCTTTCGCACCGGCGCCGAATCCGCGAGTGCCTCGGCATCCGTGATGTTGAACTTTTCGTCTTCAAGCGCCGAAACAGCGGCGATCAACTCCGCGTCTTCGGCGAGCTCGGCGACCAGCTTTTCGACGCTTTCCGACTCACTGTCGTAGTATCGAGAGATGCACTGGTTGATGTCGCGTTCGGTCGCAACCACCACGTCGATTTCGTATCCCAGGAAGGTCCGCAACTCGTCTTGAACGCTCAAATTCTGCGGATCACACGTCGCGACGGTGAGCGTATTGCCTTCGAAGCGAATAGGGATCACACGATAAAGCTGCGCCATGGTCTCGGTCAGCTTCTCGACCAAATCCGGCGCCAGCTCGACCTCCTCCAACGACACCGTCTGCATCGACATCTGTTCGGCCAAAGCCTGAACGAGCTGATCTTCGGTGATCAACTGCATGTCTTCGGCGACTTTGCCGAACAACGCGCCGGGCTGCTGCTCCTGTTCCTCGAGCACGATGTCGCGTTGCTCGTCAGTTAAGAAACCAAGGTCGACCAGAATCTGTCCGATACGTCGGGGAGCCATAGGTTGTGTCTTGAGGAGGAGGAGAAAAGAAAAGGACGTGCCCGCGTAGTTTAACTGGCCGCGCCCTCGTCTTCCGGAATCGGCGCCGCAGAATCGTCAAGTCCGCGACGTGCTTGGACGATCCGCTTGGCAAGGTCGTCGGGACGGTGAGCCTTGGTCAGGGCGTCCTCGACGGTGATTTTTTCAGACTTCCAGTGGCCAAACAGAGCATCATCCATCAGCTGCATTCCGAACTTTGCACCCGTCTGCATGGTGCTGTTGATCCGGAACGTCTTGTTCTCACGAATCAAGTTGGAAACGCCGGGTGTGACGACCAGCACCTCGTAGGCGGCGAGTCGGCCTCCTCCCACCTTGGGCAACAGCGTCTGCGCGACGACGCCGATCAACGTGCTGGCAAGCTGCGTCCGAATTTGGTCCTGAAGGTTGCCCGGGAACGCATCGATGATTCGGTTGACCGTTCCCTGTGCGCTGTTGGTGTGCAGTGTACCAAAGACGATGTGCCCCGTTTCCGCGGCACTGATCGCGGCTTCGATGGTTTCCAAGTCACGAAGCTCGCCGACCAGGATCACGTCCGGGTCTTGCCGCAATGCGCGGCGAATCGCCTCCGAAAAGCTCGGCACGTCGACCCCAACCTCGCGCTGGTTGATCGTGCTCATGATGTGGTCGTGGTAGAACTCGATCGGGTCCTCAATCGTGATGATGTGGTGATCCACCGTCTCGTTGAGAAGGTTGATCAAACTGGCGAGCGTCGTCGATTTTCCGGAACCCGTTGGCCCGGTCACCAGAAACAATCCCCGGGGGCGGTGCACCATTTTGACGACCGCTTCGGGTAGACCGAGTTGCTCCGGAGTGAGTTTGTCGTTGGGGATCTGCCGAAGGACCATCGAGATAAAGCCGCGTTGCTTGAATACGCTGACGCGGAACCGCGCGAGCTCACCAAACGCAAACCCGAAGTCGGTGCTTCCTGTTTCCTGAAGCTCTCGCTGGCATCGTTCAGGCGTGATCGACTTCATCAGCGCGACCGCGTCTTCCGCTTCCAGTGTTTTGGTTTCCAGCTTCCGCATCCGTCCATGCAACCTGAAGACAGGCGGCTGCCCGACGACGATGTGG
>JBCCOI010000052.1:0-21277 GCA_039025515.1 Planctomycetota bacterium
ACGACACGGTGATCGAAGCCGAACTCGGTGCCGGCTCGCTCATTGCCGAAGGCACGCTGAACCGCCCAGTGATTTTCACGTCGGTGGCTGATGATCAATTCGGCGGAAGCGGTACCTTCGATACCGATCAAGGCGGCGCGACAAGTCCATTGCCGGGGGATTGGGGTGGTATCTACTTCGGGCCTGGCACGTCGGGCAGCATCGACAACGCGCTCATTAGTTTTGCCGGCGGTAGCGTGCCCATCGACGGCATCTCGGCCAACTTCAACACCATCGAAGTCCACCAAGCGGACTTCCGCTTGTCACGGTCCGTGCTGGAAAACAACGCGGACGGTGAGGACGGCACGACACGCAACGGACGCGGTGCGAATGACACTTCGACGGTTTATGTCCGTGGCGCCCAACCCGTCATTGTCGATAATGTGTTCACCGATAATGAAGGGGCCGCGATCAGCATCAACGCGAATGCGTTGCGACATGAAGTTCAGGCCGATCCCGGTCGCTCGACGGGGCTCGTGTCACGCTATAGCGGTCTGGCCGACAATCACGGGCCTCTGATCCGACTCAATCGACTCGACAACAATGGCGTCAACGGCCTATGGGTTCGCGGTGAGGAACTGACGACGAAGTCACTCTGGGACGACACCGACATCGTCCATGTTCTCAACGGCGAAGTGATCATCGGTAATCATCACGCCTTCAGCGGACTGACGCTGCAAAGCAGTAACTCGGAAAGTTTGATCATAAAGGCGACGGGGACGGGCGAAATCACCGCGACGGGAACCCCGGTGGAGATCGACGACCGGATCGGCGGTACGCTGCATATCCTCGGTACCGTTGGAAAGCCGGTAGTATTGACTTCGCTGAGCGACGATTCGGTCGGAGCGGGATACACGCCCGATGGCGAGGTCGTCTTCAACACCAACAACTCGGGGACGCCTACTTCGGGATCACCGGGACAGTGGCGTGGACTGTTGCTGGATGAGTTCAGTAACGATCGGAACGTGGAGATCATTCGTGAATCTGAAAATCCGCTGACATTCGGCGCGGATATCAACTTCACTCCCGCGATCTCACAGCAGTTGGGAACGCTGGCGGCGGATCAGAAGTCCGGTGATGAGAACAGCCGGCTCGGATTCGAAGTTCAAGGTTTCATCAGCCCGACCGATCCCGACGACGTCGACGTCTACAGCTTCACGGGTACCGCCGGAACAGAAGTTTGGATCGATATTGATCAAACGGACACGACGCTCGATTCCGTCATTGAAATCATCAATGCCGCCGGAACCGTTGTCGCGCGATCGGTCCGTTCACAGTCGGATCATCCCGGCAACTTGAATGCTCCGTCGCTGGCCCAATCGGATCTTCTCGGCGGTGACCACTACACGCAGAACTTCCGTGACGCCGGACTTCGTTACACCTTGCCGGGCACGGCGGGGATCGAGGGCATCTACTTCATCCGCGTGCGTAGCTTGTCCGACAGTGGCAATGTTGAGTCGTTGGCGGGATCCAGCACAGGGAAGTATCACCTGCAAGTTCGGCTGCAGCAGGTTCAAGAGTTCCCGGGTTCAACCGTTCGATTCTCGGACATTCGATTCGCCCAGACCGGCATCGATGTCCGTGGCCTTCCGTCGCGAAGTCCGATCGTGGGTGAAGCTGCCGAGCTGACGGGTAATTCATTTGCCGGTGCACAAACGCTCGTCAACCTGTTGGAAACGGATGCGGCGGCACTCGGTATTGGTGGAGAACTCGGCTCCGAAACCGATATTGACTGGTATCGGTTTGACTTGACGCAAACAGGTATCGAGATCATTCCGGGGCTCAACGATTCACCCGGCACAATTGGCGTCGTCTTTGATATCGACTACGCCGACAAAGCGGACAGCGGCGACACAACCATCGCGGTTTATGACGAAAGCGGCACACTGATCTTCATTGGCCGTGAGTCGAACGTCTTGAGCGATCAACCTTCCGCTCCAGACGGGAGCGTTGATGATCTGTCACGTGGTTCGCTCGGCGGAAAAGACCCATACATCGGGCCGATCCATCTCACGCCGGGAATTGATCCCAATAACCCGACGTTCTTCTACGTTGCGGTGATGAGTGATCGACAAGTGCCCACGCCGATTTTGGGTGCGTTCCAATCAAACGCGACCGGTGGACTGACGCGGCTCGAGCCCGTCACATCGGTGAAACGAATTATTGAAGATCACATCGGTTTCCAGGGTTACAGTTCCAACGGATTCACCGTTGCCCCTGAGAACACGGATGGTCTGTTCGACATTTCGACGGGTGCGGAAGTTGGCGTCAATGTCGAGCCTTTCACATTGCAAGATGTCGCGTTATTCATCGCAACGGATGAGCCCGAAAACGACAACAACTTCGGCGATGACGACTTCTTGTACACGGCCGATCCTTTCGAGAGCCGACGCTGGCTGACGCGTCAACCGAACAACCTGACCGATGGCGTTAACGACGTTCAAGATATCGCGATTCGGTCCGATGGCCGGTTCTACGGCTATCAGAGGGTGAACGACAACGACGGCGCGGTTGTGGGGCAACTCGTTGAAATCGATCCGGACTCGGGTGCGGTGACGGTCGTCGGTACGGACAACATCAATGGGATCACGCCGACACCGAACTCGGGTGACTTCCCACAAGCGGTCGACAATTTCTTCAATCGTACATCGCGAGCTGATCAGTTTACGAACTCCGACGAAGTCGACGCACTGGCTTTCCGACGCATCGCACCTAACGTGCGCGGCACAACGCCAACTTATGACATCTATTACTCGGTGCGTGAGTCTGGCGATGCGAGCAAACTTTACCGTGCCACCGAAGACGGTGACGCGTCGCTTCGCAACGTGGGTGGTCGCGGGAACTTCGGCGTCGTCGGTGACATTCAACCAGCCGGCGTGACGTACGAGACGCAGACTTGGACGGTCTTGCAGCCGGTTCAGAATAACCCGCCGAACATCACGAACATCCGCATCAAGTCAAAGATTGCTGGTGCGGCCGGCGGATTCACGCTCGTCATTAATCGGCCGAACAATACGATCGCCGAAGTCACCGGCGTCAACTTCTTGACCAACGAGATCTTCATCAACATCGGCCAAACGCAAAATGGTGCCGCGAGTGCTCAGGCGATTGTTGATGCTCTTAACAGCGACGATGATTCTCGCCAGCTCGTGACTGCGGTTGTGTTCGACGGTAATTCGAATCAGGCTGGTGACGGTGCCAATGGAACCGTTTCGGTTGGATTTTTCCTTACTGGATTTGTCCCGGGAACCGATGGACCCACCGGACCACTGCAAGGTCGCGTGACCGGGCTGACCTTTAGTAACTTCTTCGGAACCGGCAACCTCTTCGGCGTGACGGACGCCGGTGAATTCCTCGAGATCAATCCCTTCACGGCCGAGGTCATCAACGTCGTCGATGCCGGGAACACGATTGGCGTTCCGGGCTTGGCATTCGAAGGACTCACACTCGGTCCTCAAAACGTTGAGAACGGGATCTACCAAAACACCCTGTTTGCCGTTACCGAAACCGGCCAAGTGGTCGCGTTTGATACCTTCGGCAATGGCGTACAAGCATTCGATGGCGGTGATGGCGCTCAAGTCGTTTCGACTCTTTCGGGCGCGACCGATGGGTTCTTCACACTGACGACTGATGCGGGCGCCTTCGGTCGCTTCACAACTGACCCTCTCGCCGTCGACGCTCCCGCGAGCGTTTCGTTGAATGAGATTCAAACGGTGCAGACAATCGGCGCCGGCACCGGTGGAACGTTTACGTTGTCGGTTGTGGATAATGTCGGCGCAATCAGCAGCCCCCGGGCGGTTATCAACACCGGTGACAGCAGTTTCGACGTCCAAGACGCCGGCGACTTCCCCGCAACGCCATTCGTGATTCAAGTCGAAGACGAGCAGATGCTTGTCAACGTCGTCACGGGTAACCGGTTCGACGTCACTCGGGGTCACAACGGAACCGCGATCGTCGCTCACCCAGATACTTCCACCGTCTTTGAAGTGAAGACGACATCGCTGGCGACAAACCTCACGGCGCCCGTGCTCACCTTCAGCAACGGCGATTTGATTGAGGGCGATACTCTGCTGACGGTTACCGATGCTTCGGCGCTTCCGGCATTCCCGTTCACGATTCGGATGGGTGATGAGGAAATGAATGTCACGAACGTCGTTGGCAACGACTTGACGGTAACACGTGGTGCGAATGGGACGGTCATCGAGTTCCATCCTGCCGGATCGGATGTCACCGTTGTTACGGCATCGCTCCAAGTCGTCGACGGTCTACCGCTTCCTTCGGCGCCCGGCTTCAACATTAGAATCAACGGCGAAGACCTTCGCGTCACCTCCGTTGCGGGCACGACGCTTGGCGTGATTCGAGGTGCCAATGGAACAACGATAGGCAGCCACTTCGTCGGATCGACCGTTACTGAAATCCAAACCACGACACCACTCGCGTTTGATGCCAGTAACGCCCAGGTGGAGGCCGCACTAGAAGCTTTGCCCGCCATCGGGATCAACAATGTGCAGGTCCTCAACGGTCCGCTGGACGGTCAAGCCATCGGAACGCCGATCGCCGTCGAGTTCTTGGGCGATCTGGCCGCACGCGACATCGAGATGCTTTCCTCGGACTCGACGCGTCTAATTGGCAACGAGGTCCAGGAACTCAGTCTTGATCCTCGAGTCGTGGGCGGAACCTTCGCGCTTGAGTTCGGCGGTGACGTGACCGGGACGCTCGACTGGGATGTCTCGGCTGCCGATTTGCAGGCTGCACTTCGTGCATTGCCGAGCGTCGGTCCTCGAGGCGTCGTCGTCAGCGGCACCAACCTCGCGGCGGGAGCGCTGCAGATCGAATTCACCGGCCCGCTCAGTGATATGAATGTCGCTGACATCACGGTTGATTCGGAGAATCTGCTTCAGAATGAACAGCAGACGATCACGATCAGTGGTGGGCCGACATCGGGTGACTTTGTGCTCGATCTCGTCGATCCGGCTAATACGATCAACGGAACTTCACAACCGATCGCGTACAACGCGGATGCGACCGCAGTTCGTAACGCACTTGAGTTGGGAATACCAGAACTTGCCGGAAACATTCTGGTTACTGAAACCGCTCCGCTTCCCGGTGGTGTGATCACCATCGAGTTCATCAACGGCTTGGAAGGACTGGATATCCAGCAGTTCGCGCCGACCAGCAACTTCATGGGAGGCAGCGCGCCGACGGTCATCGTGGATACCGTTCAAACGATTGATGCCGATCAGCCCATCGTCACAGAAACCATCGTCGGGACTCCGGTTGATGCCGACGTCATTACCGTCGTCGATGGCGTTCTCAGCGTTCGTGATGCTCTGATTGCTTTGCCCAACTTCGATCCCGTTGACATTGTTGCGGCGGGCATCCTGCCGCTGCCCGACGCGGGCGTTGCCGTCACCATCGGCGGACAATACGCAGGCACAACGGTCAACTTGTTCGACGTCGATAACTTCTTGAACGACTTTGCGTCGTTGGCGTTCGTCACTCAGGATCCGGGCGGTGCCGGGTCGTCGATCATGGGCGTCTCGGGACTCAACGACAGTGGTGCACAAGCGATCGGATTGGTCTTCAGTCCGCTCGACTTCAACCTCTGGCACCCAACGACGCTTCGATCGACGGATGAAGGTCACGGGATTAACGATCCGGCTGATGGTTCACGCGACCCGAGCTTGATTCCTGCCGAATACGCAACTCCCGAGAGTTTCCGCCGGTTCAACCAAGAAGACGGAGGCGTCAGCTATCAATTTGGACTCGAGCCGTGGGTGCCTCCGGCAGCTCAAACCGTCGATGCCGAGATGTATCTTCGATACCTCGGCGGCGTGAATGCTCAGTTCGGCATCTTGAACACCGACATCCATGCCGACCTGAGCAGCAATCCGAACATCGTGGGTGACTTCGGAAACGGACTGCAAGGCTCATACAACCTGCCCGGCGGTGCGTTGGGAACGCTTACGACGCGTACGTTTGACTTGTCCGGAACCGTCGCGGCGGATCGTCCGACGTTGTACTTCAACTACTTCTTGGACACCGAGAACCACCCCGGATCGCTCACCAATACAGACGGTGGAGACCCGTTCCGTGACAGCGCACGCGTCTTTGTCTCCGCGGACGGTGGAAACACTTGGATTCTCGCGGCTTCAAACAACTCCGCGCTGAGTCAGCCGAGTCCGGCGCTGCAACCGCGGGCGGAGTTGCCAGGATTCCTATCACATCTCTCCGATGCAGGCCTGAACAGTCCCGATCCGCGTGGCGAAGCGGCTCAGATGGTGCAGGAGCTCTTCGACAACACCGGCCAGTGGCGTCAGGCACGCGTCGACCTTTCGATCTTTGCGGGACTCGAAAACCTCCAATTGAGGATCGACTTCAGCACGGCCGGTTCGATGAACGACCCGACGTTGCTGGGAATCGACGGTGAGTCAACGGTCGGTGACGCAGCAGCCTTTGGGGAGTTCGCCGCAAACGGAGGACGGGAACGTACGATCCGCAGCAACAACAATCAGTTCGAAGGTTTCTTCGTCGATGACTTTATCATCGGTTATGCGGAGCGTGGTGAGATGGTCACCGGTGCCCCGGTTGATACCTCGATCAGCGATTTGCAGGCTTCGGTACGTACGGACGACCCGCAGCGAAGGAACGGTGTCGCCTTCCCAGACTTGCTGACCGGGCCCTACCAGTTGGAAGTCCGTCGAACGGATGAGTATCTGCAGCGTAGTGGCAACGTCACCTTGGTGGGCGCCATCTTCGATACCAACGACGACCACACGTTGAACGCATCCGAGACCAGCTTCCTTAGCTTCGAAACGGGCTCGTTCATTCCTGGTCTCGGCCAATGGTCCGTCACATCAACGAATCCGAATCGTGGTGAGTTCAATATCGAGTCGGGCCCGACAAACCCCTTCAATCCGTTCTCGATCTTCCAAGCGACGCCGGCTGACCTGGGCGGTGTCGATGAAGAACAAGGATTGATCCGCTTCAGTTTTGCCACCGATGCAGCGGCGGATACCGGTCTGCGATTCTTTATCGATGGTGTTCCGCAAAGAGTCGTCGACAACCTGAATGAGTTGCCGCTCGGCGATCCTCAACTCGCAGCGGGGCGTCTGAATCACCGCACGGTCGAGTTCCCGTTCTCGTCCGGTGCGACAACGTTCACATGGGTCTTTGATGACTTTACCGGAAACGGTGGTATCGCATTCGTTGACGATATCCAGTTGATCCAAGGAGCCACGGGACTGGCGGCCGACCAGAACCGCAATCGGCCGCAGGGCATGTTGATGTTGCACAGCAACTTCATCACCGATTCATCGGTCCGCGGCATCAACGTTCAGCCTGGGGCGACGGAGTCGGGCGGAAGCAACCCGCATCCCGGTTCGACGATCAACTTCCCGCAGGTGCAGCAAGCTGACCAGCGGTACGTTCCCGGTGTTGTGATCGAAAACAACGTGATCGCGGGATCGTCGGGTATCCGGTTTGCCGGAGAAACGAATGCGAACCCACAACGTCCATTGCCGTTCGGCCGCATTGTTAACAACACGCTTGTCGGCACCGGTGCCGGAATCGGTATCGATGTTGTTGGGCGTGCGAGTCCGACGATCGTGAACAACCTGTTTACAGAGTTCACGACCGGCATCAACGACGGCGGCATCGGCACGGTCATTCGATCCAACTTCTTCCAAGACGCCGGCGGCGGTGTTACCGGAACGGACGCGATCGTCGCGGCAACCGGTTCGCCCCTGTTCGTCGATGCGGCTCGAGGGAATTACTACCTTCAAAGCGGTTCACTGGCCATCGACAGTTCGCTGGACATTGTTCAAGACCGATCCGAGTTCGTGAATTTCAAGACGGAACTCGGACTCGGCGAATCGCCGATCGTCGCACCGGACCGTGACGTCTTCGGACAATTGCGTATTTTCAGTGGTGATTCGCCTGGTGGAACGAACTCACAGATTCGCAAAGATCGTGGTGCGATCGACCGAGCCGACGACGATGCTCCCTACGCAACGTTGCTCAATCCGATCGACAACGATACGGCTGGCGAAGACCGCGACCCAACCGTCACTTTTGTCTCCGTCACCAATCCGCTGCTCGAGAACTTCACGATCTTGCTCGGAGACGGACGCGGACCCAACGCTCCCTTCGAGGGAACGGGTGTTGATGGGCTGACCGTTGACGATCCGGCTAACCCGAACATCGTCATGCAAGCGGTTGTCGTCCGGCAGAATGGTGAACTCCTGACACAGGGCGTCGACTACAACGTTGCCTACAACGAGCTGACGGGTGTGCTTCGTCTGACGCCACTTTCCACCCTGTGGGAAGCCGACAGTGTTTACGTCGTGAGCTTGGACAACGGCTTGATCGCCGATCGTGCCGGCAACCTGCTGCGATCGAATCAAGAGAACGGCGATACCGAGTTCACGATCATCATTCCGGACGTCGGAACCGACTTCGGTGACGCACCAGATTCGTATCGAACGTTACTCGCCAGCAACGGTGCTCGCCACACGGGCGCCGACGAAGCTCTGCCGAAGTTGGGAGCGATCTTCGATACCGAGTTTGACGGCATCCCGTCGATCGGAGCGGACGGCGACGATCTCGATGGAGATGGACAGAATGACGAGGATGGTCTGGTGGTCGGCGCGTTCAGCGGGACGGCAACAACCGAAGGGTTGTTCCTGGCCGCAGGTGCGGCAAACCCGACGACCGACCCCGGTGATGTCATCGCCTTCTTGAATCCGAGTGACGCGTCAGGAAGTGTGCTTCCAGTGACGGTTCGTGGTGATGGGATCTTGGATGCCTGGTTCGACTTCAACCGAGACGGCGATTTTGATGACCTGAATGAATACGCCATCACCAATGTGAGCGTCGTCGATGGGGTGAACCAGATCCGTATCATGACGCCCGCGACGGCGTCACCCGGGTTGACCTACGCACGATTCCGATTGTCGACCGACGGCATTTCGTCTCCGTCCGGTATCGCAATCGGTGGGGAAGTCGAGGACTACCGAGTTAATATTCTGGATGTCGCTGAAGCCACTCTGGGCGAAGACGCCTACACGGTCAGCGAAGACAACACGTTGGACGTCGATGGAGTAATGCTCGATTCATTATTGGCGAACGATACGCTTCCCTCCGAAGAGTTTATCCAGCCCCAGGTCGTGATTGAGGGGACGCCGATCACGGGCATGCCTGATACGTATCGAACCATGAACGGAACCGTTCGTGTCGATGATCCCGTGCTCGGCTTGTTCACCTACACGCCGGACTTGGACTTCGAAGGAACGGACACATTCCGATACGCGGTCAGCACCCAGCGAAACGAAGGCCCTGCATTTGAAGCCAACGCGACGTTCACCACGGTCACGATCGATGTGATTCCGTTCAATGCTCCACCGACCTTCGATGTGCCGGTCGAGACCGACATTTTTGAAGACGATCCGTCGACGTGGCTGGTCCCGGATTACTTCGACAACGTCGCCGGAGGTGATCCGGCGTTCGGTACCGACGAGGATTCGCAAACCGTAACCTTCACAATTACTGAGATTTCATCGGTACCGGCTGACCTGATGGTTGCCGATCCCGACGTGAGTAATCCGGATGCGATTGAATTCTTCCCGGCAACGGACGCGGCCGGTGTGGCTGTCTATGTGATCACGGGGACAGACGACGGGACGCCCGCCGAATCCGTGGATCGAACTGTCACGGTCAATGTACGTCCGATCAACGACCCACCACGATTCGATCCTTCGGTCACCGGTTCCGCCGACGCCGCAAGTGTTGATGAGGCGTGGGAAGTTGCAGAACTGGTCGATCCCGTCTCGATGCTGGATGTCGACGGAACGATCACCTACACCTTGCGTGAAGACGTGTCGTTGCAGACGGCAGACGGTGAACCCGGATACTTCATTCCGTTCGAACAGGCGACCGGTTCGGGATACAACCCGATCGGACTGCTCGACGTCTTCACCGTTGGTCCGGCCAATGAGGCAGATCCTCTAGTCGAAGGTGGTGGCCAAACACTGTCGATGGGTAATGTTCCGACGACGACTACGCTTGGCGGAACGCTGACCCTGGGAATGAGCAACGGACAGATGGGCGTGTTCTATCGTCCGCCGCAAGACTACAACTCGTTGATCGGTGGTCCGGATACGTTTGAGTACAGCGTTGTCGACGACGGTGAAAGCTACATCAATGGTGCGTTGGTGAGCGACCCGCAATCCTCGACAAACATCGTCGAATTTGTTCTGAACCCCGTGAACGATCGCCCCGGCTTTGAGTTCAACTTGCCGCCGCTGGATCCCAATGATCCCTCCGGCCCGCGCCAACCACTGGAAGCCGTCGAAGATGGTGGTCTGACCACGATCGACAGCTTCGCCGTGCAAATCGCTGCGGGTCCGCTCGCAACGGCATTTGACGAAGTCGACGCGATCAACGGGCAGCGAATTTCATTCGCCGTCGGTTTGGTCGGAGGTTCGCAGTCCGATTTGACTGAACTCTTCTCGACGCCGCCGGAAATCTCGCCGGAAGGTCTTTTGACGTTCGAACCGGCAACCGACGTCTTCGGGGTCTTCAACTTCGCAGTCATCGCTCAGGACACCGGTGCGGTTGATCCGAACCGTGGTGACGTCCGAACATCAATCACGCAAACCTTCACGATTGAAGTCTTGCCGGTGAACGATCCGCCACGCGTACGACCCGATGCGTTGCCACTGAACTTCGTCATTCAAGAAGACGGCTCGATCAATATCTTCAACATCGGCGACCTGGGTACGAATACTCCAGGACTACTCGATGCCTTTGCCGTCGGACCGGATAACGAGGGTGAGGATAGAACACCTGGTGGCAACCAGACCATTTCCTTGAGAGAACCGACGCCAACGCAAACCCAGTTTGGTGGTTCGGTCGAAGAGATTCTCGACAATGGTCAGATCATCGGACTTCGGTACCAACCGCGAGAGAACTTCGTCGGTACGGATTCGTTCGTCTATACGGTCACCGATGACGGCATCACCGTTGATTTCGGAACAGGCGGCGTCGAGCGACCCGACCCGCGAATCGCGTTCAACACGGTGAGCATCGAAGTCCAACCGGTGAACAATCCTCCGCAGTACAGCGGTCCGGCCAATGTCACGGTCAGCGAAGACATCGGCGTGACTTCCGTTCCAAACTGGGCAACGAATGTGCTTGCCGGGCCACCGACTGCGAGCGACGAGTTGGCGACCCAGGACGTGTTTTTCACGCTCACCCAAGTGAGCGGAGATTCCACTCTGTTTACTTCCTCGCCGGTCGCGGTGATCGACGAACAGACGGGTACGGCATCTTTGGATTTCGAAACGGCGCCCGACGCAAACGGAGTGGCAGTTTTCGAGGTCACGTTGACGGACGTTCCCACAGATGACTCGGATCCGATCACAACCACCGCGAGGACCTTCACGCTGACGATCGATCCGGTCAACGATATCCCAACGTTTACGCCCACGCTTTCCGAGATCACGGTCAACGAGGACAGTGGCCCCTACCCGCCGCCTATGACCGATCCGTGGGCGATCAATATCAGTCCGGGACCGGCCGATGAATCCGATCAGTCGGTTCGCTTTGAAGTCGCGGTCCCCGCAGGTGACGAGGCACTGTTCCAGCAACTGCCAACAGTTGACGACGCGGGAATCCTTCGATTCCTTCCGGCCACCAACGCCAATGGTACGGTGGATCTCACGATCACCGCGATTGATTCGGCGGAAGCTGCGGCAGCACCCGTTGTGTTGCGACTGATCATTACGCCGGAGAATGACACACCGATCGCAATTGCGGATAACTTCGGGAACCCGGGTGATCTTATCGAGTCGGTCGACGAAGACACGATTCTGACGATTTCGATTGATGACATTTTGGTGAACGATATCGATCCTGATATCAACAACCCCGATGACGTGCTTTCGGTCGAACTTCCCGCCTCGGGTTTCTCACTCAATGGTGCATTGGTCACCTACGACGAAGCCACCGGAATCATCACCTATAACCCGACGATCTCAGTCACCCTGCAGTCGCTGAGCGGGGTCGAACAGGTGACAGATTCCTTCACGTATCGTGCGGTCGATTCGACTGGAGCGAGAAGTAACATCGTCACGGTCGGGTTAAACGTGGCCGGAATCAATGATGCTCCCGTCGCCGTCGACGACAATCCGACGCTCAATCCCGACGGGCCGACGACGATCGAGATCTTGAACAACGATTCGGATGTGGACGGCGATCTGGTGCCTTCGAGCATCGAGGTCACGCTGCAACCGGCATTCGGTGCGGTCGAGATCGATGACGAGGGAGTGGTCACCTATACGGCTTTCCAGAGCTTCCCAACCGTGGATGTGTTCCGATATCGCCTGCGGGACGATACCGGGCAGTTCAGCAACGAAGCCTTAGTGACGATCTCCGCCAATGCGGCTCCGATCGCGCGTGATGACCAAGCAGGAACGTTCATCGGCGAGCCGGTGACCGTCAATGTCGCTGGCAATGATGAAGATCCGGATCGCGATCCCGGGGCTCCAAACAATGGCGTCGATCTGACATCGATCCAGATTGTTTCCGAACCCGTCGGTGGCGACGTCGTTCCGCTCGCAGATGGGCAGATCCGTTACATCCCGGAGCCCGGATTCGTCGGAATCGACACGTTCCAGTACACGATTGCAGACCTGGATGGTCGGGTCAGCAGTCCTGGGTCCGTTGATGTCCGAGTCGTGAGCAGTCGGCTTCAGAACCCCGATCTGAGGTTCGATGTCAATGATGACGGGAACATCTCACCCATCGATGCCTTGCTTGTGATCAACCACATCGCGAGATCGGGTGAGCCTAGCATTCCTGTGACGAACGATGACATTGGTCCAAACTTCTATGACGTCAACGGCGATCAGTTGATTTCTCCGATCGACGCCCTTGGGGTGATTACCGAACTCGGGCGGATTGTGGGCTCGGGTGAGGGCGAAGGCCTACGTGATGCGTTCGTGAACGATCCCGTTCCGATGGATTTCTTGGATTCGATCGCCGGCGACGACGATGATGATGACGAAGTTCGCATCGAGGCACTGGACATCGCCTTCGGAGACTTGCTCTAGCTGAAGTCAGCTTGTCGTTGATCTGACGGCAAGGCTCGACTCTTTCTGATAACGCTGCCGGATTTCCGAACGTTTGCCCCACGCTCGTGAGATTCGGTGGCGTTTTTTATTTGAAGCCGTCCGGATGTTTGCACCCTCACAGATTCTGAGTGCTACGTTTCCGTAGAACTTCGTCACGGGGGTTTTCATCCATCACGCGATCCGTTCAATCGTTACGATCCGGACACAAGGCCGGACCGCAGCAGGATTGTCCGAGGTCGTGATGACTCTCCGTGCGAAACACGCATCCGAAACGTTCGGTGCGTGCGACCGAGTCCCCTCCCGGCACGGAAAAGTCGAGCCATGTTCGTGCGAATTCGTCCTCTATCAGTCTGCGCTTTCACCATGATTGCGTTGCTGCAAGCGGGTTCCTCAAATTGTCCTGCCCAAACAGTCACCCTGATCAATCCGGGAACTGACAACCGCATAGCGGAGATCGAAGGTCTGACGATCAACGGTCTCGACTATGACGCGACGTTTCACTACGGCACGAATTTTGACAGTCTGCCGGATCCCTTAACGTTCGAAGGGAACTCGCTTTTCGATTTTTCGCAGTCGGTTGAAGCAGCCGAGGCCGTGGCTTCGGCCGTCGGAACGCTTCCGGCACTTCCCGGTTCAACCGCCGGGGCACTCGTCCCTAACTTTGCGATCAACAACTTTCTGACGCTCGCTTTCATACCTAGGCAAGCCAACTACTCCAATTGGGACCCGTCGGACGTTCGCGTGGCGATCGCGAGTCGCGGCATTTCACTTCCATCTGATTTTGCTTGGGTGACGTTTCAAGAGGCTGTGGCCGCCGTTCCGGAACCATCAGCTCTCTTCCTGAGCATCACGCTCATGGTCGGCGTCTCGTTGTTAAGACGACGTCGCACCAAGCTGTCACATGCGGGCGTCTGAACGATGCTTTCGCTTCAGTTGAATCAACGTGCTGCAGAAACCCCCATCGCCGAATCACGGCAGTGGTGGCCGCTGTCTTCCTGGTTGATGATTGCGCAACTCCCGCTGCTGCTTCATCATTGTTGGAACCTCTGGTCGTTTCGGCCGCACTACGGGTTCTTTCCGACTTTGATTTTGGTGTCCGCGTGGTTGATTCGCGATCGCTGGGTGAGCCATTCACGACAAACGAAACCGGAACCGAGTGAAACGGATCTAGTGATCGCATCGCTGTCAAGTTGGATGTTTTGCATTGCATTCGTACTGACTGTTTTTGCGATCACGATTGTTTCACCCTGGATCGGAACCGTCGCTTGGATTCTTACCTTGGGAGTTTGGTTGCTCGATCGGCAGGGCTCCAACGCACGAGAGATGTTTGGCCCATGGCTCATGCTATGGATGCTCATCCCTCCGCCATTCAGTCTCGACCTGCAGCTGGTCGGGCTCATGCAATCACATACTTCACAGACCGTTTCTTCATTGCTTGATCTGTTCGGTGTAAACCATTTGCTCGTTGGTAACGTCTTTCAAACCACCTCTGGCTCCCTGTTTGTTGCGGAAGCTTGCAGCGGAATTCAAGGTCAATTGGTCCTGGTTTCGGCCGCAGTGATGTTCGGCATCCATCAGCGGCATTCCTTCATGCGCGTGGTTTGGTTGCTTGCCGCGGCCTGCTTTTGGTCACTGGTGATCAACCTCATTCGGATCTTGTTGATCGTGACCTTGAAGTCGACTTGGGGATTTGATCTCGATGTGGGGATCATTCACGAAGGCTTCGGTCTCGTGATGATCGGTGTCGGCCTGATCCTCCTGTACTCGACGGATAAGCTCTACGGAGGGCTCTCAGAATTGCGTCAGCGAATCGGACGCGATGAAACAGTTGACTATGACCCGCTTCTTCAGCAAAGCGATAGAGATACCGAGCACCGGAGTGCGAGCAGAGCGGTTGTTGGATTCGTTGCGCGACTTCTGCCGCTACGACAGTCGTTCTGCGGTCCGATCCACGCATTGTTCTTTCGTCGAAGTGCGGTCACCGGATTTCTCGTCATCCTGTTGATCGCGACGATTCAACTCGGTTCCGCGATCTCGGGTCCGCGGATGATTCAGGGCCGAGGAGGATGGGAGGCGTTCGCGGCTAATTGGATTCCCGATTCGGTCGGACCGTGGCGACTGGTCTCGCACGAAAGATTCGAGCGTCAGCGCGGTTCGGATGAGGGGCAATTTAGCGATGTCTTTCTGTTTGCTTCGCGTTCCCTCAATGCTCAGGTATCCGTCGACTACCCGTTCTTCGGTTGGCACGACCTGACGGAGTGCTACAGGGCGCGCGGTTGGACGGTCGAGAAGCAAACGGTCGTCCGTTTACCTGAATCGAACGGTTCGGACACGCGTCAAGCCGTGGTGGTTGACATGATTGATCCCGAAGGTCACTACGGGCTGCTGGCCTATTGCCTGTTTGACTCAGCGGGAAACTCGCTGGCTCGGTCTTCAGGGGAATGGTTCAGCCGCTTCCACGACTCGACGTTTGCCACACTTTGGAGTGAATCCGGAGCGAGCCGGTTCGATAAACGAACGGTTCAGTTGCAGGTGTTGACCGTCAATGATGTTCCGTTCCATCGCGAACAACGCGATTCGCTCGAACGGCTATTCCGTGCGATGCAAGACACGTGGTCTTCTTCGCCAGAACAAGTGCTCGGGGCCTCGGGATTCGGAATCGAAAGCGAGGTTGCGAGATGATTCAGCGATGCATCACACGTCTCGTTCGGCTTGTCCAAGCGGACTCCACCATTCGCAGCTTTGTGATCGGGGTTCCCGCCGCGTTGATCGCTTGCGTTGTGCTGACGCTTGTCTACTCGGCAACTCGAGTCAAGAAAGCGACACTTGCGGAAAGCTACTTTCTTGCGGCCGTTGAAGCCCAGCGACTCGGCGATCACGATTCGGCGGATCTTTGGTTGCGACGTGTTTTGATGATTAGGCCGAGAGACCGCGCGGCGCGGTTCCATCGCGCGATGAATGCAATTTCACGCGGGAACCCAACGAAGGCGTCCCGCATCATTTCGGAGTTGGCGCCGGAGGATCGAGTCGGATTCGGACCGGCACATCACTTCGTGGCTTCGCAGTTGATTCAGCTCGACCGCATCGAAGACGATGAAATCGAGCGCCGCGTTCGATTTCACTTGACGGCGGCGCTGTCGAGCAATCCAGACGATCCTGAAACACGGCATCTCGCTGCCGAGTTTGAGCTGTCACTCGAAAACCTTGGCGACGCAATCCAGCACTATGACGTCTTGAGTCGTCGTGACCCTTCATTCCATCGATTGATCGCAGGATTGCACGTCGTTCGAGGAGAACGCGAAGCGGCGTTGCTTCGACTCGATCGCGGGAGGCGGGCTTTCGAAAAGGTCTTGCAGGCTGATGCAACCGATGTGCGAGCACAAATCGAGTTGGCGAAACTCTATGCGTTTTCGGAACAGTATGACGTGGCGACCAAAATGCTGAATCGGCTCTCCGCTTTTCAACACGTGCCGGAACAACAAGCCGGAGAGTTGCAGTCAACGCTTTCCACGATTTACCACGACTGGAGTATTCACGTCGCTGAAACTTCGCCTGAAGACTTTAACGAGCGGCTTCGATTGTTGGAGCTCTCGATTCGACTGGCTCCCGACAAATCAAGGGGATTCGGCACCGTACAGAAAATGCGGAGCGAATCGGAGGATGCTCGCTTGGCTGCCGAAACACTGATCGCGAGAGTCACCGCCGACGAACGCGTGGCAGCAACCGCGCTGGTCCATCTGGCGGTCGAAGCTGCACGTGAAGGAAAACGCGACGAGGAAAGACAACTCCTGGAGCTCGCGCTCAGTCGTCAGGCACTCAATGAGAACATGCGTCCGGAGAAGCGACGTCCCTTGGGTGTCGCGGCAAACAACTTGGCGTGGAATCTGGCCCAAGACTCGATCGAGTTGCCTCGTGCATTGCAGTTGGTCAATGAAGCGATCAACACTTCGCCAGATCGGATCGAGTTTCGGGCAACGCGTGGACGGATCCTCGCAAAGATGGATCGGACCGCCGAAGCCATTCGGGAGCTGGAATTTGTTGCCGGAAAGTCACGACCCACACGATCGCTTTCCCGCTCTCTGACGTCACTTTACGAATCGCTCGATCTAACACCGAACCCACTCCGCGATCCACCGACTTGGATGCGCGAAGCCAACAAGGCGAGGCCAAACCCTCACTTTTAGGTTATCCGATTAACCGGCACATCGCGCAATCTCCGATGCACGGGAGTGACTCTCGGCCGGAGTTCATCCTTGGCCATCAAGCCAAATGTCCGCGACGTCCGACCCATTAATGTCTACGTCCATCCGGAGCTACTTCCCGTGACCAGCGCAACGCTTTCGACATCCAGCCACAGTCCCAAGGCGGGAAGCGGTTTCCCACACAGTCACTCGTCACCACACGAGTTAGAACAGACGCTCGATTCAATCAGTCGTTTGATCGGCGAAACAGCCCACGACTTACGTGCGCCCCTGTCGACGATTCGTGAGGCAGTACGACTCGTCCATGATGGCGAACTGGGTGAGCTGACGTCAGAGCAGCGCGAGTGCCTTTCCGCGGCGATCAACCAATGCAACTGCGTCGGTCAATTGGTCGACGAGATGGTGCAATCACGTCACGAAGCTGCAGGGAACGTCAGGCCGATCCTTGATTGGACTGATATCGATGCGGTTCGCCGCGACGTCGTTTCCACACTACAGCCCTTCGTGATGCCGAGGGAAATCCACTTGCTCTGGGACGGTCCGTTCAATCGACGCGTCAAGGTTTATGCCGACGCAACCATCCTGAGGCGTTTGCTGGTGAACTTGGTCGGTAACGCCGTCCGCGTGACCCGCGAAGGTCAGCCCGTTTTGATTCGAGCGGTCGCGGATAGAAGAAGAGGACGGATGACGTGGGCGGTGGTGGACCAAGGTCGCGGAATCTCGGAAGGGGATCTTGAGCGAATCGCAGCAGGCCAAGCGCCACACTCCAGTCGTGGCGGATTGGGGTTGTTGATCTGCCGGCAGCTCGCAGCGGCTCATTGCTCAAGTCTGCGGATCGAGTCGCGAGTCGGCACGGGGACTGCGGTCAGCTTTGACACCGCCTTCGGAGGTCCCATTGACGTCGCGAGGCATTGGGCGAACTGGAGAGTTGATTTCTTCAAGCATCCGAATGACGCAACCGTTGACAAAGCGCAGCAGAAGCATGAGCTGCTTCGGAACTCGTCGGCCTCTTCCATTTCTCCACCCAGACGCGTGCGGATCGATGTCCCCTCGCAAAGAGTTGAAGTGCGGGCGCGTAACTCGGCTCCGGAATTCAGCGGCCAAGTTTTTGTGGCGTCCGTCACACTGGGCGCAACGCTTCCTGCCGAAGCGGTCGATGGCTTCGATCGCCTGCTTCATCGTAGCTTGGGTCCGATGGAATTCACCTATCGAACGGGCGACCGAGACTGGATGATTCTTTGGGACGCGGATCGCGAGGCGGCAAAACAAAAGCGGTCGAATCTGGAAACCGAGTCCCGCCGGCAATTCGACGGCATTCGAATGAATTGGTCGATGGACTCAGAGTACCGTTTTCGACCCGACGACGGGGGAAGCTTGACGCGGTTCCTCGGGGACGTTCTGACACGCCGCACGCTCATGAACTCGCAGCGTGCCGCCGAATCATCACCTGGCCGCGAGTTAGAACTTTCGACCGAGACACGATCACGCGCCGAAGAGCGACTGCAACATGAATGCAGGCGTTTGGGCGTCGGACGATGATGCGTTTGGCGGGAAACCGCTCCGTTGCTCGTGGTGCACGTTCGCATTCAGACAAGAAATCTCCGTAAACGGCGATTTTGTTCACATTCTGTGGCGGACGAAGACCTCCACTGACCATCGACCAAGTCAGGTGATCGCCGGATCACCCCATTAGATTCATTTTGAACTTGATTGGTGGAGTCTTTCGTTATGCGGACTAGTTATTTTGCTGCTCTTTTCGTCGCCGCGGCTGCCGCCGGCACCTTTTTCAGCGCCGGAGTTTCGGCCGATACCGGAGGAACTTGCGAGGGCGGCAGTTGTCCTTTGACCGCGACGAGTGATTGCGCCAAAGGCGCCTGCGCTGGTGAAACGTTTACCACGGCGGCTGACGAGTGCGAAGGCGGAACGTGCCCGATCAGCGCGGCTGTTGCGAAGTCCATGAAAACATTGCCGCAACTCGAGTTCGTCATCGGCGACGAGTGCACTCAGTGCGAGAAGACCGCAGCCAACTGGGCGAGCACGAATCAAAAGCCGCTGCAGTATGCCGTCGGCGAGAAGAAGTTCAGCGACAAAGGCAAGGCGTATGACGCACTGATCGCCCAAACGGAAAGCATGCTCGCCAGTTTCGTCAAACCAGAAACTTGTGCGAAGTCGGGTATGACGACGGTTGCTGGTGAAGCTTGCAGCTGCCCGGTCATGGCTGGTCAGATCGCAAAGAAGGCCAAGGATGCAGCCGCGACTATCACCGTTGCATATCGCGTCGGCGACGAAACCTGCAGCTGCCCGAAGACTTCGGCGGCGATGGCCAAGGAAGCCGGCGTCGACCGAACTTTCTTGGTTGGTGAAGTCGAAACGACCTGTGCAAAGACGGCACGGCTGGCGTACGCCCGCGCACGCTACGAAGCGGCTGCAAAAGCCGCGGCCGAACTCAAGCTCGCTTCAGCTCAGTAGCCTCTCTCAGGGAGGGCCGACGGGTGAGGTCAATCGATTGATCCCGTCCGTCGGTTCCATCTTCCCGGCGGTGGGCGCTGCGACAATTTCAGCTTGCAGCTTGAATCATCTCCCACTGCCAACCGACGGTCATCGCGGGTAGCATGCTGTCGTCTCATCAGGTGAGGCGAATTGGCAGGCTCGCACCGCAGAACGTTTTATGACCGCGCTTCACGCACAACACTATGCCGACGGATTGGTACAGCATGAAACGGAGTTGTTGCGCAACGATCTGATTGCTGAGGACACGTACCGGCTGCGAGTCTCTGCCCCAGACATCGCCTCTACCGCCGTCCCCGGTCAATTCGTGATGATCCGGATGGCTGGGATGGATGCACCGCTGATCGGTCGTGCCTTTGCGATTTGGGATGTTCTTCCGGATGAATCGGGGCAACCGCATTTCATCGATTTGATCTATCTGAAGAAGGGCACATTCACGACGGCGTGCGCTGAGAGTCCACTCGGGACGCGCGTCGGCCTGTGGGGCCCGTTGGGAAATGGTTTTGCGACGACGGCTTGCGATCGCCTGATCATGGCAGTGGGTGGCATCGGTCAAACGCCGATGCTGCTACTGGGTCGCGAGGGATTGGGAACGCAGGATTTCGGACGCGAGAGTGGCTGGGCCAATTTTGCGGAGGTCATTTACGGAGCGCGTCGAAAGTCGTTGCACGCGGGCGTGCAAGAGTTCGTGGATGCCGGATTTGCAGTTACCCTTTGCTCCGACGATGGTTCCGTCGGCCGGCAAGCCTTGGTGCCGGAAGTTCTTTCCGAGCGATTGTCGCAGTTGGCCGATCAATCCGTGCGGGTCGTTACGTGTGGCCCCGAAATCATGATGGAAAAAGTCGCCGACGTGTGTCGTCGCCACGGTGTGCCATGCCAAGTGTCGATGGAAACGCCGATGGCTTGCGGCATCGGCATTTGCTTCTCTTGCGTCGCCAAGGTTCGCCAGGCGGACGGTGGTTGGGACTACAAGCGTACGTGTGTCGAAGGGCCTATCTTTGAGGCCGAGAAGATCGCCTGGGAGAGTTAGCATCTGCCCCCCGGGAAGCGAAGAGAATCGAAAGCGAGACCCCGCGAGCCCCCTCGTCCGAAGCAACTTTGGTCGGATCGTTGGGCTATGATGTGCGGTCCTCCCACGGGAATTTCGGAAGTGTCATTCTTCTCTTCTCGCCATCACCCTCCAGTAAGGAACCCCACCGTGAAGTACCTCACTTGTCTTCTGTTCGCGCTGTTGACGGGTCACACGGCCGCGCGAGCTGAAATCCGCACCAGTGCCGTGTTCGGCGATTCCATGGTTCTGCAGCGCGACAAGCCGATCCACATTTGGGGTTGGGCAGATGCGAACGCCAGCGTTTCCATCTCACTGGGCGACCAGTCGGTCTCCGGTAAGTGTGA
>JBCCOI010000053.1:0-21229 GCA_039025515.1 Planctomycetota bacterium
ATTGCCGGCACCTTTCTTTGCCGGCACCTTTCATTGCCGGCACCTTTCATTGCCGGCACCTTTCATTGCCGGCACCTTTCATTGCCGGCACCTTTCATTGCCGGCACCTTTCATTGCCGGTTCATTGCTGGCACCGTTCATTCGGGCACCGTTCATTCGGGCACCGTTCATTCGGGCACCGTTCATTCGGGCACCGTTCATTCGGGCACCGTTCATTCGGGCACCGTTCATTCGGGCACCGTTCATTGCTGGCACCGTTCATTCGCTGGCACCGTTCATTCGCTGGCACCGTTCATTCGGCAGATCACCGCGAAGGCGGAACGGGTGCGGCGGAGGATCTGTCGAGCGATCGACTGGCGAATCGGAGCAGCACGCCGCTTCAGTAGGTCTGAGTCTCTCGCCAGCGCGAAACTACTCGATCAGCAGCGGAGCGTTCTGTGGGAAGTTTGTTGGCTCACCCGAAGGTCCTTGAGTGTCATGCGGAGCATGACCTTCTATGAGGCCGCCGCTGTGAAGCCACTGAGTAGGTTTCTGAAATATGAGTTGGGGTAGCTGCCTACGTCGGAGCCGGCCGTCGGTCGTTCACCCCGGCGCAGCGAGGGACGAGCGGAGCGCATGGCGACTGACGGCCGAGCGGAGGCGAATGGCAGCGGTGCCTTTGCTGGTGAGGCCACGTTCTATCCGTTCCGGGGAATTTCCAGGTCTGGCTGCTGAGTTCTGCGGCCTTCATAGCTTCTACCCGAAAATTGAGCTGCAAACGATGATAGCAAATTCTGCTACTCGAAAGAATCGGCCTGCCCGTTGTCAAGCTCATCGCCACCGCCTCCAGCAGCGAAGGACCGAGTGTCAAACGTTTCCTTGGATGATCTCCACGAGCCCCAAGAGTGCATCCGTGAGCCGACGGCCCTTGCGCCACATGAATACAATGTTGCGTTTTCCCAGCAAGCGACTCAGTGACCTCGTCGCCAGTTGTTGGCAGAGACGGCCGTTTGGCCTTCCGGCCAGGATTCCAAGTCCGATCCCCGCCTGGGCACACGCAATTGTAAATCCGCTGTTGTCGGTTTCGACGGCGATCTTGGACGTCAAATTTCGAGAATTCAATGCTTGATCCAATGCGTCGCGGCCATGCGTTCCCGGCGCGGTGACAACCAAGGGATGCTTCACAAGTTCGTGGATTCCGCTCGATTTCGCCAACATGAACGGATGATCCGGCAAAGCCACTGCCAAGAAGTCGATCGAGAATGCTGGCTCATAGTGGACCAAGGGCGACGCGTTTCCTGAACCGGGCTCCAGCGCCAACGCGATGTCGGCTTGATCAGATCCGATCAATGCTTCGGCGTGCCGATCATTCCCTTGGACGATGCGAATCGCATTTGAATAGCGGGCACGAAAGATGGCGAGCGGCTCGGCAAGATCTTCCATCATCATCCGCACGCCGGTTACGATCGTGATCGGAGCCGATTCGTCTTCGGCGACGAGATCGAATGTCGAATCGAGTCGTACGAGAATTTCTTCGACCGCATCATAGAGTCGCCGCGCCGCTTCCGTCGGTTCGACTCGCCGGCCGACTTTGGTGAAGAGTGCGGTTCCGTAGACGCGTTCAAGTTCTCGAACGTGGTGCCAGAGTGTCGGCGTCGAAGTGCCCGCCACGTCCGCAGCCGCCGAGAATCCCCCGTGCATGTATACCAACCGGAACGTGTGAAGCTGGTGAATATTCAGATCGGCGGCGGATCTTTCCATCTTCGTGTGCCATCAGGCTTTATTTGAAGAACGGTAACGTTTATTCGAAAACATTTGATGGTACGGAAGAGTTGCCCACTCTACAATCGGCGCTGTGAGATTGCGTTACGGCTCGAGGGCCGGCCGATAGGGCTCCATGGTGGCGTCGAAACCGTCATGCCAAGTGCAAGGTCATTCGATGGTTGCGGTCAATCTTGCAGTGTTCGTGATGCAACGTACGAGAGGCGACTGCGAGACTGATGGGAATCCGACCATCCAATTCACGCTACATCCTGGTGTTGCTGCTTTTTCTGCACACCGTCAACACCTACATGGATCGTATCTGCATCTCAACCGCTAAGGATGCGATGCAGAACGATATCTCCGGCCTGACCGACCAGATGATGGGCTACGCGTTTGGCATTTTCGCCATCGGATACGCACTTTTTCAAATCCCCGCAGGCTGGTACAGCGACCGAGCCGGACCACGCCGCGCGTTGACGGTTGTGGTGATCGTGTGGAGTATCTTCACCGCTTGGTCGGGATTCGTTTACACGGCAATCGGCTTGTTGGTTGTTCGCTTTCTTTTTGGCGCCGGCGAAGCAGGTGCCTATCCAGGCGCGACGCGGGCGCTCTACTCTTGGCTGCCGGCGAAGGAGCGTGGACTCGGGCAAGGCATTTTTCATTCTGGAGCGCGAATCGGTGCGGCTGCATCACTGGTGCTGATGCCGATTGTGATCGATGCATTTGGATGGCGATGGACGTTCGTGCTCAATGCGGTAATCGGCCTTTTGTGGGGTGGAGTTTGGTGGCTGTGGTATCGCGATGATCCGGCGGACCACAAAAGTGTCAATGCCGGGGAGTTGGAACTGATTAAAACCGGCATCGCGGAAGCGGAGGATTCGGGTTCTACCGAAATCCCGTACGTTCAGGTAGTGACATCTGCGAACGTTCTGCTGGCAATGTTTCAGTACGCGGCCAGCAACATCACTTTCTTCATCAGCATGACATGGCTACGGCCGTACATCGTGGAAACGTGGGGTAGGGAATTCGGTTGGTGTTCGTCGATTCCATTGTTGTTCGGTGCGATCGCGCTTTGGTGTTCCGGCTACTTGGTCACCGCCTTGCACAAAGCCGGACGTCCGGTGATGTCGCGTCGACTACCGGCCATGGTCGGCTATGCGCTCGGCGCGTTCGGCCTCCTGCTGACAACGCAGACGGTTGACAGTTCCTCCGTCTGGCCTTTCATCGCTTGCTTTTCGATTGCACTGTTTGGTGTTGAGATGACGCTCAGTCCGAGCTGGGCATTTTGCATGGACATTGGCGGAAGTCGATCAGGTGCGGTGTCCGCTGCAATGAATATGGTGGGCAACCTTGGCGCAGCCGTTAGTGCGGTCGCGTTCCCCTATTTCGTCGCCAATGTCACGATTCCGATTTTTGCGGAGTCGACCGGAACCGCAAATTCCTTTTTCATCTTTGCCGCGTCGATGAATGCGCTTGCGGTTCTGGCGTGGCTGTTTATGAATCCCCGGCGACAGCTCAAACCAACCACCGCATCGGCGCTAAGGCTTCGCCTCGCGATCTTCATCGGCTTGATGGTCATCGTGCTTGGTGCGTTGCTCTACACGAAGTTCTTTTTCGATGGCGGATCGAGTGAATCTCCTGATCCATTAAACGGGAGCGATCAGGTGGAGGTCGTCGAATGAAGAAACTGAAAGGGGTCGCGGTCGGCGCCGGCTACTTTAGCCAATTCCATTTCGAAGCCTGGTCTCGGTTGGAAGCGGTCGACTTTGCCGCGATCTGTGACTTGAATCGTGAAGCGGCTCAGGAATCGGCAGACAAATTCGGCGTCCCGAAAGTGCACGTCGATTTTTGCGAGATGCTGGACGCTGAAAAACCAGACTTCGTCGATGTGATTACGCGTCCCGACTCTCATTTAGCCCTAACACAGGAAGCGGCCTCCCGTGGCGTCGCCGTGATCTGCCAGAAACCTCTCGCGCCGACGATGGACGAATCCCGTCGCCTGGTGGCGGTGGCGGAAAACGCCGGAATACCATTCATGGTGCATGAGAACTTTCGCTTTCAACCTTGGTACCGAGAAATACGACGACTGGTTGACGAGGAACGCATCGGTGATCGACTCCATTCGATCAGCACGCATACACGTACCGGCGACGGTTGGCAAAAGGACGCTTACTTGTCCCGCCAACCCTACTTTCGAACGATGCCAAAGTTTCTCATTTTTGAAACCGGCGTGCATTTCATTGACACGTTCCGATTTCTTGGCGGAGAAGTCGACGGCGTGTTCGCATCGGTGCGCACGTTGAATGAAGAAATCGTTGGAGAAGATGCAGGAACGCTCTTCTTTGAGTTTGAAAATGGTGCACGTGGCCTCTGGGATGCCAACCGATTCAACGAATCGAACGTTCTCAATCCACGCTACACCTTTGGACAGACCCTTGTAGAAGGAAATGGCGGTTCGATTCGGCTTTATCCCGATGGAAAGCTAACCGTCCAGCGACTGGGTGAAATGGAACGGGAGCACCGTTACGATCCATCAACGAAAAACTTCGCCGGTGACTGTGTCTACAACACCCAGCAGCACTTTACCGAGTGCCTACTGCAGGACCTGTCGTTTGAAACGAGCGGGACAGAATATCTGAAGACTCTACTTGTCCAAGACGCCGCGTACGCATCAGCCGAAACGGGTGCGCCGGTAAGAGAACTCTCAAACCGGCAATCGCAGCATCCTGATCATTGAACCTTCTCTACCCGACGGCAATCGCCGGACGGGCTCCTCAACGACGGCAGACGCAAACAAACATTGGCACTCAAAACGCCTAAACCGAATACCCTGACTGAAAACGAAAAGAACAATCATGAAAACCTACGACATTGCCTTACTTCCCGGTGACGGGATTGGTCCCGAGTGCATGCGGGCCACCGAATTGGTCCTGGAGGCCCTGGTCGAAACCGGTCCTGGATTTGGCCTGAACCTTACATCTCATGAAGCCGGCGCAACGCTCTATCGCGAGACGGGTGAAGCGTTGCCCGACCAAGTGCTGGACGCCTGCCTAAAAGCAGACGCGGTGCTGTTGTCAGCGATCGGGCTTCCGGATGTGAGAAAAGCGGATGGCACCGAAGTCCAACCCACGATGATGGTCGGCCTCCGCCGCGCTCTCCAAGTGCATTCTGCGGTACGCCCCGTGAAACTCTATCCGGGTGCTCCTTGTCCGCTCAGAGAGATCGGTCCCGGCATCGACTTTATCGTGATTCGTGAGAACCTTGAAGGTTTGTTCGCTTCCTTCGGTGGTGGTTCGCGTGTTGGCAATGAAGTCGCAACCGACACGATGGTCGTCACACGTGCCGGCACTTCCCAAGTGACCGACTTTGCGTTTCGACTCGCTCAGCGACGCAACGGTCGACCGAGTGATGGTCGTAAGATGGTCACTTGCGTTGATAAAGCCAACGTGTTCCGAAGCATGGCTTTTTTCCGCGAAGTTTTTCAAGACGTTGCCCACACCTATCCGGACATCGATCACGATGCGGTGTACGTCGACGCAATGAGTCTCTACATGGTCCAGTGCCCTTGGGACTTTGATGTTCTTGTGATGGAGAACCAGTTCGGCGACATCCTTTCGGATCTCGGTGCGGGACTGGTCGGAGGTCTCGGTCTGGGACCGTCCGGAGAAATCGGTGAACAACACGCACTCTTTCAACCATCGCACGGAACGGCTCCGCAACTGGCCGGAAAGAATGTGGCCAATCCAATGGCGACGATCCTGTCAGCCGCGATGATGTTGGATTGGCTCGGCGATCAACAAAGTGACCAAGGCTGCTTAGAAGCCGCGGTGCGGCTGGAAAATGCGGTTGCGCACGTCTTAAAAGTTGGAGCAATCAAGACTCCCGATATTGGCGGTTCCTCTTCGACGACCGAGGTCGCAAAAGCCATCGCCGAGGCATTGTCAATTCCGGCAGTCACCTAATCCCGCCCACGAACGCTCACTCCCTCCCACTTCCGCCCCCTCCCAGTTCCCCTTTGCAGAATCTAATCCCAGGAATCCATGATGCGAAGCACTTTCTTTTTGATGGCGATGTGCGCGTCGCTGTCCGCCACCGTTGATGCCCAGCAACCGCTCGTCGACGAATCACTTATTTTCGCCGAACGGGACGGGCTCGTCTCCGTGGAGGCAGAGCACTTCTTCAAACAGACAAAGGCGGATGTACGCGCTTTCTACCTGACGCATGCGGATGAGACTCCGGACGTCAAACCTGATGGCGATCCCAGCCACGTCGGCGGAGCGAGTGGAGGAGCCTATCTCGAAATCCTTCCGGATACGCGGCGATCACACGGCGACAAGCTGATCCGTGAAGAAAACTTTTGTCCCACCGCGGGCAAGATGGCCGTCCTGCACTACAAAGTTCACATCGAAACGCCAGGTCGATACTACGTCTGGGTTCGTGCCCATTCGACCAACTCCGAAGACAACGGGTTGCACGTCGGCATCGATGGGACGTGGCCTGAAAGTGGTCAACGGCTGCAATGGTGCGAAGGCAAACGGACGTGGCGATGGGACAGCAAACAGCGAACGGCCAAGAAACACTGCGGTGAACCTCACAAGATCTTTTTGGACATCGAGAAACCGGGCGTTCACACGATCGCGTTCTCAATGCGCGAAGATGGATTCGAGTTTGACAAATGGTTGATGACAACCGATCGTGACTTTGCCCGCCCAGATGATGCGGGACCTGATTCCCTGATCAAAGCGGGCGGTGTTCCGGCAGCCTTTCGTCTCGTCGCCGCACCGGCTCCATCGACGCAACCCTTGCAACCCGTTCCTGACCGGAATGTGTCCGCGACAGATCGGCTCTTTATGCTGGCGACGATGTTTGCCAATGGAAAGGTGAGCAACTACTACGTCGATCAAGGAAAGTGGCTGGCCATCAATCCGGATAAGGCAAAGACGGCGTCGGCGGAACGAACATTTCCCTACCCGACCGGCATTTACGATGTCGTTCTGCTCGCAGTGGGTGAGAACGATGGAATGTCAACCTATTCGATTACCGTTGACGAAGAGAAGATCGGAGACCACACGTGCCCGTTGGCATCGAAAACCTTCGAAGAAGGCAAGAAATACGAAAAGACTTGGAAGCGGGTCTCGATTACCGAAGGTGCAATCATCGGCGTGACTTCCGCAATCGCCAGCAAAGATGGAAAGGAGTTTAGTCGCGCGAGACTGAGTGGTGTGGCCTTCATTCCAAGCGACGCAGCCACCCTCAAAGCTGCCCAGCCATACTTGAAAAAGCGGTCGGGACGCAAAATTGCAAGCTCGACAGGTCCAGCAACAACCAGTCCGACGAAGCCGGTCAGCAGCCTGCCGCTCCAACAACCACGTCAAGCCGACGGAGATGGAACGGTCACCGTTGCCGGCGAGACGAAAACGTGGCACAAGATCACTTTGGATCTCAGCGGTCCGTACGCACACGAAAAGGATAACGCTCCCAATCCTTTTACGGACTACCGGATGACCGTTGAGTTCCGCCACCAGGACGGAACGACCTATTCCGTGCCCGGATACTTCGCCGCCGACGGGAATGCCGCGAACTCTTCGGCAGAGGATGGTTCGACTTGGCGGGCTCACTTTTCGCCGGATCGAATCGGCGAGTGGACGTACAGCATTCGTTTTCATCGCGGAGCTCTGGCCGCTCTTGATGCGGATGTCCCCTCAACGGCCGTTGACGGGTTCGATGGAAAAACCGGCGTTCTACGAATTGACGAGTCCGACAAGGAATCTCCCGACCTCCGAGCCCACGGACGTCTCCAATACGTTGGAAAACACTATTTGCGTTTCGCGGAGAGCGGCAAGTACTTCTTAAAGGTGGGTGCCGATGCGCCCGAAACACTCCTGGCATTTAAGGATTTCGACAACACGATCGCGGGCAAGCCGCAGAAGGCACCGCTCAAGAGTTGGAGTCCTCACGTTCAAGACTGGAAATCCGGCGACCCCACTTGGAAGGGCGAAAAAGGCAAGGGACTGATTGGTGCGATCAACTACCTGTCAGGCAAGGGTTGCAACGCGTTTTCGTTTCTCACCTATAACGCGGGTGGTGATGGCGACAACGTTTGGCCATTCATTCATCGCGATGACAAGCTGCATTACGACTGCAGCAAGTTAGATCAATGGGGCATCGTCTTTGACCATGGGACGGCCCTCGGCATGTACCTTCACTTTAAAATGCAAGAAACGGAAAATGACGACCACTCTCGGGGTCACAATGGGAATACCGGGCGCGTCAATGAGTGTTTAGACGGCGGCAATCTGGGAACCCAGCGGAAACTGTATTGTCGCGAGTTGATCGCACGTTTCGGGCATAACCTCGCCCTCAACTGGAACCTCGGCGAAGAGAACACGCAGACGACCGAGCAAGTGAAGGCGATGATTGACTACATCGCCGCAATGGATGCGTATGACCACAACATCGTGATCCACACGTTTCCAGGCCAGCAAGATAAGGTATATCGTCCCCTGTTGGGGAACTCATCGCAGCTTACGGGCACGTCGCTGCAAAACAGCAACCTGCGCACGACGCACTCGGACACTGTGAAGTGGGTGAAGGCTTCCGCAGATTCCGGCAAACCTTGGATCGTTGCCTTCGACGAGTCAGGTTCCGCAAAGCATGCCCAATGTCCCGACTTGGGCTATAACGGCTTTGATGGCCATGACCGTAAAGGTGAAATGGCACACACGCAACATGAAGTTCGCAAGGAAACTTTGTGGGGAACGCTGATGGCAGGTGGCGCAGGTAACGAGTATTACTTCGGCTACCAGTTCGATGAAAACGACATCGTTTGTGAAGACTGGCGTAGTCGGGATCAGAGTTGGGACTACTGCCGAATCGCCATCAACTTCTTTCACGACAACCAAATCCCATTTTGGGAAATGAAGAATGTCGACGAGCTGGTCGACAACCCGGAGCACGGGACGTCCCGTTTTTGCTTCGCGAAGGCCGACGAAGTCTATTTGGTCTATCTACCGAATGGCGGAGAAAGTTCGATCGACCTTTCCGCGACGAAGGGTGATTATTCTGTGCAGTGGTTTAACCCAAGATCTGGTGGCGACCTTCAACGCGGAACCGTTACTCGCTTGAAGGCCGGAAACACGGTGGAGCTCGGTCAACCACCGTCGGCGATTGACGAAGACTGGCTCGCTGTCATCCGGAAGCAGTAAGGCTGCTTCCCGATAGAAAGCTCGAGGGACGAAGAACTAAAATTCTTCGTCGATGACCTCACGATAAGCTCTCGAGCCTAGCGCGCCCCAGAGACCGTACGGGCTGGCGGCGCCTACGGCGGTGGAAGGCATTTCGCCAGGCTGAGAATCGAACCTTACCATTGCCGAGTTTGAGTTACCCGCTTCGATCGAGTCGGTAATGAAGCGAACCGAGCCATCACCCATCAGAATGTGGCAACCGCCTTGGTGCCGGCTGCCCGGAGGTAGAACACCCGAGCCTGCCGCGCCATTGTTGGGCAGGCACGCTTCGCGGTTTGGTGGCAAAATTGTGTACATTCCGGTGAAGAGTGGCCGCCCGAATGCCCAACGCGATGCCCGGCGGGCCTCGGCGCCGGGAATCAAGTCCACACCTGCACGCCAAAACTGCGGCCGCTGCGGGTCGGCATCGACACTGCAAACTGCAGGGTTCACAAAGAGGGCACCACCGGCGTTTCTTCTGGCCTGCGTTCGGATATCTCGGTCTCCCAAATCGCTGACGATTTCACCCATACAGATCGTGTTGGAGAGACCATCCAAAATATCTCGGAAGCGAGTCCGCTTTCGTGCAACGAAGAAACCACGGCCGTCCGATTGGCTGAGGATCGCGCCGGAGTTGCCGTTGTCGTCTGTCCAGTTCTGACCGATATCGTTCAGGCGTCCCCACGCAACGCTGTCCCCGAATAAGCCACCTCGTGTGATTCCATTGCCGGCGCTGTCTCCGTAGTTGACGGCATAGTTTGTACGGCCATGCGCTGGCAACCCAACGCCCGGATCGCTTGGACAACGAAGCGTCGGAATCTCAGTCAACCAAGGTTCATATCGTGTCGTGCTGTGGCCGTTTGCTCCGCCCAGTCCCTTACCCGGGTTCGGCCCCATGGACTGGAAAATCCCGCCGGTGAGAGGGTCCTGAAGCGGGTTTGAAATCTGCTCCCACAACGCTTGTTGTTCAATGTAAGGCATCAAGCCGACAAGCGCGCTCAAGTTCAGACGATTGTTCGCAGTCGGCGGATTGAATGCGTTTCCTCCCACGCGAGTAGTCCCTGACATTTGAGTCGGGACGTTCTTGAACGCGGAATGATAGTTGTGGATCGCAAGTCCAACTTGCTTGAAGTTGTTGCTACAACTCATTCGGCGTGCAGCCTCGCGAGCCGCTTGAACGGCAGGGAGGAGTAGACCTACAAGGATGCCGATGATCGCAATGACCACAAGCAACTCGACGAGCGTAAAGGCGGTTCGGTGTATCGGAGTGCGCATACGGGTAGACAGAAAAAGAAAGAGGATTGAAGGGATCGAACCAGCGACGGCCCGTCGCTTCACCTATTCGCCGATTGTTCCCGAACCGTCAGCAATGTCGGAGTTGTTGTCGACGAACTCCTGCAGTTCATCATCCGCGGGAGCCGAAGGATCCTTTGATCCGCCGCATCCAGTCAACGTGAGCGATGTAACGAAGGCAAACACGAGTAGCAACTTTCCCATCGAAATCAGACCGGCTGACGGAATAAGCATGTTGGGAGAGAGCTGACTACGCATTGATGAATGTTCGATCGTTGCGAGTGATCAATACCGAAAAGACGACGTATAGACTATTCAACGCGTCTCTCCGTTTGTCCATGAGAATCAACTGCTTGTGATTGATATCTATTGCGTGCCTCGAGTTAGAAAAGTCCTGACACCACGCCGGTCTCGTCAATGTCAATCTTCTCTGCGGCAGGCGTCGCGGGCAGCCCTGGCATTCGCATCATTTCCCCCGTAATCGGAACGACAAATCCGGCACCCGCGGCAATTTCAACTTCTCGGATTTGAATCCTGAAGCTTGTCGGTCGACCGATTTTCGTCGGATCGTCCGACAATGACTTTTGCGTTTTTGCAATGCAGACTGAGAAGTGCTCGAAGCCCAATTTGCACACTTTGCCGAGATCCTGACGGGCTTTCGATGTGTAGTCGACGCCCGATGCACCGTAGACTTTGCGGCAAATTAGTTCGATCTTTTCCTCGATCGTGGAGTCGCCACCGTAGAGCGGTGCAAATTCCCCGCCACCCTGATCGATTGCCGCGACCACCATTTCCGCAAGCGTTTCAGCGCCTTCGCCACCCTTGCCCCAGACGTCCGCTACGACCGCATCAAAACCGAGCCGTTCGCAATGGTTCTTGATGAGCGCGAGCTCTTCATCGCTGTCAGACAGGAATCGGTTGATCGCCACAACCGCATTGATGTTGTAGAGGCGGCTGTTCTCGAGATGCTTCTCAAGGTTGGCGAGTCCACGTTGTAAGGTCTCCAGATCGGGTTGATTTAATTCGTTCAGGCTCGCACCACCGTGATACTTCAACGCCCGAACGGTTGCAACGAGCACCATCGCCTTGGGCCGAAGACCAGCAGAAGCACACTTGATGTTGAAGAACTTTTCGGCGCCAAGATCGCTGCCGAAGCCCGCTTCGGTAACGACATAGTCCGACAGCGACATCGCCGTGCGAGTCGCGATCACTGAATTCGTTCCCTGTGCGATGTTTGCAAAAGGGCCTCCGTGGATGATGGCGGGTGTACCCTCGATCGTCTGAACTAAGTTCGGTTGGATCGCGTCCTTCAACAGCGTTGCCATTGCACCGTGTGCATTGAGATCCTTCGCGAATACAGGCTCGTCACCGCGGGTCATGCCCACCAAGATATTTCCGAGCCGTTCTTTCAAATCTGATAAGCCGCTTGATAGACAAAGGATTGCCATGATTTCCGAGGCCGCCGTAATGTCGAACCCCGTCTCTCTGGGGATTCCCCCCGATGTGCCACCGAGTCCAATTGTTACCTTCCGCAATGCCCGGTCGTTCATGTCGAAGACCCGTTTCCAAAAAACCTTGCGCCCATCCATGTTGAGCGAGCGTTTTGAGTTTTGAAGGTTGTTGTCGACTAGCGCGGCGAGAAGGTTGTGTGCTTTTTCGACGGCAGAGAAGTCTCCCGTGAAGTGAAGATTAATGTCCTCCATCGGCAACACTTGAGAGTAGCCGCCGCCCGTGGCACCACCCTTGATGCCGAAGACCGGTCCGAGTGACGGCTCACGCAGGGCTACCGTCGTTTGCTTACCGATCCGCGTGAGTCCCTGAGCGAGACCGATGGAGACCGTCGTTTTTCCCTCGCCGGCAGGTGTCGGAGAAATGGCAGTGACAAGGATGAGGTTGGAAGATTCGATGCGGTTTTCGTCCTGCAGGTGTAGCGGTAGCTTCGCCTTGTCTCTGCCAAAACAAATCAGATCTTCCTCGCCAAGTCCAAGTCTTTCCGCGACTTCTGTGATGGGCTGCAGCGGAGTCTGACGGGCGATCTCAATATCAGATGGCATTTTCAGTTGTTGGGCAGGAGGGTTGGCGCGCGTCACGCGCGGCGATTGGGGAAGGCAAACCGAGAAGGGATCCCTCACAAGAGAGTTATCGTTTTTCGTCGTCTTGCAAACCCGGGCAGTTATCATTGGGTTAATAAGTGAGCCACTCGCGCCGAACCAATTTCTTGCTGATTTCCATCTCATTGACCTCCAGCGATATGAACCCTCTGAACGTTTTCCGTTGCATGCTGCTTTCATGTTTGTTGGTCGCCGGTTCGCTATGCGGCAACGCGGCAATTGTTGATTTCACCCGTTGGTCGGTCATCGAAGATCCCGTTGATCCAAACTTCACCGCAACCTCAAACGCGACCACGGCGACCCTATCGGCCATCGGAGGACCGATCTCCTCGGGCGTGGACATAGGGTTTGCAAGTGTCAATGGGGACGGCGTGTCCGACTCGACCTTTGGAAATTACTTTGATCCCTTGAGCGACTTTGAAATCGCCGTTGATTACGACCTTCGCTTTAATGGAGCCGTGGGAGTGCTCGGGTTGGGTTTTGGGATCGGAGAAGACGTCTTCGGCCGAAACTCAGCAGGCATTGCGTTCGTGACGCAGAATGGTGCGCCAGTACTCACGTACGGTGGTGCCGCGCGGATCAATGATGTGGATGTCAATCCGCCGCTCTTGATCGGATCGACGCCATCGCTGATTGGATCGCTTTTCGTTTCCTATGACGCCAGTTCCGGCGACATCACACTCGGCGCGGGTGGCGTTGGGGACTCGGCACCCTCATCCACCGGTACTTTTGACGGCCTGCAGAACAACTGGAATGACGAAGGGCTACTCGCATCGTTTTTTATCCGCAGCCAGCCTTGGGCGGGCGGGAGTGCCGACGGCATCTTTACCAACTCTCGTGTTCTTTCCGGGTCCGCAACGGCGATTCCAGAACCCAACGTTTTTTTCAGCGTCGCTGCCCTTGCGATCGGCGGTGTTCTGAAGCGACGCCGACGAAGAAGCTCTCCATAGGATTCCATTGGTTGAAGGAGGTAGCGATCCGTCGCATGTCCGATCACACTGGTCCTCAGACGATTCTGTTTGCGAGAGGTTTTGTGATGTCCTGCGTTACTGCCGCACCATTCCGGTTTGTTCAAGTCATCTTGTTGATGTCGATGCTCGTGTCGACTCCTTGTGGCGGACAGGAAACTTCGAAAACGGATCCGGCGACCGAGAAAGCAGTCGAGAAGCTTGCCCCACTGCTCCAACAACTGCGTGATGCGAAATCGACACGAGCGACCGTGGAGCTTTCCGCCGAGACAATTGTGGACGGTGCCGTCATCAGCAGCGAGAAATCGACCTATCAAGTAGCTTCGGGACTGCCCGGCAAATTCACGATCTACCTGAAAGACGAAAAGCAACGGTCGAGGATTTTTTGCGATGGAAAACAGACAGTCATCGCTTTCTCTCCAACGGCGTACACCGATGGCGGAGAACCGATCGCACTTCAGCAAGCAGTCTTCGACCTGCCAATCGCACTCGGACCGTATCCCGAGGCGATACTGTCATTAACACTTGCAGGCATCGACCCTGGTCTCACGTGGACGGAAGGGATGAAGTCGATCAGGGTTGTGGGAAACGAGTCGTTCCGCGGCCAGACCCCCGCGGTGCATCTCGAAGGATTGCAAGATGACTTGGTACGCTGGAACTTGTGGATGTCGCGGGAGTCGCCTCCCAAACCGCTGCGTCTCCGAGTCGATTTGACCGAAATGCTACGCGAGAATGGCGCGCTGGAGCTCCCCAAAAGCTACCGATACATGCTGCGTTTCGACTTCAAATACTGGGCCGTTGATCAACCGGCCAGCGATGCCCTGTTTCAGTTTCGAAAGACGAGCGGCGCGAAACGTTTCGAATCGGTGGAAGCCTATTTGAATCGCGACCAGTAAAGTCGCCGTTCTCAGCGGGGCTCGAGATGGGTAAAACGGCGTCTCTGGGAGGCATTCGTCTCTCGCTTTTTTCACGACGGTTGTCTCGAAGGAATGAGCAAGACAATTTTCTTTTCGGTCGGCGAGCCGAGCGGTGATCAACACGCCGCTCGCCTGGTGACGCAACTCTTCCGACTCGATGACGATCTGCGCATCCGAGGATTCGGTGGAGATCGCATGCGGGAAGCCGGATGCCAGATCGATTTGGATCTGACCGAGCACGCCGTTGTCGGGATTTTGGAGGTCCTCCCAAAGCTTCGACAGTTTTTCGGGTTTGCCGATCAAGCGGAAGCCATCTTTGCGGCCGGTGAAGTTGATGCCGTCGTCTTGGTCGACTTCCCCGGTTTCAATTGGCACATCGCCAAGCGGGCGAAGCGATACGGAATTCCGGTTTTCTACTATTGCCCTCCGCAACTTTGGGCCTGGGGGAGTTGGCGAGTCAAAAAAATGAAGGCCTCCGTCGATCATGTGCTCGCCGTGTTGCCGATTGAAGTTGAGTTTTTTGGCTCGCACGGAATCGCAACGACGTACGTCGGACACCCCTTTTTCGATGCGGTGGCCGATCAACGGCTTGATTCACAAGTGTTGGCGTCGCTTCAAGCGAAGCAGCACAAGAGTTCGACCGTTGCGGTTTTGCCAGGGTCGAGAACACATGAAGTGCATGCCAACTGGCCGATTATGGTCGACGCGATGCGAGAGATTCATCAACAGCATCCGAATGTTCGATTCGCGGTGGCAGGTTACAGGAATCGACATGTGGAATTCTGCCGAATCCATCTCGCCGCGCAGTCGTTTGCGCTGCCGGTTGATTTCTATGAAGGATGCACCAGCGAGATCATTGAGCACGCCGCAGTGGCGATGATGGTGAGTGGGTCGGTGAGTCTGGAACTGATGGCAAGACGAACTCCCGCAGCGGTTCTCTATCGCGTCGGACGATTCCTTTACGCCTTTGGAAAGTGTGTTGTGAAAGTCGATTCGATGACGCTGCCCAACCTGATGCCCAATCCGGATCAAGACGCGAGGACGTCGAAAATGGATCCGGAAGAAAAGGTGTTTCCCGAAATCGTCTCGGTCGGCAAACGAGACACGGCCACCCGGTTTCTTTCTCGCACGATCAACCGCATGCTGGAAGACGCCGACTACAAGCAGTCGAAGGTATCTCAGCTTGAGTGCTTGGCGAACCTCTATGCAAACCCGGGGGCATCGGAGCGAGCGGCAACGGAGTTAATTCGATTGATGAAGCCGGAGGAATCATTGGTTCCCGACCATCATCTTTCGCATCCAACGAAGCAACGACCGTCAGCGGGTCGACTCAGCTAACGAGTTGTTCTGTTCTCGCTAGTCTTGGATACACGAAGAAAACCATCGTCGTAATCGCGCCACTGCCAAGTCCGGCGACGCCGACAACGAAAATGAACAACATGAATTCCGGGGAAATTGTGTCGTCCATCGATGCGGGGCCTAGCAACGCGGCAATCACGCTGATGGCATTATTAACGAAGTGCCCGAGCATCGCGGGAAGCAACGAGCCACTCTTCCATGAGATCAACCCGAGATAGACTCCGATCGGAAAAACGGCCAGGGATTGCACCGGGTCCATATGAAAGACCGCAAACAGAAATGAAGAGACTGCGATTCCGAAGAACGGTCCAATTCTCTGATTCAAACGAGTTTGCACGTAACCGCGAAAAAGGACTTCTTCACAGATCGCCGGCGTCAACCCAATGATGCACGCCAATGGAATAAGAAATCCACCCTTGCCCAACTGCCGAAACGTATCTGTCATCATCTGCAGACTTTCGCTCTCGGACATCAGGGATCCCAAGATGATTGAAGAGATCCATCCAATGATTGGCGTCGTGATCGCCGCCGTCACCCAGGTCCAGTACGGCCAGTATCCACGAACGAGACCCAAACGTCTGCGGATCGGCTCCGGTGATAACAAGGACGCGATCAGAGCTGGAGTCATGAGTGCAATTTGCGGCATCACGACCACGAAGGTGAATGCGGCACGCGAAGACATAATGGTCTTCAACGAGTCTTTCCGAACCAAGCCCATATCTAAGGTGCCCGTCGCGATCACATAGGCGATCGGGATCGCGAGGAAGCTTGCAATCAGAAAGGCAACCAACGATGTTGGAATGATTAGCAAGATCGGCCAAACGCGGGGCGGCCTATTTTCACTATCAAGAACCTTCGCCTCCACCGGCGACGGATCGATTGCATCCGATGTTGGCGTGAAAGCCTCATGACTTGGTTCGGCCAAAGTTCTGCCTGCAGAGTGGGTTCATTGAATTGCGGTCGACTTAGATGAAATGCAGCCGCTAGAGAAGACCGGTTTCCTGCGGTAGGCCAAACATCACGTTCACATTTTGTATCGCTGCTCCGCTGGCGCCCTTCACCAAGTTATCGATCGCACAAACGATCACCATCCTTTCGCCAGCTGCTCTTACCGACATTTGAACAAAGTTGGTTCCGGAGACATGTCCGGTCGCGGGCAGATGATCGACGGCAGAGATGAATGGGTGGCCTTGATAAACCTGTCGCCAGCAATCAACGACCTTTTGCACGTTGTCTCCTGCCGTTCCCGACATCGCACGGACATAGATTGTCGAAAGTATGCCCCTTGTCATCGGCGTAAGGTGTGGCGTGAATAGGGCACCAACCTTTTTGCCCGTAAGCCGTTCCAAGAGATCTTCGATCTCCGGTTGATGCCGATGATTCCCCACCGAGTAGGCGTTGATGGACTCGTTGGTTTCACAAAAGAGCGTTGCAACTTTGGGACTGCGTCCGGCACCGCTGACTCCGCTCTTGCTATCGATAATGATGTCGACCGGCGAGATCAGCGATGCATTGATCAACGGCGCGAGCGGTAGGATGGCGCTAGTGGGATAGCATCCGGGATTCGCTACGATTGAGGCATCGCGTATTTGATCCGCGTAAAACTCTGGCAGGCCGTAGACGACGTCACCAACCTTTTCAGGCCAGGGGTGCCGCACGTCGTACCAGTGCTCGTAGGTCGCCAACGAAGACAAACGAAAGTCTGCACTAAAATCAACGATCCGAGTTCCCGCCTCGCTGAGCTCTTTGACTGTCGCTGCCGATGCAGCGTGTGGAAGACAACAAAGCACGACATCGCAACGTTTGGCGATTGATTCAGAATCAAGCTCCTCGAGGACCAACTCGCAACGTCCAGACAAAGATGGATGAACGTCACTGATGAACTTGCCCGCATCAGCCCGAGCGGTCGCAACCGCCAACGAAGCTTGCGGATGTCGGAGCAGAGATTTCGCTACTTCCAAACCGGTGTAACCGGTCGCTCCTACGAGCCCAACGGAAATTGACATTCGGGGTTCCAGTGTTCGTCGCAAACATCGCCAAACGCACGGCGATGCCGGTCCCCTATGGTCTTCCAACCGACCCCAAAGGTAAACCGCCCGCACTGTAGTAGGCGGCAATTGGCGGCTGAACGTTGCGAGGTCAGAGGACCCGTCTTCCGGTTTGCATCCTGCAATCGGCCTCATTGAGGCCCGTCCAGATTCCGGGTCCCGGGCTCCGAGAACCCGGCTACAGGTGTGCGCCCTGTAGCTGACCTCTGTGAAGGCCGGCTTGATTTCCGGGCTCGGAGAACCCGGCTACAGGTGTCCTGATCGCGGTTTCGGAGAACCCGTTGTCAACGCCCGATGACTTCAAAACCCCGATCGAAAACTCGCTCTTCGTGGGCTTAGCTGATGCTCCATTTCACGAATCGCGGCGAAAATCTCCAACGACAGGACGTCTCGCATGTGATCGATCGCTGCGAAGTGGCAGGGCTGCGCGCCGTTTCGTCGTTGTCGCAACAGTTCGGCATCCAGTCGCGTGGCCAAGAGGCGAATTTCTTGAACATCGCGTGACACGTACCGAGCCTCGTATTCGGACAGGAAGCCTCGGTCGGTTGCACGGTGGATCATGTCATGAAGATGCCCATTCAGACGATCCAATCGGCTGACGTAGAACGAAAGACGAGGCGAGTGCACATAGTCTTGCCCTAATCGAATGGCGTCTTCGTGAAGGTGGCGTGCGGCCAACTCCAGCTGATCCGCCAAGCGGTCGAGCAGAAGTAAGTCGGGGCGATCAAGGCGAAAATCGCGCGAGAGATCAGGGCGAAACGAAACAACGGGTTGCCGAGGTGCAGTCGTGCACTGAGGAAGTGGCGTCGAAATCAAGCGACTCGTGTGGCTCAGCCCCGCGCTGATCGGCGGACGGCCGATCGTGATTTGCCAATTTGAAAACTGCGCGGAAGCGGGAACGGTCGTTGCCAGAGTGATCAACGTCATCGTAGCTGGAATCAAGAACTTCATGGGTCTTCTCGTTATCATGCGGGTGATCGGAAAGGCTTCCGCCGCCATCAGATTCGATGGCCCTTGCGTGTAACGCATGATCCATGCCAACGCGTGAAACCGCGTGTTTCGCGGTTTCGAGCAGCAAAAATGACATCACATTGATCAGGCGCAGCCAAACCGACGCCACAATGCGCCATCAAAAAAACTACAATTCGCAACAGAGGCCCCACATGAAGTCCCCCATCCTCCTACTGGCCTTGGCTGTCGCATTCCCTCAGATTGCGGCCGGCGAAGAGCTTGAGCTCCGCTTGTACGAGACTCGCGAAGGCAAACTCGATGCTCTCAATGCACGATTTCGCGACCACACCATCGGATTGTTTACAAAACACGGCATTGAGTCTGTCGCCTACTTCACGCCAGCCGAGGAACCCGAATCCGAAAACATGCTGATCTACTTCGTCCGGCACCCAAACCCAGGCGAAGCGGCACAGAACTGGAAGGCGTTTGCTTCGGATCCAGATTGGAAGGAAGCCGCCAAGAATTCAGGCGTCGGAAAACTCGCGAAGCGTCCGGAATCGATTTATCTCAAATGGGTGCCCTACTGGTCATCATTCGATTTCGGCGAAGTCGACGAGGATGACGTTTATGAACTGCGAATGTATACAGCCGCGAAAGGAAAGCTGGGGAAGCTAGACGCCCGGTTCCGCGACCACACCATCAAACTCTTCGCGAAGCACGGTATTCACTCCGTCGGGTATTGGCACGCGACGGAGGAACCAGACTCAGAAAACAAGTTGATCTATCTGATCAAGCATCATTCGCGCGAGGCGGCAAAGAAGTCCTGGAAAGCATTTGCAGCTGATCCCGACTGGAAAGCCGCGAGAGACGCTTCGGGCGTGGGCAAGCTTGCCGAACCGATTCGTTCGTATTATCTCAAACTGACGGATTATTCGCCCGAGCCAAAGATCAACGAGAGCGAATAAGCGGACTGGCGCGATCGCACTCTTTCGATGCGTCAATTGCTGGGCAAGCCCCCACGGACGCTTCAAGTCGGGTGAACGCGGATGTCGACGACGAAGATGCCGGGTTGTTGCACGCTTATGCGAATCCACTGCAACACCCAGCAGTCAACACGTTCGAGTGCCATCCAATGAGCGCGTATCCTTTCCGAACCATGGACGAATCACCTCGCGGCAACCCGTTAACCACGCTTGCGATACTTGTCGCGTTGGTTGGTGGTGGAATCTACGTCGCAACGAATTTCAATATTGAAGGCCTCGATGGAATTCGTTTCTCCTCCAAAGACGACTCAACGGATAGAGACAACGGCTCAGATCTGGATGATCTATTCTTCGTCTCAACTGATTATCAGTCGCCCGAGGCCTACGCGGCAAAAGCAACGTCAAGCGTCTCTGCGGAACCTGCTCGCACGGTCAAGCCGATTCGGGTTGCGTCGTGGGCTCTTAGTGGATTTGGCCCCACCAAACTTGCCAGGGACGAGAGTCGAGTCAACCTGATCCGGATGATGCAAAAGTTCGACTTGGTTGCACTGCAACAGATCAACGCAGTCGAACGCGATCTCATCCCTCGGTTGGTCGACGAGATGAATGAAGGTGGACAGCGGTACGACTATGTGACCGGACCTCCCACCGGCCCGCGAGATCGCCCAGAACAATTGGCGGTGATCTTTGACATTCGTCGCGTCTTGGTGGATCGATCCCAGGTTTATTCGGTGGACGATCCGGCACAACAGATGACGTACGACCCGCTGGTTACCTGGTTTCGCGCCGCTGAGCCTGCGAACGAGTCCGCTTGGACCTTTACGTTGGTTAACGTGCGAATCGATCTGGCAAGAGCTCCCCAGGAGGTTGCCCTACTTCCAAACCTTCAAACCTCGATTCGATCCGATGGACGCGGTGAAGACGACGTGGTGATGGCCGGACTGTTTCAGGCAGACGACGCCTACCTTCTGAAGCGGACGATGGGAACGAACACACTCGCCGCCGTTCGGAGCAAACCGACGGACTTGTATTCGCGACACCAGACGAGCAACATCTTGATCGACGAGCAACGGACGAGCGAGTTTATCGGGCGTGGCGGACCGGTAGACTTCTTGCGATTGTTCAACCTCGAACTTGCCGAAGCCGAACTGGTCAGCGGTCATCTTCCGGTCTTCGCCGACTTCGCCGCTCGCGAGGGCAGCTGACTCTGGCTCAGTCCGACGGTCGATCGATCTCGTAGAGCATGATGACCGTGATGTCACCGCCCGCGAAAGTATTCATCGGACCGCCGCTATCACCTCCGGCGGCTGAATGATTTCCGGACAGCGAAAGCACACGAAGGTTGTTCTTTCGGATGAAGCGGTTGATCTGCTTTTCGAGGTCACCGATTTCAGTGTCCGCCGCTTTGAAAATTTTGACTTGTTGCATCCGGCGGGCTCGTGGGTTCGCGATGAATTGAGCAGAAAGCCAACGTTCATTCCAAGGCTAACGAGGCTTTGACGGTGCTGAAGTTTCCTCGATCGCTTGAGCGCCGGCAAGCACTGCGACGCTACGTGGAATCCCGGCTTCGACGAATAAACGTCGCATCCCGATCATCAACTTGTGCCAGCGGACGATCATCTCGGGCACCGAA
>JBCCOI010000054.1:0-21208 GCA_039025515.1 Planctomycetota bacterium
CCGGGATCGCCTGCGAAAGCAATGACGTTGGTGGATGCGGAAAAGTCGCCGCCGGTCTTCGTCATGTTTCGTGGTGAACCGAAACGTCGGGGGCCTCGTGTTGAGAAGCGCTTTCCGGAGTTCTTTGCATCCAAACAAGACTCGTTTCGTGCCGGCTCCGGTCGGGCAGAACTCGCCGAGGAGATCGTGAGTGTTGACAATCCGCTCACGGCTCGTGTGCTTGTCAATCGAATTTGGCGAATGCACTTCGGCGCGGGGTTGGTCTCAGATGGTGGTGATTTTGGGTTGCGAAGCGAAGCACCCGTTCAAGAAGACTTGATGAACGAGCTTGCTTGGTCCGTCGTTCGTCGCGGTTGGTCCATCAAATGGCTGCATCGAACCATCATGTTGAGCAGCACTTACTGCCAACAGTCGTCAGCGATGAACCCACCGGCAAGAGACGACGGGACGAAGGCGACCGAAATCGATGCGGCCAATCAACTGCTGTGGAGGCAAAACCGCCGAAGATTGGATTTCGAGTCGATGCGGGATTCGATTTTGGCGGTCGCGGGAACATTGGATTCGACGTTGGGTGGGCGAAGTGTTCGACTGGACGCGACTCCCCATCCAGCACGAAGAACGTTGTATGCCTACGTTGATCGCGTCGACCCAGATCCGTTGTTTGCGACGTTCGACGTTCCTTCCCCCGATGTGAGTTCGGCTCAGCGGACAGAGACGCTCGTTCCACAACAAGCTTTATTTGCAATGAACAGCCCGTTCGTCACCGAGCAAGCACGTTCGATGATTGCCCGAGCGGACTTTCAGGACGCCGAATCGGATGCCGATCGCATCACCGTACTGTTCCGTCGGGCGCTTCAACGAAACCCAAAGCCGGCCGAACTCTCGATGATGCGAAGATTCATCGAGCACGCTGCGACGCTTTCTCCGGAAGACAAGTCGCCTGTTTGGACGTACGGGTACGGCTCGCCTGTGGACCCCAGTTCGTTTCAGCAACTCAGGCATTTCGACGGTCAACGATACACCTTCGAAAGCAAGTTCCCGTCGGACGAGGTCGGATTTTTGATGGTCAGTCGCACCGGTGGGCATCCCGGTCGCGACTCTGGTCACGCATCCATCGTTCGCTGGACCGCACCGTCAGACATGACGATTCGGCTGGCGGGGACGTTGGAACGCAAGTCACCGCGTGGCGATGGAATCGTCGCAACGATTCGGATAGAGGGTGGGCCGATCTATGAGAAGAAGCTGCTGACGGGCAGCGAAAAAACGGTTGCCGGATTTCACGATGTTAAGGCGGGGCAGCGTGTCGACTTCGTGGTCGAACCGGGCAAGTCGACCACATCGGACGGCTACCGCTGGACGGTCTTGATCGAAGAACGTGACGACTCGAAGAAAAACGTGCTTCGGGCGTGGCATTCGGCGAGGGACTTCGGTCCGCCGCCCCCGCCGCCAATGACGCCGTGGGAACAAGCCGCGCAGGCTTTGTTGATGACCAACGAATTTCTCTTTGTGGACTGAGCCCATGCAATTATCCGGCTACGTAACTCGCCGAGAAATGCTCAAGCGTTGCGGCTTCGGCATCGGTGGACTCGCCGCGGCAACGTTGTTGACGGAAGAGTCGCTTGCTGATTCGGTCGGCAATCCGCTCGCACCCCGGTCGCCGCACTTTGCGCCTCGTGCAAAGCACATCATTCACGTGTTCGCAAACGGTGGGCCTTCGCAGGTCGATACGTTTGACCCGAAACCGGCGCTTCAAAAACTCGATGGCAAAAAGCTCGGTAAAGCGTCCAAGGCGAATCGGCGGACCGCCGGTGTCGCCCACGCTTCGCCGTTCAAGTTTTCAAAGCACGGCGAGTGCGGCATGGACGTCAGCGAGCTCTTTCCGAAGCTCGCGGGGCACGCGGATGACTTGTGTTTGATCCGTTCGATGACGACGGACATTCCCAATCATGAGCAAGCGCTCATGATGATGAACTGCGGCGACATGATTCGCACCATGCCATCGGTCGGCTCTTGGACGCTCTACGGACTGGGGACGGAGAACCAATCGTTGCCAGGATACGTCGTGATGTGTCCCGGCGGGCTTCCCACGGCACGATCGGCGAACTGGCGAAGCGCTTTTTTGCCGGGCGTCTATCAGGGAATGCACATCGATTCTGCCTCGGATGATCCCACCGAATTGGTCGAGAACGTGCAGAATGAAACGCTGCTTCCGCGACAGCAACGGCGACAGCTGAGTCTGATTCAACAGCTCAATCAGAACCATCAGGCATCTCGGCGGGGCGATCCACAATTGGACGCGCGGATCGAATCGCTCGAACTCGCGTTTCGGATGCAAGGCGAAGCACTGGATGCTTTTGATGTGTCCGGCGAATCGCTGCAAACGCAGGAACTCTACGGCCAGAATCTTCACGGACGGCAGCTCTTGATCGCTCGGCGTCTCGTCGAACGGGGCGTACGATACGTTCAGGTTTATCACGGGGCCGGACAACCTTGGGATAGTCACGCCAACATTGCGGCAGGACATCGAAAGCTGTGCGGCCAGATCGACCAACCACTTGCCGCGCTACTGGCTGACCTGAAGCGAACAGGTCTGCTCAAAGACACGCTCGTGATCTTCGGCGGCGAGATGGGACGCACACCAACGGTTCAGCTGCCCGTCACCGCGAAAGTGGGGCGAGATCATCACCATCGTGGGTTTAGCTATGTTTTGGCCGGTGGCGGAACGAAGAGCGGATACATTCATGGCGCGACCAGCGAAACGGCACTGGATGTCGTTGAGGGCGAGATGCACGTCCACGATTTTCATGCGACGTTGCTGCATCTGCTGGGATTTGATCACGAGAAACTCACGTATCGTTACGCGGGACGGGATTTTCGTTTGACCGATGTTCACGGCCGCGTGGTCAGCGACATCATCGCCTGACGAGTAGCGTGCGGTTGCGACGCGGCTACGAAAGCTTCTTCGGGCGGGCTATACTGCGGCAGTGCCGGGTGTGGAGCTCACAACGAACTCGACGAAAGGATGTGACACGCAGTTCGCAGAGCAAGGCGATCCGCGAATTGAAAGGTGTCGGCATCCGCTGGATGGAGTGATCCTGCGAGTTCTCGAGTGGGCGACTTCAGCACTTTTCTCAAGCCGATTCCCAAACGCCGATCGACATGGAATACGAAGCGCTTTCGCTGCTGCCGCCCTTGGTTGCAATCATCCTCGCCATTGCGACCAAGAAAGTACTAGCGCCGCTGGCCTTGGGCGTTGCCGTCGGGGCGTTTCTTCTCGCACCGGAGGATGCTGTTTGGTGGCAACCGGTCCAAGGCTTTGTCGTTGCCATCTATCATGCGATCTTTGATACGGATCACTTCAAGGCACTGACGTTCAGTCTGTTGCTGGGGGCGATGGTCGGCGTGCTCGAAGCCGGTGGCGCCATGGAGCATCTTGTGGCGACGATCTCGAAGCGGATCAAGACACGGCGCGGTGCGCAGACGATGATTGCGAGCAGTGGGCTCGCCATCTTTTTCGATGACTACGCCAACACTCTTCTGGTTGGCGGCACGATGCGATCGACCGCTGATCGCTATGGGATTTCGCGCAGCAAACTCGCATACTTGGTGGATTCGACGGCCGCTCCTGTTGCAGGATTATCGATCATCAGCACGTGGGCGGCAACGGAAGTTCTCTACATGACGGACGGGCTGAATGCGGCGGGCATCACCGAAACATCAGCCGGTTTCGAGCTCTTCATTCGATCAATTCCTTATCGGTTCTATCCTTGGCTGGCGTTACTGATGGTCTTCCTGGTCGCGCGAAGTGGACGTGACCTGCGACCAATGCAGAGTTCCGAGGTCCAGGCGCTCGAGGAGCGCTCAAAGAAGATTCGGCAAGCAAACGATGCATCGGAGGAAGACACCGAGGACGCCGAGGTGGCTGGTAGGAAGGATGCTTGGATCCCGACCGTGTTGCCGGTATTCGTTTGCATCCTGACCGTGCTGATTGTGCTGGTGTACACCGGCATGCGGGAAGTTGGGCAACGCGAGGAGGGCGTCGCACTGTGGCGATACATTGGCATGGTGATCGGCAACGGTAACTCCTACGACGGCTTGATCGCGGGCGGCGCGGCCGGTTGGCTGACGACCCTGATCGCTCACGCGACCATTTGGACATCGCGATCCAAGACCCTTGCTATGGGTTCACTTCGAGGAGCATGGCAGATGATTCCGGCGATGCTGATTCTCTGGCTGGCATGGGCGTTGTCAGCGATGACCGGCAAGGAAGCGCTTGATACGGGAGGCTACCTTGCCAGCATGTTGAGCGACTCGCTTGATCCTCGCATGTTGCCGACCATCGTCTTTGTGATCGCGGGCATGATGGCGTTTTCTACGGGAACGAGTTGGGGAACGATGGCGATTCTGACGCCGCTGTCTGTCACGCTTTCTTTGCAACTCACGACGGCCGCAGGTGAACTTGGAGATCCCAGCGGTGCCATTTGTCTTGCAACTAGCGGAAGCGTTCTTGCGGGTGCGATCTTTGGTGACCACTGTTCGCCGATCAGTGATACGACCGTGCTGTCGAGTCGTGCCAGCGGATGTGACCACGTCGAACATGTTCGGACACAGTTGCCATATGCATTGACCGTTGCGGCGGTTTGTATTGTTTTCGGTTGTATTCCGGCCGCGTTCGGTTTCTCGCCATGGCTTTCGCTCTTGTTGGGCGGATGCTGCTTATGGGGAGTGCTTCGCCTGTTCGGAAAAGAGTCGCAGTTGGCGGCGTAGCCGGTTGTCGTCCGCTCACTTGGTCGGGAACAAAAGTGATTTTCATTGAGTGAGCCGATGTCGACATCCGAAAAAAGTGACGACCGCGCTGGCTCCTCGGCCGGCAAGCCCAACCGAGGTGCCGCGCAGTTCGCGACGACGCATTGGACGGAGATCTTTTCGGCCTCCGAAAATGACTCGGCCGCGCGGGATGCGCTCGATCGACTTTGCGAACGATACTGGTATCCACTCTATGCTTTTTTGAGGCGCAGCGGTCATCCTCCCGATCGTGCCGAAGACTACGTTCAAGATTTCTTCGAGGAGTTGATTCGTCGCCGCAGTTGGTCTTCGGCGGACCCGTCGCGTGGGCGCTTTCGAACGTTTTTGCTCGCAGCGTGTCAAAACCATGTGCGGAAGCTTCATCGAAGCGAACAAGCACTCAAACGCGGCGGCGGAAAGACGATGCTTTCGTTCAGTTTGGAGTCGGGCGAAACACGCTTCGAAGCAGAGCCGGCGATCGAAGACGATCCTTCGAAGGCGTTTGACCGACAATGGGCCATGCACCTGATCGAGACAGCGCTCGCGCGCCTTGCGGATGAAATGCATGACAGCGGACGCGGCGACCGATTCGAAGTCTTCAAGCCGTTTTTCGCGCCGGGCGCCGACCCGCCAAGCTACGCCAAGGTTGCGGAGAAATTGGACATCAGCGAAGGCAACGTCAAGGTCGCGGTTCATCGCTTGCGGCGAAAGTTTGCCGACTATCTGCGCGATGAAGTTGCCGCCACCGTTCCAAACGATGAGATCGAGAGTGAACTGAGCGACCTCATCCGAGCGACCGCATCTGACGCGTGATCCGCCAGAGTGTCCTCGATGTGCTTTGGTCATCGGTCACAATGATTGCAGCAAATTTCAGTCATTTGAGGCAACGAATAGACTAGACGCACGATGATCTTCCCGTGGGCCCCATAGAATGACGGTCCAATCGACGCCGCATGTCGTGGCGAGTTCAATCCGTGTGGCCGCGATCGGGAGGGCGGGAGTAATGTGCATCGGTAAAGATTGGCGGGCTTTGATGCTTGCGTTCAGTGTGACGTTCGCGAGTCTGCAAGCCAGCGCGCAGGACTTCCAACTCGTCGAGCCGAGCGGGGTCGTGACGGCCGACGTATTCATCAACCGTGGCGTGATGACGGTCAACGATGCCAGCGGCAACCAGTACTTTTTTCAAAGGGATGCAAACTTTGATTCCATCGACCGACAATATGCCGGATACTGGCTGCCCTCGGTGAATCGAGTCGTGCGGTTTCCGCGTTCTGGAGTCGGACTGATGCAGGTGGCCGACCTCGATGACGTCGTTCCGCATTACACGGTCTCGCGTCGAAGCGTACGCCCCGTACGCCGAGGTCGGCCGGGTAGAGGCGGTGCCGGATTCCCGATCGCAGGCATCTATTCGCCGTTCCCGGGATTTTCGTATTTGCCTCCACGCTTCTTGAGTCCCTACAGTTTTCCGTCGTACGGTTACTTCAATTTCGGAACTTCGCTTAGCGTCTTTCCGCCCGCACGATTTACACCCGGGTTTGGTACGCCATTCGGCTTTGCAAGGACTCGCTCGTTCGTCATCGATACTCAAGTCCAGCCTCGACCTCCGCTACCCCCGGTCGATCTTGGTCTGTTCAATTCATCGGAACGTGACGTGATCGTGGCGGTTTTTGACGCACTCAACTCTGCCGAGCAGCGTGTTCGTGTCGGTCCCCAACAGACGAAGAAAATAACGCTGGAGCGTGAAGCCGGCGCCGACCGCGTCAGCCGCGTGGCGTCGATCGCCGCAGATGGCACGGAATTCATTCGTCAGCAGGCCACTTTCGTACCGCCCGTAGCACGTTACGAATTGACGGTTCATGAATGGCGTGTTCAGTCGGTCGCCATCGATCGGACGGGGAAGAGCCCAAACCCGATCGAGGATGTCAATTATCAGGGCCGAGGCCTGGGGCGATTCCTGCTTCCGCCCGGCGAGCAACTTGTCGGTGGAAACATCGACGTCGTTCGCGAGGCAATTCAGTCCGGCAATCAGGGATCCGTCATGCCGATTACTGAAGAATCAGATCGGTCACCGCTTCGTCCGCTCACGCCGCTGGAGAGGATGCTCCAGCAACAGCGAGATGCCCGAGCTGATGGTTAACCGATCGAGGCAGCGGTGGTGATCGCTACACCGCTTCGTTGCCTTCCAACATCGTCATGTCGGCTCCATCAAGAAAGCTTGCCAACGACTTCGCGCGGTATGGTTGCTGAAGTTTACGGACGGCCTTGCTTTCGATCTGACGAACCCGTTCACGCGTTACCTGAAAGATCCTACCAACTTCTTCAAGCGTGTAGGTGTAGCCGTCGGCCAGTCCATAGCGAAGACGCAAAATCTCTCGCTCTCGGTAGTTGAGCGTTTCCATCGCCAAGTCGATTTGCGCCTTCAACGCTTGACGATTGGTTTCCATCAACGGGTCGTCGTCGCGGTGGTCTTGCAGGAATTCGCCGAAGACGCTGTCCTCGTGGTCTCCGACGGGCTGGTCGAGCGAAAGCGGCTGTCGACTCATCTTGAGGATGACGCGGGTGTCTTCCAAGCTCAGTCCGCTGCGAGCACAAACTTCTTCCGCAGTGGGTTCACGTCCGTTCTCTTGAACAAGATCACGGGTGATTTGCCGAATCTTGTTCATCGTGTCGATCATGTGCACGGGAACGCGAATCGTGCGGCTTTGATCGGCGATGGCTCGCGTGATCGCTTGTCGAATCCACCAAGTCGCGTACGTGCTGAACTTGTATCCTCGGGCGTGTTCGAATTTGTCGACGGCCCGCATGAGTCCGGTGTTTCCTTCCTGAATCAGGTCGAGAAACGCGAGGCCACGGTTGCGATACTTCTTGGCGATCGAAACGACCAAGCGAAGGTTTCCGGCTGACAGAACACGTTTGGCAGCTTCGTAATCTTCTCGGAGGTCGGCACATCGTTTGACGCGTCGCTCCAACGTCATCGGCGACTCGTAAGTCATTCGCATCAAGTAACTGAGCTCGCTTCGCAGTTCCTTTTCGGTCGGCATCCCCGGCAAATCCGTCGGGGCACCTTCGTGCAGTTGCTTTCGAATCTCGACCATTCGTTTCGAAGCGCGATGAAGCTTCTCGAACAGCGGTTGCAGTTTGCCGGTTCGTAGGTTCATTTCTTCGACCAGCCGAACCGCCTTGTTTCGTCGGATCACAAGGTTTCTCCAAGCGGCCCTTCGCTGACGCATCGGCGAACGCTTGTTGATGGCGACCAGGTAGTCGTTTCGGTTCAACTTTAGCAAGTGTTCGAGCGTCCGCACGTTGGGAACGATCCGCTTCATGATCGCCTTTTTCTCGACCGCATTGGTCACGCTGACTTCGATGGTTCGGTCCAGCCGCAGCGTTTTGTCACGGACTTGTTGAAGGAGCTTCAGGGCGCCCTGGAGCATGAAGTCGGTCGCGAGCATGCAGTGACGATAGTGATCGCGTGTCTTCTCAATTTGCTTTGCGGCCGAGACTTCCTGATCCCGCGTCAGCAAAGGAATTTGCCCCATCTGCATCAGATACATGCGGACGGGATCCTCGGTCGGGTCAGCTTCGGATTCTTCGGAAGCGTGTGGATCGGCGGGTGCTTCCTCGAGGTGGTGATCCGCGAACTCGTCGCCCATCACTCGGTTCCGTCGATCGACGGATTCATCGGCTGCAAAAGCATCGTCTTGGAGACTACGACCACTGATCCTGTTTCCCATCAGCATTTCCTCAGATCCCGGCGTGGAGCAATTGGTTTGGTCCGGGATGGGGGATGCATCGAGGATGCCGACCCCGCCTGAGTCGAGCGGTCGAATCATTGCAAGTCGCTTGTGGGAAAGGTTTTGCGTCAAACGGCTGCGGTCCGGCCCGCAAGTCGATGTTTCGAAAAGTCCACAACCGGGTGTCGCTTTGGGGCAACCTGTGAGGCGACAAACCCGTGCACGGCGAACGTAAAGTCCGCTGGGGGTGGCTTCTCGTCGATCCGTCGATGCAGGCGTCGCGCGAGCATGTTGCCGGGGCGACTCGTGCTGTCCGGGGCGCCGGTAATGACGAGTCGATTCAAGCAGTGTGTCGCATGACCGCAATTCAAAAGTAGGTCACCGGACACCGACTTAACGGGAAACCCTCCGGAATTTAGACTACCAACGGACAGGAAAGGTTCCGCAGACCGGATCATCGGAACGGCATTCGAGCCCTGGACCAACTTTGACGATGGCAACCATCCCAAGGCGGGCCCCGCAGGCGGTACCGCTGCTCGTTTTCACCTTGGATAGAAAGCAGCCGTGCAGACGCCGCCATCACCCCAGCAACCTTCGGGTCCGTCGGGCGCTTCGGGCTTTGACGTCATCAATCGTGACCAGTTCTCCAACTGGACACTGGTCGAGTCGCATCTTCGATCGATTTCGAAATGCGGAGCAACCGAAGACCTGCTTCGTGTGCTTGCACATCGACTCAACGAAGAGCTCGACGAGCTAATCGATCCGGATGAAGCCATCGCCTACCTCGATCGGTTCATCGCGGCGAGCCGTTCACCCACGTCTTTGCTGGCTTTGTTTGAACGCGATCAGTCCGCGCTGCCTTCGCTGCTGCAGGTATTTGCAACCAGTCAGACTTTGGCCGGTCGATTGATTGGCGACCCGGAGAGTTTCGACCTGATGCGTGCCAGTGATGGTCAGGGGACGCAACGTCGGTTCTTGGTCGACGAGATGGTTTCGGAACTTCAGTCGCTCGAAAGTCCCAGCCGAGCGGCGGTGGCGATTCGCAAGTTTGTCAGTCGCGAAATCATTCGAATCGCGTACGGGGAGTTCGTCAGGCAATCGAGTGAGGATCTCGCCGGTCGCCAACTCTCCTACGTCGCCGACGCCGTCTTGGAGGCAGCACTCGTCTTCGTCCTGCAACGACTCGCCAATCGCGGACTCGTGCCGGTACGAATTGATGGCCACCAAGTTCGCTTCACCATCATCGGGCTCGGACAGTATGGCGGTGAAGAGCTCGCCTACGGACGTCCTCTCAAGGTGATGTTCCTCTACGATGCGATCGAAGAGCGAAATGAATCGCATCGACGGTTCGTCACTCAGGTGGTCGAGGAAATGAGTGAAATCGTGAGCGCCGACGACACAATCGCGCTCCACCTTTCGCTCGACACATCGTTCCGCCCGCTTGGCGACGATTGTCCGATTGGAGGCTGCGATCTGACCGCCAAACGACTCGAATCCGACGGAAGAACTTGGCAGCGAATCGCGCTGACCAAAGCCCGTGTGGTGGCGGGTGATCAGCAATTGGGCGGTGAGTTTCTCGATCGCCTTCAGCCCTGGATTTATCGTCGATTCTTGAGCCGCGAAGATTTAGGGGAAGTGCGATCGCTCCGGCTCAAATTGCGTCGCAAGCTGGAACCCCGATCCACGAGTGAAGAGGATGCAGCAACGCCCGCCGATCCGAACGTCGAGATCGTTCAAGACGAAATCGCCGAAGCGAGGGGCGGACGGAACGACATCGAGCTGACGATTCAGTTTTTGCAGTTGCTGCACGGTGGTGCGATCCCCGCGGTCCGCGTCGGTAGCACGGTGGAAGCCATCGACCGACTTCGCCGCGAAGGTTGCCTGACGCACCAAGAAGCAACTTTGCTGACGAAAGGCTACGCGAAACTCTGTCGCTTGCAGCATCAACTGAACGTCATGCAGGGGCACTACACCGGTCGATTGCCCGCAGCTGCTTCGGCAAGGCGGCGTTTGGCTTGGCAACTCGGCATTCGAGAGCCGGATGGAAAAGCGGGCAGCACCGAAAAGTTCAACTCCCAGTTGGAAGAGATGCTTTCGATCAATCGCAAGGTGCTCAATCACTTGATGTTGGAGGCACCTGCAACGGCAGAATCGACCGACGATAGTGAGTTCGCGATTGAAACCGAACTGGTGCTCGACCCCGATCCCGATCCCGACTTGGTTCGCCGCGTTCTCGCGAAGCATGGTTTGACCAAGACCGATTTGGCGATCGAGAACATTCGTTCGTTGGCGACGGAATCGGTTCGCTTTTTGCCTCGGAGGCGTTGTCAGCACTTCTTCTCGGCACTCGCGCCGAAGTTGTTGCGCGAGATTTCGACGACGCCGGATCCAGATCGCACGCTTCGGACGCTTGCGAATGTCGCAGAGTCATTGGGTGCGAAGAGCAGTTTGTGGGAGTTGCTTGGAAACAACCAAGCCACACTCCGTCTGATGACCCGCATTTGTGCGGCAACGCCTTACCTCAGCGATTTGCTGATCACGACGCCGGGGATGATCGACGAACTGATCGATTCACTGTTGATGGAACGCTTGCCGAGAGCCGAGCGACTCGATGCGAGATCCATCGAACTCTGCCGCCGCGCCGCCGACTTGGATGTCGTGCTGCACGGCTTCAAGGACAGTTCGCATCTGATGATCGGAGTGCGAGACATACTGGGAAAGGATCCCGTCGAAGCGACGCACGCCGCCTTGGCCGACACGGCCGAAGCCTGCCTACGACGAATCCTGGAATATGAACAGGAACAGCTCGCGTCTCGCTATGGCGATCCCGTCGGTAAGAGCGGCGAGCCTGCAGAGCTGATCAGTCTCGCGCTCGGCAAGTTCGGCGGAAGAGAACCCAACTACTTGAGCGATTTAGACGTCGTTTTTCTCTATTCCGAAGAAGGAACGACACAGCGCCGCGTCGGTGGACCTCGAAAGACTGTCACCAACGCACAATTCTTTAACCAGTTAGCCGCGGCAATTGCGAGCCGAGTCAATCGTGTTACGGACTACGGTCGTCTGTATGAGCTGGACGGACGCTTGCGGCCGGGCGGTGAAGAAGGTGTTTTGGCGACCGCCGTTGACCCGTTCGTGGAGCGTTTTTCGAGAGGTTTGGTGCCGTTGTGGCAGCAGCTTGCGATGTGCAAAGCCCGGGTGATCTCTGGCTCGCGGCTGATTCGCAAAGCCGTGTCTGATCAGGTGCATGATGCGATCGCACAGTTCGAATGGCATTCGTCGATGGTTGGAGAGCTTGTCAAGCTGCGGACGCGGATGCAGGTGACCGCAAGCGATGACAACCTCAAACGTGGCGCGGGCGGCACCGTCGACGTGGAGTTTATCGCGCAGGCGTTCAAACTTCGTTATGCCGGCGCGTGTCCCGACTTGAGGGGAACGGGAACGATCGAGATCCTCACGCAAGCCCGAGACCTGGGCGTGCTGAACGAGAAGGATGCCAACACGCTCGTCGACAATTATCGAACGCTACGCGGCGTCGAGTCTTATCTTCGCCTCATGGATATGGAGACTCGTCACGAGTATCCGGATTCGGCTTTGAAGCAGCGAGATCTCGCTTACTTGATGACCGTGCAAGACACGCAAAGTGTCAACTCGTCAGTCGAAGAGTCTCGCCTAAGCAATCGAGAGATCTTCGAGCGACTGCTGAAGATTTCGAGCGACGCGTAAGGAGATGTCGGGACTCTTCGCGTGGGATGACGAAAAAGTCGATTGCAGGTGAGCCGACGGCGCTAGCGGCGGGCCCGAAGGCCAGAATGGTCATATCAAACACCCACGGATAGCGCCGTCGGCTTATCAATTGCGTTAGAACTTAATCGACCGTTCCTCACAGCGAATAGCAAACCAAGCGTGATTGGGCTTCAAGCGTAAAGCACTCATTGATCGTCCATCACTCCAACGGAAATTCTTCGGGGAGTTCGTAGAGCGGAAGGTAGCGGTAGTAGACTTCTAGGGTCAGCGTACACATGGCGGTCGTGTAGACGCGTCCCCCGACGTCTCCCCAGCGGTCGCGAAAGTGCCAACTGCCCGCTTCGTGGCCTTCTCTCGCTTGAGTAGTTACCAAATGGTCGCGAAGTGTCGTGTTCCAAGCGTCCCAGTCGCGATGGCGGATGTGATGCAGGGCCATCGTTGCGTAATAGTCGTGATAAACGTTGGTCAGCGTCGGGCCTTCGTCAGCGATCCTATCGAACGCACGATCAAAGTACGTCATCCCGGACTGATTGCGTAAATGCAAAAGGAGATAGAGTGCAATTGCCGTCGTCGTCGGTTCTGGTTCGGGACTTCGATAACCGAATTCGAAGTTGGAGCCTTCGCGAACGCTATCCAAAAAGGAAAGCACGCGTTTGAAAACACCCGATTGCATTTGAATGCCCGACTTCTCTGCACCCAACAACGAGAGCACCTGCCAGCCCGTGATCGTTGTATCACCCGGACTGCCCGGGATGTATCCCCATGAGCCGCTATCGTGCTGGGCGACCGTCGTGAACAGGGCACCGCTTTGCACGTAGCGTTTCAAATCGGTGTCGTATTCTCCCTGCAACTTGCTCATCAACATCGCTTCAGTGAGTGCCAGCATCGCGATGCCATGCCCATACATGCTTCCGCCTTGTTGCCAGTCATAACCGAACTGCGTTTCGGCGGCGACGGCTTTGAGATAGTAGATTCCCTTTGAGACGGTTTCCTGATACGGGCCTTCGTGCTGCGTGTAGCCTGCACCCAGAAAGGCCAGCAAGGCCAAGCCGGTGGCAGCCGTGGAGGGCGTAGGCGTGTCTTCATTCGCCGGTTTGCCGTGCCTGCATCGACCGGAGCACGGTTCGAGGCTCAAGTCGAATGACCAAGAGCCGTCGGATCGCTGGTGTAACGCCAACCATCGAAGCGCACGTTCCACGGCTTCTTCGCTCTCTTTGGTGGCTCCAAAGCGACGGCCATTTGCGATTCGAGCTTCCGGCAAACGCGAAGCCATCGAACCACCGCCCAAGTAGAAGGTTCGCGATGAATTGCTGCCGCCTCCGGAAAGCAGTTCGCCCGCAATATCACTCGTGTTCGATGGATTGACACTGATGCTCGGAGCGGCGAGCGTCGGAAGATTGCTGGTAATTGCGATCTTCTTGGCCTGTTGTTCGTTCTCAGAGTTGCTGGTCTCACTTGCAAACGCCTCAGGCTTGACCACCGTAATCTCCACTGACGGGTCTCCGGAACTCTCTTCGGTAGCACCCTTGATGGCGATTCCATCATTTCCACGAAGACGATAAGTCAATGTTGCCAACAGAATCAGCAGAACGAGGTGCGCGATGATGCTTAATAACCAGGCGGGACCGCGAAGAATCTTGGATGACTGCTGCTCTTCCGAAACATCCACACTTTGAATCTCGGCAGACGCAGCGAGCTCGTTTTTCGGCCTACGCGACTTACGCGCGGGCTCTTTTGGTGGCTTTTTTCCCTCCAGTTTTGGCGAAGCGGCCTTGGGTGGCGCTACACCTTCGGTCCGCCATTTCGAATTGGGGCCGGCCGCTGGGTGTTCGGAAGCCACGACGCGTGGTAACTCGTAGAATCGTCATAGTCCGATTCGCCAAACGTTGGCGAACTCGGTTGGACGTGCCGAAATCAGCTTTCCGGCCACCGGCGAGTATAGCTCGCGTTTAGCGACAAATACCTTTGCCTTATCGCAGTGGCAGTGGGCATGTATTGACCGTCAACGGCAAGCCGTCCAGCTTATTTGGACGGATCGTTAAGATCACCGAGAGTTTCTGAAATTTCACTTCATGAGTCGACCGAATGAATGCTCCCCGAAAGCAAGTTTGCGATGAACAGTCCGTTTCTCGACGTGCGTTCGCGAAGGAAGCGTTCGTCCTGGGTTGCGGCGTTTCCGGCTCGTTGACGTTGAACGACTCACACGCCGCAGAGACTTTGGACGGCACGAGTTGGACGCAGTTTCGCGGCTCCCTGGGAAACGGGCTTGCGAGATCGGCCACGAAGCCACCAACGGAGTGGTCTGCCGGTGGAGGGTATCGGTGGAGGACGCCTCTGGAGGGAGAGGGCTGGTCGTCGCCGGTCATCGACCGTGGCAACGCTTACGTCACTGCAGCCTTGAAGACAGCCAAGGACTCATTTCGGTTGGTTGTTCACAAACTCGATTTCGAATCGGGACGTTTACTCAAGACCTTTCAGGTTTTTCGACAGGGAACCGACCGCACGTTTCCTATCCACAGCAAGAACTCCCATGCAAGCCCGACCCTCATTATCGATAACGATCGTCTCTTTGTTCATTTCGGTTATCAAGGCACAGCGTGCATCACGACTTCAGGAGAGATCGTTTGGGAAAACCGCGATTTGGTTTTTCCGCCCGTTCATGGGAACGGCGGATCTCCGATACTTTTCGATCGGCAATTGATCTTTACTTGTGACGGGGCCGATGAAGCAACGGTGGCGTCGCTTGATCGAGATTCAGGAGAGATGCTTTGGCGTACGCCGCGCCCGGTCGATGCGGAACGCAAGTTCTCGTTTGCGACGCCAGCCGCATTTCAAATTGACGGGCAGACCCAGATCATCGCGCCCGGTAGCGACTGCGTCGTCGGCTTGAGCCCCAGTGATGGTCGTCTGCTTTGGACTTTCGAGTCACCGGGTTTCTCGGTCGTCCCGAAACCGATGATGTCGAACGGACTGCTTGTTTATTGCACCGGCTTCATGCGTCCCAGCCTGATCGCATTGAAGCCGGGGACAGCAAAAAATGACTGGGTTGCGAGCGAGCAATGGCGTGTCGAACGCAACGTTCCGAAGACGCCCACACCGATCGTTGACGAAGACGGGATCGTCATGATCAGTGACGAAGGCATTCTCACCCGTGTGAATGTCGAGGATGGATCGATCAACTATCGAGAACGCTTGGGCGGAAAGTTTTCCGCATCACCCATCAAAGTAAACGATGTGATTTACCTCACCAACGAAGAAGGTACAACGACGGTCGTTCAAGCGGGATCCGCGTTTCAAACACTGGCCGAGAATCGAATCGGCGAGCGAACGTTCGCAACGCCGGCATTTGCGGAAGACAGCTTGGTACTGCGAAGTGAGAAGGCAATGTACCGAATCGGTTGATGATCAACCTCCAACACTCGAGTCAGCATCAAGTGAGCTTTGCGAGCGCTAATGCGGAATGGGATCGCTCCGGTTGCCGCATTTTCTTCGCCTAAAGGCTCATCGATGGCGGCCTACATGTGGACGGCGATGCATTGTCGTAGGCTGCATCCAGTGAGCTTTGCGAGCGCAAATGCGGGATGGGATCGCTCCGGTTGCCGCATTTTCTTCGCCTAAAGGCTCATCGATGGCGGCCTACATGTGGACGGCGATGCGTCATCGTAGGCTGCATCCAGCGAGCTTTGCGAGCGCCAATGCGGCATGGGTATCGCCACGGTTGCCGCATTTTCTTCGCCTGAAGGCTCATCGATGGCGGCGCACATGTGGACGGCGATGCGTTACCGTAGGCTGCATCCAGCGAGCTTTGCGAGCGCCAATGCGGCATGGGTATCGCCACGGTTGCCGCATTTTCTTCGCCTGAAGGCTCATCGATGACGGCCTACATTTTGGCCGGCGATGCGCTAGCGTAAGCTGCATCCAGCGAGCTTTGCGAGCGCCAATGCGGCTTGGGATCGCGTCGGTTGCCGCATTTTCTTCGCTTGAAGGCACAATGATGACGGCCCACATGCGGACGGCGATGCGTTGTCGTAGTTACCGTAGGCTGCATCCAGTGAGCTTTGCGAGCGGCAATGCGGCAGTCTTCTGTTTCCCGAGTAGGATTCTCTCCATCAAAGCCCACTTCTTGACTACATCCGACGGCCGCTTGGACCTCCGATTGCGACAAAGAGATCAATCGTCACCGAAGCTCGTTCGTATTCAAGCTTGTGACACGTAAACGCCGTGTCAATCACGTCGGAGATCTTTTCGGCAACGTCGTCAGCACTCGCTCGATCCAGTTCGAAACGATCGAATAGAACTTCCAACGACTCGATCGCCAGTTCCAGCCGACTGCGGCAGGCTTTTGCGTTTGCATCGAGTCTCAAGTACCGGTCCAGAAGATCGCGAACATCGGTCGCAGCGGCACTTACCACTTGATGATATTCACCCATGGCTTTTTCGATCGGAGACCGCAACGAGTAGACGGAATTGCCGCCTTCGACCTTCGAGAACGCATCTAGCTGAGAAGCGTCACCGATCGAGAACCCTCCATTGAAGCGACTCTCTTGTCTACTTTCGCTGGGTTGAATGTAGCCACGCAGGGAGAGGAGAGGTAGCAACGATCCGGTGCTGACGTCTTCTGCCGATCCCAGCTGCTGGACGTTGTCCATCGCCTTCTCGACGTCACGCCGATCGCCGAGACGCGATGCCGGTATACGATCAGCGAGGCCAGGAAACAGGACTTGCGGTTGATCCCCAAGGCTGTCTGCGAGCGCTTGCGTAAGCGTTCCTCCGGTCAAGACTTCTACGCGATCGAGTGCCAGTCGCAACTCGCGATTCTCTGCCTTCTCACGCTCCTGCAAACCCTGCGCGGCAGCAATCAGTTTGACGAAGTCAGCCTTCGTGACCGCACCGGCTTCAACGCGGTCCTTCGTTCGCTGCAGTCTCTCCCGAAGCGACTTTAGTTCCGTTCGCAGCGTTTGAAGCTTGTGCTGGCGAAAACGGACTTCGACGACGCCATGTGCCACAGCATGCGTGAGTCTCTCACGAGGCATCTTGGGATCAGTTGAGGCAACTTTGGCGGCCAGGTCAGAGACTGCGATCCGCTGGTCGGTTTCCTGCGGTCCGGCATACAAACGAAGAGCCAGCTTTTGCATCCATCGCAAGCGTGGATCTCTCAGTGTGTCCCAAGCGTTGACGATGTCGTCATTCGAGAGGTTCGCCGCGCGTGACGTGTGGGCAACCCGCTGGTCCATTCCGGGTGTGGGTAAGAAGTAAGCGGGCTGTGCTTGGTCGGGAAAGTCTGTTCCATGGACCGCGCCGCTGTTCGGCTGAGTGACTAGGGTTCCTGCGGGGATTCCCATTGCTTGCGATTGCTGTGATCGCTGTACCGGGGAGAGTGATGAACAACCGCCTAAGACGAGAAGCGAAATCAGTGCGGCGGATCTCGTTCGGAGCGATGAGGTTGCTGCGAAAATCGTTGATCGTGGAGACATTCTTTTTGGGCAGCCGCAAGATACCGAGATTGCAGAACGCGAGGGATCGTCGTGACCCACACAGGTCATCGACATCGAGCAACGATTGGTATGCCTTCTTGTGCGAAAACGCGACCAACCGGCACAACCATCAGTGTTACCCTGCGGTGGAGTCGCGTAGGCGTACAGAGAACCGTCAAAACCGTTAGACTCGACGATTCCAACGGTCCGTTGAGCTTGTTTCGGTTGCAACGGGCACCCAATGATTTAACTTAATGCCGCCCGCCGCGATTCCGCTGTCTCCCTACCAACGGCCTAGACGAATACGATGACTTCGAGTCGACCATCATCGTCAACGCCTGTGTTTCAGCGGTTCAGTCTCGATCAAGGTGTCCTTACGTTGGCTTGCCGCGATGTCGAGCTTCCCATCGTCGCCGTTGATCGTCATTCCTTCGTCGCCGACGCTTCCGCCGCGTTTGATGCTCTCGAAAACAAAAACTGGCCGTCAGGCGAGGAGCCGGAGGGCGGTGTTTTTATCGCCGCTGATTCTTCGCAGTTGACGATCGAGTTTTTTGTTCAAGAGACGCATGAGAAACTGGTTCGTTGCCGACTTGCGGACTTGTCGGACGCAACGGAGAGAAAGTGGGGTTACTTCCTCGATCGACTCGCTCATGATCTGGCTTCCGATCCGGTTCCATCGGCTCGAGTTCCCGCGACACGCGGAGCGGGGATCACACCAACGAAGCCCGCAACGGCTGCGACGATCAAAGACGTTCGGGCTGATTCATCACTTAGAATTTCCGCTGCGGATTCCGGCGACGATCAGCTTGATCCCAAGTCTGTGGAAGAATCTCCGTCGGCAAAAAAGAATTACGTCCGCTTGATCACTTGGCCTGCTGTGCTCGCATTGGCTGGCCTTTTGGTCTGGAGTTTTTCTAGTGGGGGCAAGACTTCCGAGCCGACCCTCAGCTTCGACGATGTCCGTTTTCTCGAAAGGAAGTTGCCTCTGTTGGCGACTCGTTCCGGACAACTTGTTGAAGTATTGGCTTCACGGGGCGAAACGGTGAACGCGGAGGATGCACTCTTCGTCATCGAGGAGCCGGCTTCAAAAGAAGATCTCACGCGGCTGAATCGATTATCAGAAGAGTTAAACCTGCGGTTGCAAGCTGCACAAAAGACGCTCGTCTCGTTGCAAGCTGCGGTTGACCTGGCAAGAGAGAAGGCTGTGCTAGAACGTCGACTCATGGCAACCAGGCTAAAGTCTGCAGAGGCTGAATCGAAGCGGATTGTTGCTCAATTAGAACGCCTGAGCGATTACGCTTCTTCGGGTGCCGTCAGTCGCGCTGAGATTGAGGAGCTCGTTGCACAACGTGAAGCCGCCGACGCATTGGTCGAGAGTTTTGTGACTGAACTGGAGCTTGCACAGCTTGTGGTGAAGTCTGCGGATGAAGGTTTGATCTTCTCGGATCAACAGGTCCGTTCATTATCTCAGGTACGTCTCTTGATCGAGGAACTCAAAGCGGATCGACGAGAGTTGGATCGCAAAATCAAGCTGGCATCGGAGCCAATGCGAAGGTCCACGGTTTCTGCAGGAACTGCCGGATTGATCGGTGAGATTCATGTGGCGCAGGGTCGTGAGATTCAACAGGGCGATACCTTGGGCGAACTGTTCCTGCCGCAAACCGAGTTTATTTCGGCAAAGGCGATAGGCTCTTCGTTCGGACTTGGCAGGCACGTCAGTGTCTACTTCCCTCGGTTGGACGCACGAACAAATGGTAGGGTCGATCGCATCGAGGCTGACTCGATTCGAATCAAACTGGAGCCGTTCGGCGATGACTTGGCGAGCGACATGCAAGTCGGCGAAGAGATTGAGGTTACCGCGAGATAGCTGATGGACGAAGGTAGTGACTCCGTATCGTTTGACGATGGCGGTTCTGATTCGAAAGACATACGCCAAGACATTGTGTGGCATGAGCAGACGGTCAGTCGAAGCGATCGGGAATCTCGGCTTGGGCAACGGGGATGTGTCGTTTGGTTCACGGGATTGAGCGGATGTGGAAAGAGCACGGTGGCGAACGCGGTTGACCTTCTTCTTTCACGCTCGGGCCGAGCGACGGTTTTGCTCGATGGCGACAACGTCCGGCACGGACTCTGCGCCCCGCCGTCCAAATTGGCCGAAGACCATTCCGCAGAGTTCGCCGACCGGTTCGGGCTGGGCTTTGGCGCGATCGATCGCGAGGAAAATATCCGGCGGATTGGGAGCGTCGCCGCGTTGATGGCCGGAGCCGGTCTGATCACGTTGACCGCGTTCGTCAGTCCCTACAGGGCCGATCGCGATCGCGTTCGTAGCATGGTCGAGGCCGCGGGAAATGCGGGCGATTTTGTGGAAGTCTTCGTCGATACACCGCTGGAAATTTGCGAAACCAGAGATCCGAAAGGGCTCTACGCGAAGGCGAGGACCGGCCAAATCAAAAATTTCACCGGCATCAGCGATCCCTACGAAACTCCCCTGCATCCAGAGATTCGTTTGGATGGATCGGTCGGTACGTCGGTCGAACAGCTCGCTCGTGAAGTGCTGACATTTCTGAGCGATCGAGGATTCGCCGAATCAGCGTCCGAGTGCTAGAAAAGCCGGACTTGGCAGCGAAATTGCTGGACCGAAGAAGGACAAGGAATTTGCCGTTGCGGCAGGGATATGAAGCGGTACACTACCAACTTGGTAGAAGAAAACCGAAAAAGAAATTAGATAAAAAGTAGCGAAGGATGACGATTTCGAAGCAGCGAAAAGCTGAAGTCATTAAAGAACACGGCTCGAGCGGCAGCGATTCGGGCTCTCCGGAAGTTCAGATCGCCATTTTGACGGAGCGAATCAATGGACTGACGGAGCACATGAGGACACATAACAAGGATTACGCCTCGCGACGAGGCTTGCTGGGTTTGGTCAGCCGCCGACGTCGGTTGCTCGACTACGTTCGCGGAGAGGACCCGCAGCGGTACTTGGATATCATTGGAAAATTGGGCATTCGGAAGTAGCCCGGTTTGGTCGCCCCGGCGTGACGATGACGTGAGTCTTCGGTCGCCTCGCGGCGGCAGACTCTTCGGTGCCACTGGGCATCGTCATCGTAGCTCCTTTTTGGCGGCCGCATGCTTCGAGCGTGCTTTGCTGATCTCGTCGCGGTTCGCGATCCCTGGGGTCGGCCCCTTTTCGGTTCGGGAGCTTATCGTTTGCGTGCGAGGTGGTGATGCCCTCCCCGCCACTCAGTCCCACGGGCTGTCTCGCATCTTCCCTGGAATGCCGCTGCACAGTTTGCAACGGCCGCTGTTTTTTGCTGTTTGTTTTGCTTCGTCAGCTCGCGTGACAATCGGGTCACCCGCGCACGAAGGACCATTGTTGTTGAATGAAAAAAGGTAAGTGCAAGTGACTGTTAATAAGATCCGAGTTGAGAAAAAAATCGGCAGGCAGATGCTGTCGTTCGAAACGGGACAACTCGCCAA
>JBCCOI010000055.1:0-21164 GCA_039025515.1 Planctomycetota bacterium
CGTTCCATCGTCCTCCTATCGCTTCCTTCAGACCCCGCCGTTGGCCAGCAACGCCCTTGCGAATCGGATTCAATTCCCCATGAACAGGGCTTGGTCGGTGGCAAGCACCGACTGGGTTTGCCAGCTTCGCTGGGCAAACAAAAAAGGGCACCAAGCTATCACTTGGCACCCTTGTGTTGATGAACTCGCGAAGATTTACTCTTCCGGCTCGGCTTGCGGTGGATCGCCGGACATCAGAGCCTCTTGGTCGACTGGCATTCCGGCTTCGATTGCTCCCTCGTCCGCATCCAACAACGGGAACGTCTCCTTGAGTACCTGAGCGGGATTCTCGGCAATCTCCTCGATCGCTTCGCGGCGGTAGTTCACTTCCGATTCTTGGAAGATTCGGAAACCGGTACCGGCCGGAATCAAGTGTCCGAGGATCACGTTCTCCTTCAATCCAACCAGTTTGTCGACTTTCCCAGCAAGTGCCGCCTCGGTAAGGACCTTCGTGGTTTCCTGGAAAGACGCTGCGGAGATGAACGAGTTGGACTGAACGGCGGCCTTGGTGATCCCGAGCAACTGCGTGCTGGCGGTCGCCTTCTTCGGCTTCTTACCTTTCATAGGCGTGCCACCTTCGGCCTCGATCTTGGCATTGGTCTCTTCGAAGAGATCCTTCGGAATGATCGTGCCTTCGGTGTAGTCGCTGTCGCCGACGGCCGCGACCTTCATGCACTTGGTCAACTCCTGGTTCGCGTGCCGGAACTGGAAGCGGTCGATCACCAAACCTGGTAGCAAGTTCGTGTCGCCCGGATTCTCAACTTTCACCTTACGCAGCATGCGGGCGATGATGATCTCGCAGTGCTTATCGTTGATCTCCACCTTCTGCGACTGATAGACCTGTTGGATCTCATGGAGAAGGTACTGCTGTACTGCTTCTTCACCAGAAACACGCAGGATATCGTGTGGAACAAGCGGTCCGTCGACGAGAGACTGGCCCGCCTTGACGATATCGCCGGTGTGCACGAGGAAGTGCTTGCCGGTCGGAATAAGGTGTTCACGCTCGATTCCCGATTCGCTGCGAACGATGACGGTCGTCTTACCGCGCTTCTTTTCGGGCAAGATTTCAACTTCACCATCCACTTCTGCGATAATCGCGGGATCCTTCGGCTTACGTGCTTCGAAAATCTCGGTGACTCGCGGCAGACCACCCGTGATGTCCGAGACACCGCCGCTGTCACGCGGAATTTCGGCAAGCACCGTACCGGGATCGATGTCCTGACCGTCGGTGACCGAAACGGTCGCCCGCTCTGGCAAGAACTGGACGTTGAGTGCTTTACCGGTATTGTCCTCGACCACAATTTGTGGGTGCAAGTCACCCTTGTGTTCAACGACCACCATTCGCATTTTACCGCTGGCTTCTTTCTCCGTCCGCACGGTCTCGCCTTCGACGATGTCCTCGAAGCGAACCTTACCGGACACTTCCGACAGGATCGGTACCGAGTACGGGTTCCATTCGCAGAGCGTCGCGCCCGGTTCAACTTGTTGACCGTCTTCAACCAAAAGGATCGAACCGGTCGGGATCGGATAGCTTTCGAACTCGCGGCCTCGATCATCGACGAGCGTGATCTCACCGTTACGAGTCAGAACGACTTGGCGGCCTTCGGCGTTTGCAACGGCGCGGATTCGTGTTAGGCGAACTTCCCCGGCCTTCTTACTCTTGATGTCAGACTCTTGTGTCGCCTTACTGACCGAACCACCGATGTGGAACGTCCGCATGGTGAGCTGCGTGCCCGGTTCACCGATCGATTGTGCCGCGATGATACCGACAGCCATGCCTTCTTCGACCATTGCACCGGTCGACATGTCCATGCCGTAGCAGCGGCGACAAACACCGAGGGGGGCGTCGCAGGTCATCGGCGAGCGGACTTGGATCTTTTCCAAACCCATTTGCTCGATCTTGCGAGCGATCTCTGGCGTGATCATCTCGCTTTCGCCGACGATCAGCTCGTCAGTGATCGGATTGACGATCGCCTTTCTGCTGACGCGTCCATTGATCGAGTCCGCCAAACGCACTTCGACTTTCTCGCCGCGATAGACGACACCCTTGGTGATCCCTTGGGTCGTACCGCAATCGTCCATCGTGACGACCACGTTCTGGGCAACATCGGCAAGCTTACGAGTCAGGTAACCGCTGTCTGCGGTTTTGAGCGCCGTGTCAGCAAGACCCTTTCGAGCACCGTGCGTCGAGCTGAAATACTCTAGCACCGAAAGCCCTTCACGGAAGTTAGCCTTAATCGGCGTTTCGATGATCTCACCGGTCGGCTTCGCCATCAGACCCCGCATGCCGGCAAGCTGCCGAATCTGTGCGATACCACCCCGTGCACCGGAGTGACTCATCAAGAAGACGGGGTTGATGTACCAAGCACCTTTACGAGTGTCATTCTCCATCGCCGACATCATGTCGGTCGTGATCAATTCACGCGCCTTGGTCCACTCATCGAGCACCATGTTGTAGCGTTCGTCGTCGGCCATCTGTCCACGGTCGTACGCCTTCTTCAAACGCATGACTTCCTTTTCGGCCTGCTTGATGAAGTCGACTTTGGTATCTGGCGTGACCAAGTCATCGGTACCGAACGACAGTCCGCTACGCGTCGACTCACGGAAGCCCATCTGCATCATGTCGTCGAGCAGATTGATCGTCGCGCGGCGACCGAGGCGTTGATAGCAGTCGCTAATGACCGAAGCGAGGTCACCACTTCGCATCGCACGGTTGTAGAAATCCATCCCATCGGGAAGCATCTCGTTAAAGCGAACGCGGCCCGGAGTCGTTTCAATGATCGCGCCGTAAAGCGATTCGTCGTTCTCCGTCTTCAGACGCTGGTGACGCGGCAATCGCATCTTGATGCGGGCGTGCAAATCGACAGTGCCCTGAGCGTACGCGAACTCCACTTCGTCGTACCCGGCGAACGTCATGCCTTCACCCTTTCGGTCAGGCAGGTCGACGGTCATGTAGTAGCAACCCATCACGATGTCCTGCGACGGACTCATGATCGGCTTACCGTTGGATGGAGCAAAGACGTTGTTCGTGCTCATCATCAACGTGTGAGCTTCGACCTGTGCTTCGATCGAAAGCGGCAAGTGGACGGCCATTTGGTCGCCGTCGAAGTCCGCGTTGAATCCCTTACAAACCAACGGGTGCAGGTTGATCGCGTTTCCTTCAACGAGTGTCGGTTCGAAAGCTTGAATACCCATCCGGTGAAGCGTGGGGGCACGATTGAGAAGCACCGGGTGATTGGTAATCACCTGCTCCAAAATGTCCCAAACCTCCTCGTCCTTTCGCTCCAGCATCTTCTTCGCCGACTTGATCGTGTCGGCGTGCCCGAGCTCTTTCAGGCGACGAATGATGAACGGCTGGTACAGTTCGAGCGCGATCTTCTTCGGGAGACCACACTGATGAAGCTTCAGCCTCGGCCCGACGACGATGACGCTTCGTGCGGAGTAGTCGACCCGTTTGCCGAGCAGGTTTTCACGGAAACGACCCTGCTTACCCTTGATCATGTCCGTCAAAGACTTAAGCGGACGATTGCTGGAGCCGAGTACGGGACGCTTGCAGCGGTTGTTGTCGAAGAGAGCGTCGACGGACTGCTGCAACATCCGCTTCTCATTCCGGATGATGACTTCCGGCGCGTTCAGATCGACGAGCTTCCGCAGTCGATTGTTCCGGTTGATGATCCGTCGATAGAGGTCGTTCAAGTCGCTGGTTGCGAAGTTTCCGCTGTCGAGCAAAACGAGCGGACGAAGGTCTGGAGGAATGACCGGGATCACATCCAACACCATCCACTCGGGACGGTTGTCGCTGTCACGAATCGACTCAACGATCTTGAGGCGGTTGGTGAGGTCTTTCTTCTTCTGCTTGCTTCCCGTTTCCTCCAGCTCTTGACGGAGTTGCTCGGACAACTGAACAAGGTCGAGCTGGTTCAAGAGCTTTCGAACAGCCTCTGCACCCATGTCGGCGTCGAACGAGCCGGCACCAAACTGCTGTCGAGCGGCGCGGAATTCTTCTTCGGTGAGCAGTTGCTGGTGCTCGAGCTCGGTTTGGCCCGGATCGATGACGACGTAATCTTGGAAGTAGATCACTTTTTCGAGCGAACTGGTCTTCATGTTGAGCAGATTGCCCAAACGTGACGGCATCGCTTTGAAGAACCAGATGTGGACGACGGGTGCGGCCAAGTCGATGTGACCCATCCGCTTTCGACGCACGCGGCTGTGAGTGACCTTGACGCCACAACGGTCACAGATCATGCCCTTGTACTTCATGCCGCGGTATTTGCCGCAAGCACATTCCCAGTCTTTCTCTGGGCCAAAAATACGCTCGCAGAACAGACCGTCCTTTTCAGGTCGGTAGGTCCGGTAGTTGATCGTTTCCGGTTTCTTGACTTCGCCGAAGGACCAGCTCTTGATGTCCTGCGGACGGGCAAGCGAGATGCGGACGGATGCGTAGTCGTTGATGCGATCGTAGTTGCTGGTTTCGCCAATCGACATGATATGAAAGCCTTCAGCTATTCGCGGTTCGCTAAGTGTTTTGTTTCGAAAGCCGACGTTCTCTGAGTTTGAAAACGTGGCCATTCATTGGCCTTGCGGGCAACGCGTGGCGTGCCTCGCTGCGACCGAGCGCGGCGTCATGCCGTTCGATCGCACTTGGAGTTCGGCTGAGTTAGATCGGCCGCTTCTCCAGTTGCATGTTCAGTGCGAGTCCTCGGATTTCATTGGTCAATACGTCGAAGCTGGCCGGTGTGCCGGCTTCCAACGTGTTTTCGCCCTTGACCATCGATTCGTAAATCTTGGTACGGCCTTCGACGTCGTCGCTCTTGACGGTCAGCAATTCCTGCAGGATGTACGCGGCGCCGTATGCCTCCAGCGCCCAAACTTCCATCTCTCCGAAACGCTGTCCGCCGAAGCGAGCTTTTCCGCCGAGTGGTTGTTGCGTGATGAGCGAGTAGGGACCTGTGCTTCGAGCATGCACTTTGTCATCGACCAAGTGATGTAGCTTGAGCATGTAGATGTATCCGACGGTTGTCTCCTGCTCCATCGGCTCACCGGTACGCCCGTCGATCAAACGAACCTTGCCGTGCCGCGGCAGTCCGGCTTCGTCGAGTGCATCGTTGATGTCTTCCTCGTTCGCGCCGTTGAATACCGGCGTGATGGATTGGAAGCCAAGTTTTGCACCGGCCCAGCCGAGGTGGGTCTCCAAAATCTGCCCCACGTTCATCCGGCTGGGAACGCCGAGTGGATTGAGCAAGATCTGAAGCGGCGTGCCGTCAGGAAGGAAAGGCATGTCGGCGACCGGCAAGATTTTGGCGATCACTCCCTTGTTTCCGTGACGCCCGGCCATCTTGTCACCAACGCTGATCACACGCTTGGTGGCAATGTAAACCTTCGCCATTTGCAGAACGCCGCTACGAAGCTCGTCGCCGCGCTTCATGCTATTCAGCTTGCGATCTCGTTGGTCGATCGAGTTCTCGACGTTCCCCCATTGTTGTTGGAACACTTTTTCGACCGCTTCTTTCTTCGCGTCATCTTTGACTTGATCAAGGATGTGATCGATGCGGAACGCGATCGCTTTCTCGGCGACAAACTTGGGATCCTGACCGTCGGCCAATGGCGTCCCGGTCGAATCCTTGAGTTTGGTTCCGGCGGTTTCTTCGAGGTCACGAACCAGAGATTCGAAGGTGCTGGCGATCTCGGCGTTGCCGGAGGCTTCGACCTCCTTCAGCTCGCGTTCGAACTCCTTCCGCTCGTCTTCCGACAGACTCATGCGGCGGGAGAACTTGTGCGTATCGATGACGATGCCTTCGATGCCCGAAGGGACTTCGAGCGAATCATTTTTGACGTCTTCACCCGCACGACCGAAGATGGCGTGCAGCAATTTTTCTTCCGGAGTGAGCTCGGTCTTGCTTTTGGGGCTGACTTTTCCGACCAGGATGTCGCCGGGCTTCACGTAGGTTCCGACTTGGACGATTCCATTCTCGTCCAAGTTGCGAAGTGCCTTCTCGCTGACGTTTGGAATGTCGCGAGTGAACTCTTCACGGCCCAGCTTCGTTTCGCGAATTTCGACGTCGAAGTCTTCGATGTGAATGGAAGTGTACGTGTCGTTTCGCACCAGCTCTTCACTGATGATGATTGCGTCTTCGTAATTGAAGCCGTCGAATGACATGAATCCGACGAGAACGTTTCGTCCCAGTGCCAATTCACCGTCGCGCGTCGCCGCACCATCGGCGATGATTTGTCCCTGAGTGACTTCGTCGCCAAGATTGACGATGGGCTTTTGGTTTTGGCACGTCCGCTCGTTGAGGCCTTGATACTTCTTCAGCTCATAGTGATCACTGCCGACTTCGATTCGTGAAGAGTCAACGTAGGTCACTTTCCCGGCACGACGTGCTCGCACAACCATCGCGCTGTTGCGAGCGACCTCGCGCTCCATTCCGGTGCCCACGATCGGAGGTTCGGCGACCAACAACGGCACGGCTTGACGTTGCATGTTCGATCCCATGAGGGCTCGGTTAGCATCGTCATGTTCGAGGAACGGAATCAGTCCCGCGGAAACGCCAACCATTTGGCTGGGCGCGACGTCCATGTAGTTGACTTGTCCCGGCTGGACGATTTGGAAGTCACTGCGAACACGGGCGATCAGGTTGGGACCTGGAACCAACGCCCCGTCCTTCACCTCGGTGTCCGCGGGCGCGACGTAGGACTCCGATTCTTCATCGGCACGCAGCCAGACGACGTCGTCGGTAACCTTGCCTTCTTTCACGCAGCGATAGGGTGTGATCAAGAAACCATAATCGTCGACGCCTGCGTAGATCGCCAACGAACTGATGAGTCCGATGTTCGTTCCTTCCGGAGTTTCAATCGGACAAATTCGACCGTAGTGCGAAATGTGAACGTCGCGTACTTCGAATCCGGCACGCTTCCGGTTCAGCCCGCCGGGTCCGAGGGCCGAAAGCCGACGTTCGTGCGTCAACTGACTGAGTGGATTGGTTTGGTCAACCACCTGCGAAAGCTCACCGCGGCCGAAGAAGTAGTCGATGGCGGCGGAAACACTTTTCGGGTTGATGAGTGATCGCGGCGTCATGTCCTGAGCGTCTTTGACACTCATTCGCTCTTGCACCGTCCGGCGAAGCTTCAGAAAGCCCTTGCGAAGCTCTTCGGCGGCGAGTTCATCGATCGTTCGGAGACGGCGATTGCCGAGGTGGTCGATATCATCGATTTCCGCGTCGCTTTCCGGATCGAACAGATCGATCAGATAGCGAATCGATTCGATGATGTCATCCGGACGCAGCGTCATGACCGATTCGCTAACACCTAGACCCAGCTTGCGGTTCAGTCGGAACCGGCCGACCTTTCCGAGTCGATAGCGATTGTCGTCATAGAACTTCTCGTCGAAGAGCGTTCGTGCTTTCTCGAGTTGTGGCGGATTGCCGGGACGCAGTCGTTGATAAATCCGCAACAAAGCCTCTTCGTGGCTCGCCGTATTATCATCCATCAACGTGTTAAAGATGACGGGCACCTTTGGCGCGTCCATCACTTGGATACTGGAAACTTCCGCCGTGCAAATCGTTTCGGAGACTTCCTTGGTGATGCGGTGGGCGGCCTCAATGATGATTTCACCGGCGCGTTCGTGCCCGCTCGGATAAACGACATCGTCGACGGCTATCTTGCCTTCGATCTTTGTCGCACTCTTCACGCTGGAAAGCTTCTCGGTCCGCGTGGGGTAGAACGCCTGCAGGATGTCCGCGTCGGTCGAGAACTTGGGATCCATCGCACGCAGCAGCGTTGTCGCGGCGAACTTACCGCTTTGGTCGATACGAACGGTCAGCGCGTCCTTTTTCGTGACGTTGAACTCGACCCAACTTCCACGCTCCGGGATGACGCGGCACGAAGGAAGCTTTCGGTCGGTGGTCGTGTCGGTGTCCCAAACGAAGTCGACACCGGGTGACCGGTGCAACTGACTCACGACGACACGCTCGGCTCCATTGATGATGAACTCGCCGCCACCCATCATGATCGGCATGTCGCCCAGATAGACTTCCTCTTCGTGCGGCTCTTCCCGGTTCAGACGCAACCAGATCCGCAGCGGCATCCCGTACGTTAAACGAAGCTGCCGACATTCCTGACTCGTGTAGCGAGGCTTGCCTAGCTCATACCGCAGGTACTCCAACGTGATGTTCCCGTCGTAGCTGGCGATCGGAAAGATCTCGCGCAGCACGGACTCCAACCCGTGGTCATCGCGTTCGGTCGAGGAGGAATCCGCCTGCAAGAATTCGCTGTAGGAAGCGGTCTGCAGTGCGGTCAGGTCGGGAAGTTCAAAAGTGCCTTGGTCGGTGCCAAAGCGGCGGACGGAAGTTGGAATTAGACGACGTTTGGACGTGACTGCCATCGGTGAAGAAAGCTCCTAATGGACTTGAGATCAAAACTGGATCTCGGACAGCGTTCGGGCGACGTTGAGGACGGGTACCGGTTACGTGCTTACTGATCGACCAGCGGGCGGGTTCGATCAGCAGGCGATGGATGTCGGTCTCAGCGGCAGGCCGAACGCCAATTGCGATACGACTCGACACGGACATTTGCCGGGATGCTGCGGGAATGGCTTCGAGTACTCGTTTTTCCGATTGACACGGCAAATCGAATTGGAAGACATTCTCATCAGTGATCCGTCGCGTTTGAAAGCCGGGAAGATCCCAGGTTGCCGTTCGGAGTGAATCGCTCGGAATACTCTGGCGAAGCGGCACGCATCTAGGCTTATCGTGAGAATATCAGAACCGTCTGTTTCACGAAAGACCAACCTGGGAAACTGGCCCGAATTGTGCTGTGGAGAGATGAATCACGCTAAGCCCATTGTCGGCAAGAGCTTATGCCCACTCCTCTAAATCGAGCCCCACGTCCGCCAGGGCCAAATCGGCCACAAGTCGCGAAGAAAACGCAAAAAACATCAAGCGCACGATGTTGAGGCGTCTCTCATTTGCCGAGCAAGCCGACAGGTTTTTTCGTTTTTCGATCGAATCGAAACACTTCCTTCGCCTGCGGATCAGCGACATAGATTGAATCGTCATCCGCCGTCATTCCTACCGGTCCCTTCAACGGCGAACCCTCGTACCACTTCTCGGTCTTTCCGTCTTCGGTAAATCGCCAGATCGCTTTGCCGTAACCATCCGTGACGAATCCTTCATCGCCCGTCCAAACGATGCCATTTGGAAACTGATACGGGCGCTCGCCGACCACAACGTCGGCTTCGTTGGTTTCCGGATCGATTCGGTAGACCGCTTCCGCATCCGGTGTCACCGCCCACAGCTTCCCTTCGCCATCAAACGAAAACCCCCGTGCATTCACCCGGCACACCAACTCTGGTTTTCCGCCTCCAATTGGCAACCGGAAGACGGCTCGACGCTCGGCATCACCCACGAAGACGTTTTCTCCGCTGGCATCGACCGCCAACGCCATCGGAATCCCGAGCCAACCACCGTTGAGCGCCGTCAATTCGCTTCCCGCCGAGGCCGCGTGGTAAATCTCTCGGCTGGCTGAATCACCAATCAGGATGCCTTCGGTTGGATGTGCCGTGACACACCAAGGCCGATTCATCGCCTTGCGAAGCAACTTCGTACCCGGTGTGTACAGCTCCAGTTTCGGTGAATCTCCCTCCAATTCTCTCCGCCAGATACCGGGAAGGTCCAAATCAACGATGTAGAGTTGGCTTCCGATGATCGCAACGCTTCGCGGATAGATCACACCCTGCGATCCGTCGACGGGCTTAGGAATCGAGACCGACTTAGGCGAAAAGCGATCGCTCTGATCCGCTTGCTCCCCCGTTTGTTCTGACACTTCGTTTCCCGAAGACTCTTCTTGGGCGAAACCATTGCCTGAAAAAGAGACGAGGACTGCCGCCAAGAGGAGGCAACGAAGTGAAGCTTTGCCGGTTGCGCTAACTTTTCTAAAGAAATCGATGACGGGGGACGATGACAGGGAAAGCATTCTCAAAATCCACTCGGCATTCGGGCATTTGCAGCGGCACGCCGCATCTATCCGAGGCCAAAAAGGTACCACGGTGAAAACGATCCCGACCATGATAACGTCAAGCAAATTCGATGCGTGTGGTCATAGCGACGAACAACCACGAAGTCTTCTCTTCTCCGCGCCGCTCCGCGTTCTTCTACTGCTGACGCTGTTATTCTCGAGCACCGCCCGAGGTCAGAACGCCACGGTCAAGCAGGCCGGTCGGATCGACCTGTCGGGTGCATCCGTGCGGGGCTGGCAACCGGCTACCCGAACGATCGGGGAAGTCGCTCCAGTCGCCTACGACTCGCCGATCGTTGGAACGGTTTTCGAACCGGCTTGCGGATGCGATACGGTTTGCGATTGCCCGGGCACCTTCGAGCCGGTCTGCGGACTGGAGCCTAGCTGTGGCTTCGAACCAGGTCGTGGCCTTGAACCAGGATGTGGAATCGAAACGTTTGAACCCGGTTGTGGGCTTGAGCCGAGCTGCGGGTTCGACGGCTGCGACGGCATGAATCCCAATTGCGACGCCTGTGTCGGTGGCGTGCCCGGTTTTATCGATCAGCTCTTTCCGCGACTCAAAGTGCGTTGGGAGCGATACGATTTCTTCGCCGGCGTCAACGGGTTCACCGGTCCGATGAACTTTGCAAACGTGAGCGGCACCGGCACTGACCGCGACGGCGCCGGTAGCTTTGGTTTCTACGAAGGATACAACCGAGGTTACTCACTCGATTTCTTCGGCACGGATCTCGCCTACCAGTCGGGCCTGCGATTCACCCAAACAAACCTCTCGGGTGCCGGTTTCACGGATGAGTCACGCGAGCAAGTCTTCCTGACAAGCGGCTTGTTTCGACGCGTGGATTACGGATTTCAATTCGGCCTCGTGCTGGACTACCAGTACGAGGACTGGTACTTCCGCAGCGACTTGATTCAGCTTCGCGGGGAACTGTCCTGGGTAACACGCGAGCGAGACGTCTGGGGATTCAAGTTTGCCGCTGGTGTCGATGACGATACCGCTTTGACCAGCGTCATCGATGACACGGGGCAGATCGTCCGAAACAACATTGCCGTCGAGTCCACGACTCAGTACCGGCTCTTTCACAGGCAACACTTTTCCAATGCCGGTCTCTTCGAAGGCTTCGTGGGCTGGACAGAGAATGAAGACGGATTGCTGGGTGTCGAGTTCGATCTTCCGATTCACGACAACTGGATGTGGAATACCTCCGCGACCTATCTGATACCGAACGAGGGCACCGCCTTGGCTGGTCACACGCAAGAGGGTTGGAACCTGATGATCGGGTTCACCTATCGTCCGGGCGGGTTGCGATGCGGATCTCGTTACAGCCGGCCGCTGATGAAGGTCGCGGACAACGGCACCTTCCTGGTTGATCGCAGGTAACCATCGGATCGAGACTCGCTACCAAAGTCCGATTAGGCCCCACCACCAATAGCCGGTCGTGAGTGCCAAGCCGACGCCGGTCGCGGTCAAGATGAGACCGGGTTTGGCCATATCAAGCACATTGATCTGTCCCGAAGAAAACGCCATTGCATTGGGCGGTGTTGAAATGGGCAGAGGCATTGCCAGAGAACAACCAAAGGCCGTTCCGATCATCATCGGCGATGCCGGGTCCACTCCCATTCCGATGATGATCGGCAAGAGCAGATTCGCCGTCGCCGTATTGCTCATCAGCGATGACATCATACAAGCGACCATCCCGAAGACCGCGGTGAGCCAAAAGATGGAAACCCCCTGAACTGGGAGCTGCTGAACGAGCCAATCCGCCAAGCCGCTCTTCGCAATGACCGCCCCAAGACAAAGGCCTCCGCCCATCATCAACAGGACAGGCCAAGACATTTTGTTGAGGTCAGCGGAGTCGAGGATTCCACACGAAAAAAAGATGAGCAGTGGAATCAATGCGATCGTCCCACTCGAATACCCGTGGAACGACGAAGTCATCCAGCCGAGTGTTGTCGTCGCGACGGCCGCGATAAGAATCCAAAAAGATCGATCGCGGACGATTGTCACCTGCTGATCGACGCTGGGCAGTTGCTTTTCACCGCGGCCGAAAAAAAGCATCAGCACGATCCACGCGAGTGCAAGCATGATCATGACGCCCGGTACGCCAATCAGCATCCACTGGGCAAACGTCGGTGCGATGCCTTCACCACTCATGTACTGCATGGCAATCGCATTGGGAGGACTTCCGATCGGTGTGCCCAGGCCACCGACATTCGCCGCAAACGGAATCGAGAGCAAGATTGCTTTGCTACGACCGTCGCCTTCGCCGATTCGACTTGCGATCGGAAGAACCAAAGCGAGCATCATCGCGGCCGTCGCCGTATTGCTGAGCCACATCGATAGAAATGCGGTCACCGCCATGATTCCGATCAACAACCGCGGAAGCGTACTTCCCGTCTTCCGAATGATTGCCGCCGCAAGCCACTCGTCGAGCTGTTTCTTGTGAAGGGCAGCCGAGAGCGCGAAGCCGCCAAGGAAAAGCACGATCACGTCGGCAAAGAATGGCGAGAGGAAGTCTCCACGGGACACCTTCATCCCCTCCGCCTCCATGCTCGGCATCAGCCAAACGATGGATAGGAAGAGCACCGCAAGACTGGTCACGAACAACGGCACCGCTTCCGTGACCCAAAGCGTTGCCGCAATCAAAAGGATGGCAAGTGCGTTGTAGCCCGGACGCGGCAGTCCTTGTTCCTCGAGGAAACCAAATCCAATCCCGAAGGCAAACGTGACTAAGACGATGACCGTGATGGTCGTCCCGATAATCTGTTTGGACATCGTGTTTGAACCCAGTAAACCAACCGTGCGATTATCCGACGGAGCCGCTACCGCGTGCCAGATCCTGCGGAGAGTCTAGCCGGTGGGTAGTACCGTCAATCAATGGCGAAACGTGTTTCGTGGTTGGGTTAGAAAAACGTCCACAACTGGGCGCGAAAGAGCAATCCGCTTCCCCCAGCCACGTAACCCGTTCGAGACTGCTGCGCGGGCGAGTCTTGGACGTCCGTTAGTTCGAACGTAGCCCTGGCCCCTCGGACACCGAACGGAAACACATTCAGCCCCGCTGAAAACTCTTCTCCGTTTCCTTGCGCGCCAGAAATGTAGGAAGAACGCGCGAAGCACTCGAGCCTTTTTGGCACAACGAAAGCGCCGACTTGCGCGAAGAACCCATGATCAAAGAGTGAACCGAAACTCGAACCGGCATCGCTTTGAAGTTCTCGGAGCCATCGCAGATAATATTCGCTGCTCACGCTCCAGCCGCGACGCTTGAATCCGCAATGGACGGAGTAAAGCCAGAATTCAAGCTCATTGACGGTCTCTCCCGGTCGTAAAGCCCCCGGCTCCACCAAACGTGTACCATCGGTGAGGCGAATGACGGTTTCCTCGGGACCTGGAGATTCATCAGAAGTGCTTTCGTTTCTCGTATGCGTCAACGCATGCCCGACTCGAATCGCCAGCGATTCGTGAAACTCGAGATCCGAGAATCCGGGCCCGAACTCTCCCAGCGGCTCCCACCATGAGATCCCTGAATATGCCAGCTGCGTATCCAGTTCGCTCGCCCGCAGCGTCAGCGTGTTCAAACCGTCTCCCACGAACGCCGTATAGCGAACAGTGTCACCCAGACGGCCGTTGACCCAAAGTCCAGCGCTAATCGATGGTCGAAAAAACGTCGTCGCGAGTGAACGATCGGCTCCGAGCGTGTAACGAGACGTCTGCTGCCACTCCCATGTGCCCGGTACCTTGCCGAGGCCAAAGAAAACCTCTGTGCGATCGGTCAGTTCATACGAAGTCCAAGCGAGCAACGGTAAAATCGAATCCGACGCCACCGTGCTGTAGTCAATATTGACGTAAAACTGAAGCTTCGGATCAAACGCATAACCCGAGAATACCAGTCGCCCTCGATTGATGTCGAAGTCGTTGCGGTCATCGATGATTCGTGTGTTTCCAGCCGCGTCGATCGACTGCCGTTCGCTCGCCTCAAAGAGCGTGTAGCGTAGCTGAGAATGAAGTTCGGACTTCAGTTCAAAGGGGAATTGCTCCGGGTCTCTTGGTCGGAGTATCCAACCGCCGTCGTAAATCACATCGTGCGTCGAACGTGACGGGGCGCCGTAGCTGCCGAGCGAGTCGCAGGTCTCCGAGCTGTTCGACTTCAGCAAATCGCACGTAGAGTCTTGGCCGACCGCTTCAACCAATCCGTGCCGGTGACCGACCGATCGCTCCAACATCTCGAGCCGGGTCAAAATCTCATTGAATTCAGCCGGGGACGGAACCTGCTCCGGCGGACGCTGCGCAATCGCAAGAGGACTCGCCGCGATCAAGAGGCTAAAAGCGACGGTCGTGAGGATCGGCCGCATTGGCTTTGGAGACATCAAACCTGACACGTGTGATGAGGAGTTAAGATCGTTTCCCCGCCTCAAACGACATCCAATCCTGTCATCGGCAGCAAACGCCGAGAGAACGATGATTTCAATCAACACTCGAAAGAATGCTTGCTAGCATTCGCCATCACGGGCGTTTCTTACTGCCGGCAGGAAGGCAAGACGACAACACTGATTCGATGCGGGCTTATTCGCACAGACTTGAATGGTGTGCCATGACCAGTCGACCGATTAACACGCCGTGCGGAAGTCGGCCAACGTTGGCGGATCAAAGACTTCGCTGGCAGACTGCAGCTCGATTCGTGGCTTCAGTCCATAGTAGGCAGCCCACGCAGTGAATGTGCTGGGAGGACCAATCATCCAGTCCGTTTGTGCGAGTGAATAGAGATCAGTAATAGCGGAGCCTGGACCCCGCGTGATACGAAGCCCTTGATAGACCTTCTCGTCGAAATCTTGGTGGCTGCAAACCAGAAATCGGACCCGCAACGGAGAGAGCTGTTCCTGAATTCGATTCATCCAACTCGCGTACGTTTGATCGTCGTAGAAGTAACGACCACCTTGAAACTGCCTGTAGTCTCCGCGGCGAATGTGAACACCCACCAAAACATCACAATCTTGACGGCAAGCCCGAACATGTTTTTCAACAAGTTGCTCGTTTGCATGATCCAGGCGGAAAAAGTCACAGATGGCGTCACGATGATCCATGACGAGCTGGCTTCTGAAGAGCCACCCCCTCAATAAAAGCGTGGCCCGCGACGAGGCCATGTCACGAAATGCGTTCCCCAGCAATTCGCACGACTCGCCACTCTTCAGTTCCATGACTTTATAACGTCGCTGCAATATGCCCGCCCGACCGAGCCACTTTGAACCTGACGAGATGGCGTGCATCAATGCGATTCGGGAGCGAAGCGACGGCGCCGTTCTTCTCGTCTTCTCTCGAGTCTCTTTCAAATGCTCCCGGTAGCGGCACCATAAGTCGTGTCGCGTCGAGGGAAACAGATCGGCATATTCGGCGAAACAGGGGTTTCGAAGCTCGACACCATAGTGCCTCGCCGCGCCAATGAGATTCGCGAAGAGGAAAAGCCGATTTGCGAGTTGGCCGTATTTGCGAGCAACGATCCACACTGTTTCATCCCGGAAACGCATACGAGCGAGATCAAAGGATGGAATGTAGGGGCGATACGTTTCGGACAGCAAGCTGAAAAAGTGGGCTTGCCGCCGAGTCGCGTTTCTTGCGATAGCACGCTTGTTCAGAAGTCCTCTCCCATTGCCGCGTTTCGTGCGACGAGTTTTTGAGATGAAATCCCACTACCTCACCGCGACTCTTTTTCTCTTCTTTCTGCTCTTCGGCCCCGCCGGTCCACTCTCTGCCCAAATGCCGGCGGCCGAGCCGCTGCCCGCCCCGAGTCCTATGACAAAGATGATGAGTGGATTGAACCCGGCAAATTGGAAAATGCCCAAGCTGCCTTCCATGAGTCGCTTCCTTCCGACGAAAGCGGAGAAGGAGCGAGTGATCAAAAAGAAGAACGGATTGGTCGATGAGGTTTCAACGACGGCCAAGAAGAGTTGGCAGCGTACGAAGGATACGCTCAATCCGATGAAGCTCATCCCGGCGGGCTTTCGCAAAGACGGCACTCAGGCTGCTTCGAAACCAAAGTCTGAGGGCGGGTTCTTTCGGAATCTGTTTGCACCGTTTCCCAAAGAGCCTGAAATGCCGACCAACTCGGTCACCGATTGGCTCAAACAGGACGCGATTCGTTAGTCTTGATAAGGCTGGACGTGTGTTGGCTTGACGCGTGTTTCCAGCAACGCCTTGGAATCGGCGTAGTTGGGATTCTCTCCCGGGATGGCATGCCCGAGTGAGCGTATCCAGCTTCGCAGATCGGCCCGCAACGCATCCCGGACTTCCGATCTTTCATCCGCAAGATTCGACGTCTCTCCGATGTCTCGTCCAAGGTCGTAGAGTTCCAGGTGCGCCCCTTCCCGGTACGAAAGCGATTCATCGAAACGATCGCCGAAGAACTCGATCAACTTCCAGTTACCGCGGCGAATGACTGCGCATGGCGTCGCCGCCCAGCGAAGGTCATAGAGCGGAAGGAACCAGAACAAAGCTCTTTCGTCGAGCCCATCGCCGCGAAACAGCGGCAACAAACTCACACCGTCGTTCTTCTCATTGGATTGGACTCCCGCCGCATCCAGTAACGTCGGAAGCCAATCGACGACATGAATCGGAACGCGACAGACGCTCCCGGGTTCGATGACACCGGGCCACTTCACCAGACAAGGAACGCGAATACCGCCTTCGTACATCGAACCTTTTCCCTCGCGCAGTGGCGCGCTTTCGAACTCCCGCAGCTTGATCGTAAGAGGCGTTGAGCCATCGAAGGGTGATCCGTCTTCATTGACGTGGTTGTACCGAGTATCGACGCCTCCATTGTCAGACAAGAAAATGACGATCGTTCGATCGCGTTGACCCGTCGCAGAGATTGTCTTGAGAAGCCGCCCGATGGATTCATCGAGGTGTTCAATTGCAGCGAGGTAAGTAGCATTACCCAGGCCCACTTCCGGAGCGTCGCGGTCGCGATACTTCTGAATCAGTTCGTCTGGCGCGCTCACTTTCCCATGTAGCGTATGATGCGCGAGATAAAAGAACCACGGCTGGTCACGATGTGACTTGATGAAGTCACAAGCCGAATCGGTAAGGTGATCGACCCACTTATCACCTTCGTTCTGCGAACCTTCACCCGGAGGCGCGACAACATCGAAACCGAACTGGTCAGCGGCGTTGGACCGCAAATAGGTATAATAGCCTTGCTCAGGGTTCGTTGTTAAATGCCACTTCCCAGCCATTCCGGTCGCATAGCCATGCCGCCGCAGCAATCTTGGAAGCTTGCATTGTTCCGGCTGCATTTCCTCCCGGAACGGAGGTTCTGCGACGCGTGCAAACGGCGTCCCGTACCAAGGGATGACGTGCCACATGCCATTTCGAGCGGTGTGCTCACCCGATAACAGCGCGGCGCGGGTCGGCGTGCACTGCGGCATCACATACGCGTCCGTAAATCGCATTCCGTCGATTGCCAGCTGGTCGATGTGCTTCGTCTTGACGAGCGTTCCGCCGTAGCAACTGAGCGACGAGGAACTCTGGTCATCGGTCAAAACAAATAGAATGTTCGGGTGCCGCGGCGCGGCGTCTTGCCCGTAGCAATGCGATAACGAAAGCAAACAGCAAACATCCAAATAGACAAATGCAAGGAAGGTGTAACGCCACGTTTGATTCATCGAACGTCATTCCCTTTTCTGATGTTCTTTGCCGGACTCTGCCACGCCCTTGATGGCTAAAGCTTGCCCGCGCCCCAATCGTTCAAGACCGACGTGAAGGAATCCAGGAACGCTTTGGCGTCCACCGGTGAAAACACGTTTCGGCTCCAGTTCATCGAAATGCAGATCTGCCCCCAGTTGCTGCAAACGCCAAGAGCAATGTTTGTGTTCTCGCGGGCGGGCGGTGCGGCAAGAACCTTCGACAGGGAGACGCGACCAATCTGTCGATTAGATCCGCTCTTTGGAAACAGACTTTTCATTCCCCTCGCAATATCACCGCTGTAGGTCAGAACGGCCGTTGACATGTTTCGATTTGCATCGATGGCTCGACGGAATCGCTGAGGGGAGTTGGAAAGGCTTTGCAGTCCCTTCAGAAAATCCATGTACACACGAGTGTCCTTGATTCTTTGAGTTTCCACCTGCACCGATTTTAGCAGCGATTCCCATGACTCACACTGTTCGTGCGTCCGACCAAGGAAGGCGAAGCTGAGGCGATTTGCGGCCGGTAATCGCAGGTCAGATCTTCGTCGCAAGTCGACGGGCATCAACAAGCGGATGCGGGTCTTCCCGGAATCCGTACCGGACTCTTGATTCCAACGGTGGCACGATCGAAAGAGAACCGCCAATGCCAAATCATTCAATCGAACCCCTTCGCGTTTGCATCTGGATTCGATCGCCAAAGAAGAATCCTTGTCAAATACTTGATGCAGTAGTGGTTCGTTGTTTGAAGCTCCTGCAGACATCGCTTCAGATCGCGAATGCTTGTCCAGACCGCCCAGTGGGTGAGGCCGTTGCAGATAAAAGTAATAGGTGTTTCGAAGCTTCTCCCACCAACGAAGTTTGATTTTGGGCGGGGACTGCTCGACGGCTGAGAAGTCCGCGCGTCCCAGTAGTCGATCACTGTCCGGTGTGTAGCGGGGCGAAGACACCGTCGCACCTGAACTCCGGGCGTACTCTGCAAGCAGATCAATCAAGAAACTTCGTATCCCGATTCCGTCACAAACGGCATGGTGAAGCTGAAGAATCAACCGGCTCTTCGAAGGCTTGAGATCGAACCAAAACCTGCATCCGGGTTCGACCGCCAAGTCGAACGGCCGCAGACGCGGCGTCCCTCGCGCGTCCTTCGTTTCCAAAACCGAGCTGCGACTCATGTCTTGTAGTGCCGGCATAAAATCTGGGTCGAATCGCCATTGAGGGAATCCCCGGTCGTACTCAACACGTGACGCAAGCAACGGATGACGTTGAAGACAGCGATGAATTGCGACGCGTAGTGGTTCTAGTTCCAGCTCGCCTTCGAAATGCAGTTCGATGAAGGACGTCAACGGACAATCTTGGCGATCATCCAGCAGCAAGAAATGCTCCATCGGCGCGAGCGGAAGCGGGAAGACGGATTCGTTGTTTTTCGCGGCGGGTTCGCTAGACTCCATCGACGTCGCCCCGAAGTCGCTTTCGAATGGAGATCTTCCTCGTCCTTAACTCTGTCTCGAATCCTCGATCAACGGGCTCGTAGTAAACTCGATCATCCCCGAGATACTCCTGCTCAGCGATGCCCCCAGGATGATCATGGCTATAAAGGTAGCCGGCTCCACGACCTTCGCGGTCCGCACTGGCTGAATGAGAATCACGAAGGTGCTGCGGAACGGGCATCACTTTTCGCTCCTTCACGTCCTGCCTGGCTGCGCGAATCGCAACGGTTGCGGCATTGCTCTTTGGTGCGAGCGCAAGATAGGAAACGGTTTGCGATAGCATGAACTCGCTCTCCGGTAAGCCAACCCACTCACACGCCTGCATGCACGCGGTCGCCATCGGAAGGGCGTGGGGATCGGCGTTGCCAATGTCTTCGCTGGCGAGGATCACCAACCGTCGACAGAGATACCGTAGGTCCTCGCCACCTTCCAACATCCTTGCCAGCCAATAGATCGCCGCGTCCGCATCGCTGCCGCGGATGCTTTTTATGAGCGCGCTGATCAGGTCATAATGATCGTCGCCTGTTCCGTCGTAACCGGCCACACGTGTTTGTAACGATTCCGCTGCTACCCGCTGATCCAAGGGAAGACCATCTTTGACGCAACTTTCAAAAGCGATTTCCAAGGCAGAGAGTGCGCGTCGCGCATCACCTTCGCACACATCGCTTAAGAAATCGATGGCTTCGGGTGTAACCTCGACTTCATGATCAGAAAGACCGTAACGTGGTTCATCAAGAGCACGACAAAGCAGCGTCCGAATATCATCCGGCGACAAAGGTTCAAGTTGAAATACCTGCGAACGACTGATCAACGCACCGTTAACGGCGAAATAAGGATTGCTGGTCGTGGCGCCGATAAGCGAGACAATACCCGATTCAACATCCGGAAGAAGTGCGTCTTGCTGTGACTTGCTAAAACGATGGATTTCATCGATGAACAGAACGGGTCGCGGCTGTCCGGATGCGACCAAATCCGTCGCCCACGCCAACACTTCGCGCACGTCCTTGACGCCACCGGTCACCGCGCTCAACGTTCGAAACTGGCTGCGAGTTTCGTTTGCCAGCAGGTTTGCCAGTGTGGTTTTGCCCGTTCCCGGTGGCCCGGCCAACAGGATCGACCCGAGCCTGCCGGCATCAATCATCCTCCGCAGCAACTTGCCGGGACCTAGAATGTGCTGTTGGCCGACATACTCATTCAGCGTTGTTGGTCGCATCCTAGCCGCAAGCGGCTTGACGGCATCGAGTGCATCCTCTTCTTGGGCGGCAAACAATGAGGGTGTGGGAGTCATGACTGTCTTCGACGGGAGTTCGGGAGCATTGCAGACGTGAATTTACCTCAAAAACGGAAAACGAGGATGGCCTTGTGGCTTACCTTTGGCATCACTGCGTTGGTTTTGATTGCTGTCGCATTTCGCATCGATGATTGGGGACGTGATTGGTCACAAAATACGGCAGAACTGACCGCAGATGCCGATCGGCCTGGACTGAGACCATTGGAAATCAATGCGACCCCCGAGGCTGTCGCCGCGGCGGTAGAAGACTGGGCAATGAAACAATCGCAGTGGGATATCGTCGAAGTGCGTTCGGAAGGCCCGGATGGTTCGATCGAACTCAAGTTGACACGGACTTCCAAGCTATTTCGATTTGTCGATGACGTCGGCGTTACGCTCAGCCTGAGCGACGAAACCACCGCAGTAGACGCGTCGAGTGCTTCGCGTGTCGGCAAGGGTGATCTCGGTCAGAATCCACGTAACTTGATCGAGCTCACCGATGCAATTCGCGATGCCTTTCCGGGAACCCAATGAGCCGTTCGCCCTGAGCCTCTGGTGGCAGCACACTAGTGGTGGAACTCGTAGTTGACCTTTACTTGGTAACCCGACGCGTGAGTTTTGAAGTTGCGCTTTTTTCGAGGTCGAGCTGAGATTGATCTTGCAATGAAAGCGGGGCCAGCGGATGAGGA
>JBCCOI010000056.1:0-21127 GCA_039025515.1 Planctomycetota bacterium
CCAAAGCCCTGGCAATCCAAGACCGTCAGCCGATGCACATCCACCTTGGTGAGCGCTTCCTTCACAGCTTCTAACTTGGTGGGCTGAATGATCGCGATAATCAATTTCACTGTTTCGGACCCAGAATCTACGTTCCGTCATTCGGCAATGATTGAGGCAAGTCCCGGAAACTAGCCCTCGTATTTCAGCCGCGAGAGTCTAGCCCTCGCGACGAGTGTGGGAAAGCGGCGTCACGCGAGAGAGTCGATCGAACGCTTTGAAAAAAAACAAAGCCGGCACCGCATTGGCGGTTGCCGGCTTCGCTTCACTTTGTGCTCTCAAAGGCGAATCCCCGAGAAAGCCCTAACTCGGACGAGCGAGGCGGACACTCATCCGAGCAGGGCAGCTTCTGGCCCAGGCAAGAGCCGAGAAGTTCTCACGAAGATCGGTAAACGCACATGTAAAAAATCGGTTGCTCCGCCGCCAGTCGAATCACCTCGACTAGCGACAGAGCAGCGATAGGTAGCCTCTCTCGCTCCACTAACTAACCGATTGACCCGATAACGCATCAGAAGGATACGCCTGCATACCGTGTTCGGACACGTCCAAACCGGCTTGTTCTTCTTCGGGGCTCACTCGCAACAATCCGACGGCCTTCAGAGCAAAGAAGACGATCGCCATCGTGATGAAAGCCCAGGCACAAATCGCGACAGTGCAGATGACCTGAACTTGCACGAACTTGCCAACGCTCTCAATACCGTCTGGGAAGTCGCCAAAGATACCGGTCGCGATGCCACCCCAAATTCCGCAAAGACCGTGAACGGGCCAAGCACCCACCGGATCGTCGATCTTGATCTTGTCCAACAGCACGATGCCGAGCACAACGAGTGCACCACCGACACCACCGATGATGATGGCTTCGACCTGCGAGACACGATCACAGTTCGCAGTGATCGCTACCAGTCCACCCAATACGCCGTTGAGAGCCATCGTCAAATCGGGCTTGCTGAACAATGCCCAGCCTACCAGCAACGCAACGATTGCACCCGAGGCAGCGGCAATGGTCGTTGTCAATGCGATGTAAGCAGTTGCTTCTGCGTTGACGGCTCCGGAATAGGTCAACTGACTACCTGGGTTAAATCCGTACCATCCCACCCAGAGGATGAATACACCCAGCGCCGCGAAGGCGATGTTGTGGCCTGGTAGCGGAACGCTCTTTCCATCGGAGGTGTATCGCCCCAGCCTGGGCCCGAGCGCAATGGCTCCGGCGAGACCGGCAAATCCACCGACCGCATGGACAACTACGCTACCCGCAAAGTCTTGGAATCCCATGTCGTCGCACCAGCCCGTCCCCCATTTCCATGAGCCACTGATCGGATAAACGAGCCCCGTCAAGATCGCGCTGTAGATGAGATAAGCACCGAACTTCATCCTGCCCGCTACCGCACCCGAAACGATCGTGGCTGCCGTTGCGGCAAACGCGACTTGGAATAGGAAGTCAGCCGAGTTGGCCGCGTACGCCCCATCGCTGTACGTCGGGGCAGTTGCCCAGTTGTCACCATCCACCTGTGCATCGCGAGTCACGAAAGGCGAAGGCTTTCCGAGATAGTCTTCCTTGATCCATTCGCCTGGGTACATCAGCGAGTAACCGACCAATAAATACAGGATCACACCGACCGAAATATCCATCACGTTCTTCGCGAGAATGTTGACGGTGTTTTTCGCAGAGTTCAGGCCGACTTCGACCATCGCGAATCCAGCCTGCATAAACAGGACGAGGACTGCGCAGATAAACATGACCAGCGTATTGATCGCGTAGTCATTTTGGTCGTCATAAGAAAGGTCTGCGACAGCATCGCCATCATTCCAACCCGCCGGGTTGTCCTGCGCGATCGCTTCCGTTGAAAGTGCTCCGAACGCCAACGCGGCGATCATCGCCGCGGTTGCTAACGTCCGAAACTGAAAGAGTCTGTACATGTCCAAATCTCTCGATAGGTAACTCAAAGAACGAATCCTGCACCGGTCGGCTTGCATACTGAGATCATTCCAATCGATTCAGTCGCGCCTAATCTGTCGCCTCGCGATGCCCGAAATGTCAGAGCACACTCTCAACTCTCCGGCTTACCTTCTCCTGCCCGGGCCGTCCGTCGAAATGGTTGGATGGGTTCCACCGATCATTGATCGTCCGCTCGATCCGGCAGCAGACACTGCACAACTGAGGCCAAGCCGCTAGCTCACAACTGAAATGCTTGCTTAAGGCGTTCGTGATAATGAGTTTAGAAAAATTGAAAAAAATTCGGAGAATGTCGGTTATCCCAAGAGGAAACTCCTTCGCGGAGGGGGATGCCCATGATCAGTGCTATCGCTGCTCAACTGGCGTGCGAGCGGCATGAAACCCGCTCACCTGTGAGTGTTGTCATTTCTTCCCTGAGGCCGCGGTAGTGACTTCTCGAAGGATCACCGCAACTCGGCTTGGGCCAAATCACAAACCTATCTGGGTCGATAGGGACGGCTGAGGAACTTGGAATCCGCATCGACGAACCGCAAAAGTCGATGAGCCGCTTTCGAGATCCCGATCCGACGTGTTTTCACGATCTTTCGTTGCACGGTGCCGGTCGGGCGGAAGACGCCGAGGTGCTCGTCGTGGAGCAGGCTCCGACCATCATCGCGCCGATCGATTGCAAGTGCTTCACACAGCATCGCCGGCCCGCCGGCCAGGCGACCCAACCGGTCGAGACCTCGTCGCTCCCGCATCTGGGCAATGCCCCAGACAGGCTCGATCGCGCGGATGAGCACGGCAGATCCGATGCCCGCTGACTCCGTCACGGCGTTTAGGCAAAACCGTGAATGGATCGGATAGACATACAGGCTTCCCGCGTCGAGAAACATTGATTGGTTGCTCTGCGTTTTGCCGCGGGCGCTATGACTGGCGGGGTCGCGATTGCCCAGATAGGCCTCTGTCTCAACAATCCAGCCGCCAACCCATATCCCGCAATCCGAACGATGGAGCAGCGCGTTGCCGATTAGATCGGCCGCCACTTCAGCCGTCGGCCGTGCATAAAACGCTTTGGAAAGTCGCTGAAGGTCATTCGGGGGCTGATTCATCCAGACCAACCCTTCTCAATACGCGTAGACAACGAAGCAGAATAGCGGTACCCAGTCGGCGTGGCGCCGCACCGGAACGCCCGCATCGGACAGACGATTTGTCGCAGGTCGCTTTTCAGAAGAATCGACCAACCATCGGATTGCCTTCCGAATGTCTGAGGAATCGACGCTTTTAGCGGGTCTAAACCGCATCCCGCATGGGTGGTAGCCAGGTTGATCCACAATCCTTCGCTCGCTCAGCAGATTTCAAATCCCCAATCGCCGTGCAGGCCGGATCGATTCAGTCCATAATGCTGTGTCTCCCGACGGCCAACATCGCGCCGCGGCAGGTCCCCTCATTTTTGACTCCGGAACCGCCTTCATGTATCTCCGACTCGCGTCACGATTTCTTCGAGAAACAGATAAACGGCTGCTCGCTAAGGCCGTCTGGACGCTGGGTGTGAAGGGTCTGTGGAGTGTGCACAAGCACAAGCGCAGACTGAAGCGAGGCGAGTTCTTCCCTCCATTTCTCTACCTGTCCGTCATCAATTCGTGCAACCTGCGATGCCAGGGTTGTTGGGTGGACGTTGCGGCGAAACAACACCGAATCGAGTTGGATGCGGCCAACCGAACGATTCGCGAAGCAAAAGCGATGGGCAACAGCTTCTTCGGGATCCTTGGGGGTGAACCGTTCATGCATAGGGATCTGCTCAAAATCTTCGAGCAGAACCGAGACGTTTACTTTCAAGTCTTCACGAACGGACACTTCATTACCAACGAGGTTGCTGCCGAGCTACGACACCTTGGAAACGTCACGCCTCTGATCAGCGTGGAGGGATCGGAGATCATCAGCGATCAGCGACGCGGTCGGGCGGGCGTCTACAACAAAACCATGAGCGGCATTGAGAATGCGCTTAACAACAATTTGCTGGTCGGTGTCTGCACGAGCGTCTGCAAAACGAACATTGATGACTTGGTGAACGAGGCCTGGGTGGATCGGCTGATCGAGATGGGCGTGATGTACTGCTGGTTTCACATCTATCGCCCCGTCGGTCCCGAATCAAACGCACAACTAGCTTTGGATAGCGAAGAACAACGACGCGTCAGGCAGTTCGTGGTCGACACGCGTGCCACGAAGCCCATTATCGTGATCGACGCCTATCATGACGATGCGGGCAATGCGCTCTGCCCGGCGGCAACGGGCTTCACTCATCACGTGAGTCCTTGGGGTGACCTGGAGCCATGTCCGGTGATCCAGCTCGCGACCGAGTCGATTCACGATGAGAAGTCACTGGCGGACACGTTCAACCAGAGTGCATTCCTTCGTGATTTTCGTGAGCTGACCGCAAAGCATACGCGTGGTTGCGTCATCATGGAGCGACCAGATCTTCTGATCGAGCTGGCCGATAAGCATGGCGCTCGAGACACGACCGTTCGGAATGAGGTGATTCGAGAACTCGAAAACATCGAGCCACGTCGAAGCCAATATCAACCGGGAGATGAAATACCGGAGCGGAGCTTCGTCTATCGCTGGGCAAAGAAGTACGCCTTCAACGACTTCGGAACGTATGCCAAGCACTTCGACGCGTCGCATTACGATGACCCGGATGACGCAGAAACGGTAGCCCCATCGAAAGTTCAACTTCCCGTTCTCGATGGTCGCGTTCGGCCTTCCCTGGCGGACGATCCTGGTTCCGTTTTGCGCGGTGTCCCATCTGAGGAACGTCCGGTTCCAACCGACTCATTGAACTAGTGCTTCATACACCAAAAATGCGAAGCACGCCCTGGGCCATTTGGTTTTTGGTGTCTGACCCCTTTTCCGCTCGTTCCGGCATAACCCCAAGATTAAACCTGGATGTAAAGCGCGACTTCAAAGCTTACGTCTAGGGTTCAACCGCACGGCGATCGTCACGGTTGTTCAAAAAACCGGGGCTATCGCCCATCGGCTCAGCTAGTGCGAACCCCAGTTTCAAGAGTCGATCATTCACTAGAGTTCGTCTTCGCCGTAAGCGACGGCATCTTTGATTGCCTGCACCAGTCTCCTGCGACTCATCGCAGCTTGTGAGGAGGCTGACACTCGGACGCCCAGGTCCTGCGCGAGTCGAATCGCCAAGTCGACGTCACGAACACCGTGATACTGGTTCACTCGGCCGGCATCCGTATAGATCGTCTGGTCGTCACGATTGAAACCCGATTCAAAAGCATCGGCCAGTTCGTTGATCCAGTCCTGCGGGAGGCCCCTTGCCTCACAGTGCTCGCGGCTCCAAATCTCATCCCCATTGCATTCCGCGAGCAGCGAAAGAGCTCGATGGCGAGGCAGATGCATCGTTAACGCTCACGAAAGAGTTCGCTAATCGATTGATCATGGTGAATCCGCTTGATCGCTTCGGCCAAGAGCGGTGCGACGGAAAGTTGAACCATTTTCGAAAGCATCTTTTCGGCAGGAACTGGAATCGTGTCGGTCACCGTGATGGAGTCTACGGGTGCTTCGCGTAACCGTTCGATGGCCTGTCCGCACAAGACACCGTGCGTGCAAGCCAAGTGAATTTCTGCGGCACCGGAATCGTGGACCAATTGTGCGGCACCGCAGATTGAGCCGGCCGTGCTGATCATGTCATCAAACATCAAGGCGATCTTTCCTTCGACCGGACCGCCGATGATGGTGCTCTGTTTCACTTCTGTCGCGCTCGTGCGCCGTTTGTCGATGATCGCGAGACTTCCGCCGAGTCGTTTCACGTGCCCGAGTGCGCGTTTGATGCTTCCTTCGTCGGGACTGACGACCACGATGCTATCGTCGGTCAGTCCTCGATCGCCAAAGTGTTCGTTTAACACGGGGGCAGCGTAGAGGTGGTCGACCGGGACATCGAAGAACCCCTGAATCTGAGCCGCGTGCAGATCCATCGTCAAAACACGATCCGCGCCGGCGCGGGCGATGAGGTTGGCAACCATTTTTGCCGTGATCGGTACTCGCCCTTCATCCTTGCGGTCTTGGCGAGCATAGCCGTAATACGGAATGACAGCCGTCACGCGTTCGGCGCTCGCCCGCTTGCAGCAGTCGATCATCACCAACAACTCAAACAAGTTGTCGTTGACCGGCGGGCAAGTCGATTGCACCAAGAACACATCGCGACCACGGACGTCTTCGTCGAGCTTGCAATAGTTCTCACCGTCGGGAAACTTACCCAGCGAGATCGCTGCGGGCTCCAGGTGCAAGTGTCGGCAGATTTTTTGAGCCAAATCAGGATTCGCCCGACCGCTGAAAATCTTGAGTTCACGCATAGCCCATCGTCCGCATCTTTTCGTCCACGAGCCGCAGTTCGTCGGGGTTGTTGATCGAGAGTGACTCGCATGGCTGCAGCGCGGGCAACGCTTCGACTTGTCTTCCGTCTTCGCGAAGCAGCGCCGCACTGTCCGTCAAATAATACTCGCCCTGCGCGTTGTCGTTGCTTAGCTTGGCAAGCACCCTTAGCAAATCGCTTGTGTCAAACAAGTAGGTACTCATGTTGACTTCGGTGATTCGCAGTTGATCCGGCGATGCGTCTTTGTGTTCGACGATGCCGGTGAAGTCTCCGGCCTCATTCCGAACGATTCGCCCCAGCCCGGTCGGGTCATCTTTATGGAGCGTCCCCAGTAAGAGGGCGGGGTTGGAGTCGCGGAAGTGCGTTAGAAGAGACTCCAGACTGCTGGATTGGATCAACGGCGAGTCTCCGGCGACAACAATCGTGGGGCCCTTTTGGCTGATCAGCTCATCACGGCAGCATTGCACCGCGTGCCCCGTTCCCAGTTGTTCCGACTGAATGACGAACCGAAGACTTGGATCGTTTCGCGTTGCCAACTCTTCCTGGACCTTCTCGGCTTCGTAACCAACGACAACGATTTGACGCCGAATCCCGGCCGCCTTCAACGCGTCCAATACGAAATGGATCATCGGCCTGCCGACCACTTCGCACAGAACTTTCGGAAGCTCGCTCTTCATACGAGTTCCTTTTCCCGCAGCGAGAATAACGGCGCAGGGTGCGTCGGTCACCGACTGGGTCTCCGAAGAGGGCGAATCCGTGGGGGATTCCATCGAAAATGTTCCAAATTCCGAGTGAAAAACGCTGCCGCCGAAACGACGGTTGTCAGGCTCGGCATGTTCGCGTCCACGTCCAATTCCAACAACCACAGGAGCCGCCGACGAAATGCCAATTGCCGGAAATACTGCGTTCGAGATTGGTCTGGAGTCGAGGCCAAGGGTTCTGAGAGAATCAAGCGATGCTTGGGGCCACGGGTCCATTGTGGAGTGCGGCGAAGCCCTCAAGGCCCGAAGGCGAGTTGCCCGAACACTTATCCAATCAAGCTCAAGACCTTGCGGTGAATCACCCACAGCTCAACCGTGCCGCTCGACCTCACGGAGTCCTGCATCGTGCGAAGTTGGCCGCGAAGCTGACGTCCGATTTTTTTGCTTACCTGATCGTTCGATTCACGGTGGCCATCATCCAGACGCTTCCACTGGACATGGGCGACTCGCTCTGTCGAACGTTATCCGTGCTGGTAACTGGGCCCATTCAAATCCGGCGGTCCATCACTCAGACGAACATCGAAAGGGTTTTTCCCGACGCATCGCCGGCGCAACAGGCTGCACTTGAACGGGCAATGTGGCACTCGCTGCTCTTGATGGTGTGCGAGATCGCGTGGGCACAGCGTCGACTTCATTTGACGAACTGGGGAAAGTACGTCGGCTTTCGCAACAGCCGTGAGATCCTGCGAAGAAATCTATCCAAGCGACCATTGGTGATGGTCACGGGTCACTTCGGGAACTTTGAAATTGGTGGTTACACGGCGGGCCTCATGGGTTGTGAAGCGACGACCATTGCGCGGCGCCTCGACAATCCTTTTCTTCATCGCTGGGTCGAGCATTTCCGCAGCGCGAAAGGTCAGCGGATGGTCGACAAGGAAGGTTGCGCCACCGACGTCGATCGCCACCTTTCCGATGGCGGCACGCTCGCAATCTTGGCTGACCAACATGCCGGCCCGAAAGGCTGCTGGGTGAACTTCCTGGGTGTTCCCGCTTCTTGCCACAAGGCTCTGGCTTTGTTCTCACTGGGAACCGACGCGCCGATGATGGCGGGTATGACGCGAAGAGTTGGACGAAAGCCGATGCAATTCGAGTCGTCGTGTGTCGGCGTGGCGGACCCGCGCGATGACGCGGATGGACACTGCGAGAGCGTGCAAACGCTTACACGTTGGTACAACCAAATGCTCGCATCCAGCGTGGGCGAGTCGGTGGAACAGTATTGGTGGCTTCATCGACGCTGGCGGACCCCACCGGAAAGGATTCAAAAGCGACTGCGGCGCGCGGCCTGAACCTACGAATGAGGTTGAAGTCCGAAGTCGAGGTCTGCGTCTGATTGGACCGGCCTCGCAGAGGCCGGCTAATGCTTCAGGATCACGAAACTATGACGACTCTTGTGCTTTGCGGTCTTCCGGATCGAAAAACATGGGGTGCAACATTGCCTCGGATGCTTCATCAATCTTTGGACGGTTCAACACTGCAACGGTTCGCGAATTTGATTCATTACTCTTCCGAGACTCGAGAACCAGCGGAAGACCGACGACGGCGCCGAGCAACGCGAGGATACCGAACAAGGCCGTCAGCCGTTTGTCTGGAGTGACGGGACGTTCTTCGAAGCTTGCCGGTTGGATCAGGTTCACACTCGTAATCCGCCGCTCGCGCAACGCTTCGTCGATCCTAGCTTGATCGAGTCGTCGACTGTGTTCCACGTATTGCTCTTCAAGGATCAATGCTTGACGCTCGAGCGCGGCGATCGACGCTTCACTCGAATTGAGATTTTCGATCTCGGTTTGCAATTGACCTCGCTGTAATTCCAACGAGGCGACTTCCTTCTCGTGCTGTTGCTGAGCCGCAAGCTCCAGCGCAAGCTCTTGTTGATAACGCTGGTAAGATGGATTAAGACCGCTCGTCACTTCTTGTCGTCCATCATTCTGGTCGTCAACGATACGCTTCGCCTCATCCAACTGACTTCGAATCGCCACCAATCGCGGATGGTCGGACTTGTACTTGGCCGCGTATTCACGTTCCAAAACTTCCAACTCAAACAACTGGCCACGCATGAGATCGCGAGCCTCGTTGGCCTTTCCGCTCACTTCGTCGATGACGGTACGGTCGTCGGTTCGCTCAATCGTTTTCTGCAACGCTTCCGCACGCGCTTGACTACCAGATAACTGAGTTTGAGCCGCCAGTAGTGTTTTTCGCACCTCCGCCAATTGGCCTTCCAGTAACTTCTGCTGACCCTCGACCGTCACCAAGCCGCTTTCCGTTTTCGCATCGCGGAGCTGCTCGTTGATTTTATCCAAGCGTTCCCGAATCGATTCCTCTTCCTGAAGAAAGAACTCGAGCGATCCAGTCGTTCGGTGCAAGTCGGCGTGTTTGCTCAGATAGCAGTCGACCCAACCTTCGAGGATACGCCGAGCCGCTTCCGGAGTATCCGCGTTGTACTGCGCGGAGATGACACTCGCCTCGCTTGCGGAAGACACGCCGAGTGAGCCTGCCAATTCGCGGATGGCGCGTTCTCGATCAGAAATCGGATCGATCGAAGAAAGCAGTGATCCGATTCGCCTGCGAAAACCATCGAGAAACGGAAATCGCGGTTCCGGGGCGCCCTCGCCCAAGTCGCCATCGAGAATCAAGGCCACCCCCACTCGGTCAACCACTTCGGCCAATAGTCCCCTTGAGCTCATCACCTCGAGTGCCGTCTGGATGTCGTTCTTGCGCGTCAATTGCATCTGGACCATCTGCCCGGCGGCTTCCGCGGTCGGGTCAACGGTCATGTTCTCATGCCCGACACGCAGCAGCAATTGAGCCCGCGAGCGATACGTTCGCGGAAAGAATAGCACGACACAAACGGTTGCCGCGATCACGATCGAAGCAACAAAACCGGTCGTGAAAACGTGCCGCTTCGTTGCCAGAAACCACTGTGTGACGAAATCCATGAGTGAATTCCTGATGAGGAAAACGTGCAATCAACCATGGTCGATGATCGCACCGTCGGCCCTACAGATTAGTTCGCCTCGTTTCGTTTCGTAAGCCTGTATTCCATCGGCAACAGTGGCTGACGGCTGGCGCGCTTCGCGCTTACTCTTTATACCCTTCAGTCTCGTCAGCTTTCTGGTTGGGCGGCGACTTGCTTAGAGTAGGCCGGCGTGGAGCTTTCGCGGCTACGACCCATCACATGAGCAATGATCCGGTTGACATGATCGTGGCAATTCTCGAGAAACACCCGATATTTGCTGCTTTGTGTCCCGGCGATCGCAGTTCCCGCGATATAGATCCCAGGCACATTCGTTTCCATTGTTGCTGTGTCGAACTGTGGCGTCTGCTGAGGCCCCACCAACTCAACTCCGGCGCTCCTCAAAAGTGTCTTATCCTGTGCGTAGCCGACCAGGGTTAGAACATCGTCGGCGTGCGCATTGACGACGGAGCCATCCGCAGCCTCAAGCCGAACTTCGGAAGCGGTAATCTCGATCGGTCGTGTCCGAAAAAAAGCACGAATTCGACCGGATTCGATTAAGCCTTTGATCTCAGGTAGCAGCCAGTACTTGATACTCTTCTCGGGCAGTTCATCGCCTCGATAACTGAGAGAGACGTTAGCACCGGCATGGTGTAAGCGCAAAGCGGCCTCGACGGCGCTATTGCGCCCGCCGATGACCATGACTCTCCGTCCGAAATACGAATGGGTCTCGCGAAGATAGCCGTCGACGTGTGGAAGCCCTTCTCCCGGGATTCCAAGTCGATTCGGATAATCGGTTCCGCCGATCGCGAGCACGACGCAGTCGCACCCGAATTCGATTCGTTGTTCCGAAGCCTCGCAAAGCACGCGGAACTTCGGTGAACCCGGATCGATCGCTGAAGGATCGAATTGCCGCTCAACTTGAACCACCTTGCATCGTGTCCGAACGGCGATGTCGTGCTGTGCCAGCACGCCGCGTAGATACGTTAGGTACTCTTCGCGAGTTGCTTTTCCTTGGTCAACGGTAAGCAATGGAACGTCGGCGATGGCGATGCGTTCGTTGCTGCTGAACCAACGGGTTTGCGGTGCCCACCAGGTCATCGTGTGTCCAACCGAACCCGCATCGACAAGTTCAAAATCGACACCGTTCTTCTTACACGCGACCGCAAGTTCGATCCCAATGGGGCCGGCACCAACGATCAAGACTCGGGTTCGATGATTCGCCATGTTTCGAGCAATGTTTACGAGGCCGAGGCTGTCCAGTCCTACGCGATTCGGATTTCGTTCTTCGGTTAACCGTCAATGCGGCCGGTCGCCAACGGCTTCGCTATTGAAGCCCCGTTGCGGCCGCTACGTCCAGCACGACGGTCGCGTGGTCATGGCGACGTAACAACGACGCTGGACAATCGGTATCAATTGGCCCCCGCACCATCGCGGAAACCGCGTCGGCTTTAGACTCTCCGGTGACCAGCATCACGATTCGTCGACACTCAAGGATCGTCGCGATTCCCATCGTGATTGCCTCCGTGGGGACGTCATCAAGAGAATCGAAGAATCTCGCGTTCTTCTCAATCGTTTCGTCAGTTAAGCGAATCCGCCGCGTTCTCGATGTCTCGGGTGATCCGGGTTCGTTGAAGGCGATATGGCCATTGTGCCCCAAACCCAGCAGTTGGAGATCGATGCCACCCGACGCTCGAATTCTCGACTCGTATGCTTCGCATTCCGACTCGATGCTCCTAGCCATTCCGTCGGGGATGTGTGATTGCCCCTCGCCGATGTCGATGTGATCGAAGAGGTTCTGCCGCATGAAGCTTCGGTAGCTTTGCGGATGATCCGCCGAAAGCCCCACATACTCATCGAGATTAAACGTCGTCGCGTTGGCAAAGGAGACTTCTCCGCCGCGATGCAGCTCGATCAGTTTCTGGTAACACTCGATGGGTGTTCCACCGGTCGCCAGACCAAGGACAGACAAGGGAGCGTCACCTACCTGAGTAACGAACTTCCTAGCAACCGACGAAGACGCTTCGGCAGCCGTCTCATGAATCTCAATCGTCAGTTTTTCTCGGCTGATCTCTGTTCTTATGCCCATTGCTGATCCGTCACGTCGATACATCGGGCCAATACATCCGCGAAACTCTTCTCGTTAGCGAACCGCCCTCGAACTTCTTCTCTCAAGCCCGGTCGTACGAAAATCCTCACGCGTTTGGCGTGGTTGTCGAACTGTTCGCGAGCGAGGACGGCGGTAACCGGCGACACGTCACCCAGTTTCATTCCTTTTCGTCCGGGGAACACAACGGTCGTATTGATGTCGACTTCAAGCTTGACCGGCGGGGCATCAATCAAGAAGTCCGCCGCGGCGACGGCCAATCCGTACTCGTCGCGAATCGTTTCGGCGAGTTGCTCGGAAAGCGCTACCAGCCACCAATAAGGACGCCTCGCCAAACGTGCGTGGAGTTCCGCGCCCTCGAGAAAGCTGAACTCGGCTAAACGCTTAAACAACTGTCTTCGGGCTCCAAAGAGCCCCTCGACCATTGGCTCGGCAAGACTCCCCGCCGCCGCACGCCGCAGCATGGCGATCCAGTCCGCGTCGGACAGTTTTAGCATCGCGGGCAGATCCAACCGATTACGGAGCAGAAAGACGCTGCGTTGCAGCATCGCCGTTGCCGCACGAACCGCGTGGTGCCAATACACTTCGCTGAACATGATGTAGCGAGCGAAAACCATCATTTCAGCCGCCGTTCGCCCCTTCGAACCCACCGCAAGCATCTGCGTCTCGGGATCAATGACGAGCGAACTCATCAGCCGAGATGCGTCGAACTGCTTTCCGTATTCGACGCCGCAGTGCAAGCTGTCTCGCTGCAGGTAGTCGAGCTTGTCGATATCGATGGGGCCGCTCAGGCAACTCGCGAGAAACCTTGCGGCGGGACCGTTTTGTTCCGAAGGCTTCTTGGTAAGTAGGTCGACAACCAATTGGCTATCGCATCGCCAGTCTTGCCGCAGCAGCGAATCGAGCTCCGGTTCCCTTAGCAGCGATTCAACTCGCTCCTCATGACGCGGCAATGAATCCATCTGCATGTCTTCGATCGGATGGCAGAACGGCCAATGACCCGCGTCGTGAACAAGCGAAGCCAAGAGAAAAGCGTCACAGTGCGCCGCATCAAGCTCAATGCCTTGTTGAGACGCCTCGCCGAGAAAACGAGACAATAGGTTTAGCGCGTTCTGATAAACGCCCAAGGTATGCTCAAGCCGAGAGTGCTTGGCACCGGGATACACAAGCGTCACCATGCCGAGCTGACTGATATCGGCGAGCCTCCGCAGTGCGGCGGTATCCAAGACTCGTCGCACGCGTTCCGTTAACGGAACACTGTCCGAGGGAGGGATCCTAATCAGCGAACTTCCGCCCGCCCCGATGCTGTGGAGCAGTTTCAACTCCGGGACCGATCCTTCGTCAAGCTTTTGTTGTATTGCAGAAAGCAGCGCGCTTTTTGAATTGCCCGGCTCTGATTGCTCGGGACGTTGGAGCGTTTCTTCGTCTCTCATGGCCCACTCGGAAGCACGCCGGCTAGCATGACGCCACTTGTCAGAGCGAGGAGCACGATTGCAATGAAGTAAAGTCCCGCGTGGATCACGCCACCAAAGAACTCAAGTTCGAATGTGGCGGCGGACGCCAACGCGCCGAGTGCAATCATGACGCAAAGCGTAATACCGAAAACCGTCCAAGACATTTCCGACGCTTTTTCTAGCTCGAAGAGATACCCGGGAACAAATGCGTAGATGCACCAAAGCACCGCAAAGATCGCCGAGCAGACCAGGACGCGGTTCCGCAACTCAGCTCCCACGTAGGGCTCGCGTTCTTGGTCATACAGAAACGAGTAGCCGGCCCACGTCAGCGGAGGCGCAAGCGCGAGTAGCCCCACGATCTGCGCGCCCAGCATCGCACCGGTGCCGAGATTCATGAAACGGACGACGATGGCACAAAGAAAAACAAAACCGACGGCACCGAGTGTGATGAACAGTCCCCTACGCGTGACATCCGTTTCTTGCCGACGGATCGGTTTCAGAACGCTGGTGCCCGTGCTGTCCTGCGGTGCGTCACTACTTGGCGCGTGAATAACGACCTGCTCATCGGCCTTCGGCACCTCGATCATTTTCTTGCAGTTGGGACAGGGTCCCGACTTGCCGGCGAACTTGTCGCTGACCTGAAATCGTTTCAGGCAGTGACGACACGTAACTTGAATCGGCATAGGCGACTGGTGCTTCAGCGGTGCGAAAAGAGGCGAGGCCGTGCGAAATGTGGCATGATCTGCCACATGCAAACACGGGCGTTGTCCTGATAGTGTGTCACGCCGATCGACCCCCTTGCAACCCACAGCCATTCATACGCGTTTCTGCTCGCCAGGTTTTTGCCCATGCCGAATGATTTGCAGTCTTCCACCCATTCAAATGCCCCGCCCGTCGCGCACGTCATTCTCTATCAACCAGAGATTCCCCAAAACACTGGCAACATCGGCCGCAGTTGCGTGGCAGTGGGCGCGAAGCTCTGGATCGTGCGCCCCGCATCGTTCGATCTCAGTGAGAAACGGGTTCGACGTGCCGGACTGGACTATTGGAAGCACCTGGATTTGCAAATGTCCGACAGCTGGGAAGAGGTTGCCCGGCAGATGGTTACGGAAAGGACGTTCTTCTTCTCGAGATTCGCCACTCGTGAAATCTGGGATGTCGATTTCCAACTTTCCGACTGTTTCGTTTTCGGAAGTGAGTCGAAAGGTCTTCCCAGAACGATCGTGCAGCCACACCAGCAGAACGCGATTCGCTTGCCGACACGGCCGATCGTCCGCAGCCTCAATCTCGCTACGACCGTCGGAATCGTCCTGTTTGAACAACAGCGTCAACTTCGCCGACTCGGTCAAATTGGTGATCCAGCTTTACCAGATGTGCCGAAGTGAAAGCTCCCCGTGGTCACTACATTCCGAACGTTGGAGCCTTCTTCGCGGCTTCCGTACGAATCCAATGCAGCGATGACTCATGGTGCGATGAACCGCAACCGATTCTCTGTCTTGGTGTGGAATGCTTTCGAATGAGATGCGATGCAGCAGGGTGATTCATGAGTCAGGAATCCGTCGAGTCGATCGTGCGTGGGCCAACGATGATCGACAGTTTCTCTGTCTCAACGCGTACGCGAGAAAGGTCCGGTTCGCTGGAGCCGATTCATGCGGAACTTCCATTGGACGATGAGGAGCTCAAGCAAATCGTTGCACAGTTCATTGATAAGCTCGGTTGTCGTCTCGACGGGATGCAGGTGGCTCTTGCCCAAGGAGACTTTGCGAGCGTTGAGAAGGAAGCTCATTGGCTGAAGGGCTCAGGCGGCACGGTCGGGTTTCCACAATTCACGTCACCGGCATCGCGACTCGAGCGCGCCGCGGGCGAAGGAGATGATGAGTTGGCATCTGAAATTTTGGGAGAAATACGCACAATCGGAGGCCGGTTGGTCAAGCCGACGATCTCGGATCAGAGCTCGATGGACACTTCGAATGAACTGCCCCGAGTGGCCGAACGAAATGACACATCGATCGCTTGCACGCTCCCGTTGGATGACGCCGACTTCCGCCACGTCGCCGAGAGCTTCCTTAACCAGCTCGACGATCGTTTGCTCATCATGCTTCGCTTCGTGCAAGGCCAAGGCTTCGAAGACTTGATCAACGAGGCGATGTGGCTGGGACGTGCGGGAGATGCTTCGGGCTTCCCATGCTTTCATCCACTCGCGGAACAATTGCTCGCCGCCGTAAATTCGCGAAGCATCGAAGGATGCCAACAAGCACTGCAACGGATCTTGGAAACCCGTCAGCTGATCGATCTCGGATGAGTAGCGACGGTCCATCTGCAGTCGATCAAGCACCCCCGAAGGGGTGCGAGCCTCTGCCGTTTTCTCAGGCTTTCGCAGACCATTTCGGACTACCCGAAGCGAAAACCGAAGCGATTTTGGACGATGCTACTCTGGGCGACTTGGTGCGTGCCTGGTCCACTCTGGACGAGGTAGCCATTGACGTGATCGCAACCCTGACAAACGCCCGGCCATCGAACTGAAATTCGAAAACAAAGCGCGAAGATTATAGCTTGCCGTGCGTTTTCATCCAGATGACCTGTTCTTCCACAGCCAACTCTGTCCGCGGGAACGTTACCGCGTCGAATTCCTGCTGTCGCTGCACGAACGACTCTCCGGCCGCTGTTCGAGAAGAGAGGAACACCGCGAAAACGAAAAGACCAGTGCGTTACAAAATCAAGGAACCCTCAACTTCACTGGCTTTTTGCCGTTTTTCATTGGCTATTTGCTTTACCTTTCCGGTTAAGGTAAGTTTCGGCATTGGATTGATTTGTCTTTACCGACAAGGTAAAGCAAAATTGCAGGGTGGCCGAAGTGGAAATCTCATTTGAAACGGCAAAGTTGGCTAAGTTGTGCAGTTCGGAAAAGAAGTTGCGTGGAAAGTATGGGCCTCGTCAGTCTGGCTTGATCCAGCAGCGATTGCTCGACTTGGCGGCAGCGGAAACGCTCGTGGTGATGCGGTTCCTACCGGGGCGTTGCCACGAACTGAAGGGCGACTTTGCCGGTCATCTGGCATTGGATTTGGTGCATCCCGATCGTTTGGTGTTTCGCCCCGATCATGAGCCTGTGCCAAAGAAAGACGGAGCATTGATTTGGGAAGCAGTGACGAAGATTGAGGTCGTCGGAATCGGCGACTACCACAATTGAGATTTGAAAATCCAAGACGGGCAGGGCAAACCACGACCGGCGGAAAAAACATGTCTGAACATAAATTTGAACCCGATTACGCCGTCCCGCCCGGGACAACGCTGAAAGAAGTCCTCGACTCAAAAGGAATGTCGCAAGCGGATCTGTGCTTGCGTACCGGGCTAGCCGAGAAAACCGTCAGCCAGATCGTCAACGGCGTCGCACCCATCTCGTTTGAGACGGCGGAAAAATTCGAGTTAGCTATAGGTGTTCCGGCTTCATTTTGGAATGCTCGTGAAGTTGCTTATCGTCAGGTGATTGCCCAAGCCGATGAGTCGCAACGTTTAGCCAGTTGCAAGGAATGGCTGAAAGAGATTCCCGTCAAGGAGTTGATCGCACGAGGCTTGGTCTCGGAGACAAAGGATTCCGTTTTGCTAGTTCGCGAAGCGTTCAAGTTCTTTGAAGTGAGTAGCGTTGAGTCTTGGCGTCGAACGTGGACGAATCCGACGGCCCAGTATCGTGGCCGAGAGGCCCAATCACGGCATCCGGGTTTTGTGGCTGCATGGCTGCGGATGGGTGAGATCAAGGCGGCTGAAATTGACTGCGAGTCGTTTGACGCTAAACGATTTGCGGAAGCACTTCGCGAGGCCCGAGACTTGACGGTCGGTTCTGCCAAAAATTGGCCGGACGATCTTCGCGATCTATTCGCTCCCACCGGCGTTGCGGTGGTATTTGTCAAAGAGATTCCTAGAGCGGGCGTAAGCGGTGTTGCTAGATGGTTGTCCAAGGATAAGGCGTTGATTCAAGTCAGCCTCAGGTTCAAGTCGGACGATCAGCTTTGGTTTAGCTTCTTTCACGAAGCTGGTCACATCCTGCTTCATGGGAAGCGGAAGATGTTTGTTGAGTATGGACGGCACGACGATACGACCGAGGAAAAGGAAGCCAACGAGTTCGCCAGAGACTTGCTGGTTCCACCGGAACGGTCAGCCGAACTTCCACTTTTAAAAACAAAGAGGGCGATGAAGGCGTTTGCCAATGAAGTAGGCGTTTCCCCCGGCATTGTTGTTGGGAGGTTGCAGTTCGATGGCCTTCTTCCGCCGTCGCATTGCAACGACCTAAAACGAAAACTGGTGTGGAGTTAGGTAGCGTGGCTGGCGAGGCATCGGATCAGTTCATTGTTTGGCTGCAAAGCGTTAGCGGGATGCTGACGACTATCAAGAACGAGTACGGAAGCATTGAGCAGCTTGTCGAACACCCTGAGTGGGATGAGGGTCGCACATTGCTCGCACAACGACTGGTCAATGCACTTCACTCGCATATTCGCGAAATCGACGAGGAGCTAACTGAGCATGTATCTCAAAAGTATGGCTAAGACCGAATCCGAGATTTGGAAAGATATTTCGCGAGAATACCAGAAGCATCATCCGGGGCCGTTTCGCCTCGATGATGTTGTTGAATTCGCATTGGCCAACGGAATGGCTGATCTGCCGACGGTGGATCCCAAAGCGATCCTGAAAAAGCGTTTTTCGGAGGCGATGCGTCGTATGCGGATGAATGATCCGCAGGGACGGAGAGTCCGAACAATGCTGGTGGCTAAAGTGCCAAGCGGGCTCGTCGATGAAAATGGTAATCTGCTTTTCGATCTCAAGTACGATCACATTCACACGATGAGTGTGGACCACGCTTTAAATGCTTTCGAGCAGCGAGATAATAACATCACAAAGCAGCGTAAAAGTGCGACTCGCGACCTCGAGAGCTTCTTGGAGAACAACCCCAACGCGATCGGCCACGAATATCAGTTCGAGTTTGATTTCATGAAGGAGGGCGACGAGGAGCAAGTCGTCGAAACGATATCCGAAACGGGACCAAGTCCCGGCAAGCCACGCTGAAAACTATCTCTTGTCGGCTTGATGCCGTGGAGAAGTCTTTCGCGAATGCTTGGTCGTTCGTCGACGGGTTTGCGGCCTAGCCGAGCGTCCTTTGCTGTTCGTGTTTCGCAATCTGCGTAACGCTCGGTGCGTAATCACGACCTGCGGAATGAGGAGCGCTACGCCCCCGGACGCGAATCCGAGCCATTTGGCGAGGAGCGACCATGCGAAGCGGGTTTTGGCTTGGTCGATGCAGTCTCGGATGGGACGGCGGTCCCGGCGACGGGGATTGCTCCATAAATTTAAGTCGTCGGATAGGTCTGCGTCGTTGGCTGGTCGTCTTCGTTGCGATTGGAGAATCCCAAGCGGGCAAGGAACGCTTGCAAGCGATCGTCGCGAAGCAGGCCGCTTGCGGTGTGCTTGAGCTGGTTATCGAGTAACACCATCAGCGTTGGTGTACTCGGACGTCGTAGCCCTTTGCGATTACGTTCTTGATGTTCACGGTTTCGTAGCGAACGTCGTCCGCCATCGACTGCTTCTGCAGTTCGAAGGGCCGGCAACCGTGTGATGTGACGAGAACCAAACGCACGCGAGATTGCCAATGTGGGATCGCGTCATCGGGGAGCTCGCTTTCGGCTTAAGCGACTTCGCCGCGAACAAACGCACGCACCCGAGCGGCGTTCATCGCGAGCCCATGACCTTCGCCGGTTCGCCATGTGACGAGGGCGACGACTTTGGTTCCCGCTTCGATGAACGATGAACAGCGGGGAACCGCTCCGACCGGGCAACGCTTCAAGCTTGTAGCAGATCAAGCCGGACGTTGGCGGACAACGTGACCAGAGCCGACCGACAAGACATGAAAAAAGCCCGTGAAAACCAGCGTCAATAGCAACTCGACGTCGCTTGCTGCCATTGGACGCAAGCAGACGGAGCACCCCCGAGACGATTCGAACGTCCGACCTTAGCTTTAGGAAAGCTCTGCTCTATCCACTGAGCTACGGGGGCAACACTTCGGGCTATGATAGCCCGGTGTGTAAGACCAGCCAAGCGGAACCGACGTCGGATTGGCCGCGCGTCGGCCGGTGACTCCAGGGAGCAGAATGTGGCGGACGGCAAATCGGCCTCTCCAGATCAACCATCTTTAGCAAACCGTAATGAAGCAACTTTCTCGCGGCTTTGGGCTGCCGGACTGTTCGCGCTTTTTGCGGCCACCTATCCGATTTGGATGACCTCATGGATGGCATCCGGGTTTCCCTCCGTCGGCTGGACTTCGTTGCTACCGCAAACGAATGCAGCCGTAGACATGATTGGGCGGATCGTGTTTTTCCTGGCTTTGTCGCTGATCGTCAAACGCGGGGATTGCCGACTCGGTTGGGGGCTCATTCTCGTCGCGCTGATCGTGCTCATTCTCGGTGACCAACAGAGGCTGCAGCCATGGGCTTATCAATCTGCGCTGTACGCGCTGGCAATTGCGTCTTTTGATTGGCCAGTCGCGCGACGATGGATCATCGCGGTCGCCATTAGTATTTACGCTTATAGCGCGGCAGGAAAACTCGATTATCAGTTCGTGCACACCGTGGGCGCCGAGATGGTTCGTGCGGCGGCAAGCCCGTTGGTCGAAATATCTCTGGTTCAGGCTTCGAAGATTTCGCTCGCGCTTCCATTGTCCGAATTGCTGATCGCGTGCATTCTTATCTATCCAAAGACAAGGTGGCTGGGCGGTTGGTTCGCGATTGCCTTGCACCTGACATTGCTTTTGCTTTTGGGTCCGTGGGGAATGAATCACAGCCTTGGTGTCCTAGTTTGGAACGGCCTGCTGGCTTGCCAGGCTTACTTGCTGTTCCTCTCCGGAAGTGCACCACCAATGCGCGTGCAAAGACGGACTCCGTGGATGTACGTCTCCACGGTCTTGCTGTTAGCGGCGTTGTTGCTTCCATGCCTGGAACGCCGGGGCTACTGGGACCATTGGCCGTCATGGGCGCTCTATTCGCCGCACAACAGTCGCGTCGAACTCGAAGTGCACGAGACGGCGTTGGAGTACCTGCCAAGTTCGCTGAAGCCACACGTAGAAGATCATGACGCGGATCGTTGGCACACTGTCGATATTGAACAGTGGTCACTTTCGCAGAGGCTTGTGCCGATTTACCCACAAGCACGCTACCAACTAGCGATCGCCCATCGACTCGCCTTGCGAGTCAAGTCAGACGACGCTATTCGCGCCAAACTCTTGGGAGTGGCTGACCGTTTCGACGGCACCCGCCAGCAGCGATACCTTCTGGGACGCCGGCAGATACGGGCCGCCGCAAACGAGAGTTGGATCGGCCCGAAAGAAGAACAATGAGCTGGGTAGAAACTGACTAGATGGCTACCGCTGCGGTCGCGACGTGCGAGTTCCGGGCCGTCTGCCACTGAAGATCGCTCGCGGCGTACGTCCATGTTCGCAGCATGTTGCGTTCGAC